>PMST01000596.1 GCA_003168295.1 Actinomycetota bacterium
TCCCAGCGCTCGATCCAGTCCCGTGCGGTGTCGCGGTCAAGTTCCGGCACGCCTTGCCTCCCTGGTGATTCGCCCGGTTGGGGTCGGGCCTACGCTTGGCCGGTCGTCCGTTACTGGCTAAGCTCTCTTTGATAGTCACAAATCTAGATCCTGAGGTGTAACTGGTCAAGTGAACTTCAACAGTCACACGGATGACGTGATCAAGGTGGCCGTGGAACTGGTCAACCTGCTCACCCCCGGTGAGGACCGCGGCCGCCACTACCATCCGCCCGAGGCGGAGGAACGCACCGGGGCCGTGGGCGCTGTCCTGCGAGCGGCCGGCGGCCGGACCGCCACCTGGGAAGAAGCCGCGGAGCTCTGCTTCGTCGCGGCCGAACTGCGCGGCGTCTTCGAGGCCGTCAGCGCGGGTGCCGTGGACGAGGCGGCCCGCCGGGTCAACGCGCTGCTCGTCCGCACCGGCGCGCACCCCGAGCTTGAACGGCACGACGGGCAGTCCTGGCACCTTCACTACCATGCCGCCGACAACTCGCTGCCGAACGGCTGGGCGGCAGGCTGCGCCACCGGCCTGGCCGTGGTGCTCGGCGGCGAACTGCACGACCGGCTCGGCGTCTGCACGGCACCCAGGTGCGACCGGGTGTACGTGGACACCTCACGCAACGGCACCCGGCGGTACTGCTCCACGTCGTGCCAGAACCGGGTCAAGACCGCGGCCTTCCGGGCGCGCATGTCCTGACCACCCATCGGGTGCACACTGGGAGGGTCAGCGGTTCACTGCTGGGAGTTCGGCCTGTATCGGGAGCACCGCCATGTTCGAGCGATTCACCAGCCAGTCACGACGCGCGGTCGTCTTGGCCCAGGAAGAGGCGGCGAGCCTCAACCACAACTACATCGGCACCGAGCATCTGCTGCTCGGTCTGCTGCACGAGGGCAAGGGCGCGGCGGCCCGGGCGCTGGCGTCAGCGGACATCGCCCTGGCGGCCGCGCGGGGAGAGGTCGAGGTGATCATCGGCCGGGGCGAGCAGGCACCGTCCGGGCATATCCCGTTCACGCCCCGGTCGAAGAAGTGCCTGGAGCTGTCGTTGCGGGAATCCTTGGAGCTGGGCCACGACTACATCGGCACCGGACATCTCTTGCTCGGGCTGATCAGCGAGGGTCGCGGCGTAGCCATCACGGTCCTTGGCAAGCTCGGCGCGAACCTGGACCGTCTCCGGGATCAGGTGATCCTGGAGTTGGAGGCTGAGCCCGAAGACCACGGCGATGCCCCCAGTGCGCTACGGCGGGTCCAGATTCTCCGTGGCCCGCGGGCCCCGTGGCAGTCGCCGGATGCGATCCAGGCGCTGCTGGAGAAGTTCGACGAGCGGCTGAGCGCGATCGAGCGGCACCTCGGCATCACCCGCGAGGACCCCGAAGCCGGGGACGCCGGCGGCCCCGAAAATGTCGTACCCCACTCGTAGTGTGTCGGATATGAACCCATCACGACGGCGCCGCGCCGAGTCCCCAGAAGAACGGTGCCGGTGCGCCGAGTGTGCGGCGCTGGATGAGGGCGCCACCATCGATCCTGAGGCCTGCATGAAGGCCGTCGCCGACGACATTCGTACCGTCGGCTGGTCGGTCTCCGCCGTCCTTGGCGATGAGATCGCGCCGCCCTGGGCGTACACGGCCGGTCTCTGGCTTAGTCACCAGGGTCCGGAGCTGGCCATGTACGGCCTGCCCCTCGAGCACATGACCGTCATCTTGAACTCGGTCGCTGGTCGCATCGCGAACGGCGCGGTGATCGAAGCCGGCGATCAGCTCGACGGCATCTGCCCGTGCTCGCTCGCCGTCCGCCCCGTACACGCGAGCTGGCGGACGACCAGCATGTTCGCGGTCTCGGACCGGTACTACGGCTACATCAGGCCGCCGTATCTCCAGGTGGTCTGGCCGGACCGGAAGGATCGCTATCCAGGCGATCCCGGTTTCCAGTTCAAGTACGAAGGCCGGCAGCCGATGCTCTGGCTGCCGCTGGCGGACAATCCTCCGGGCGTGTGGACCCGGATCGATCAGCTCTGCTGACTCCGCCGCTCCCGGGCTCTGGCCCTTGGCTAGCCCCCTTAAGCTGGGAAAACAAGTTGCCCCCGGCCGGGCCTGGCGGCTAGCGTCACAGAGCCGGGTGCTGGCCAGACCGGCCATGCGCCAACGGGAAAGGACCGAGCCGATGTCACGGGGTGGGCTCCTCCGCCGGTTTCCCGTGCTCGCGATCCGGGACTTCCGGCTGCTCCTCGCTGACCGGCTGATCGCGCCGGCGTCGGTAGGGTTCTCGCTGGTCGGCGTCTCCTTCGCGGTGCTCAAGGGAACGAATTCACCCACCGACCTGTCCTACGTGCTCGCCGCCCAGATCGCGCCGTCGCTCATCTTCGCTCTGCTCGGCGGCGTCGCGGCCGACCGGTTTCCGCCGCAGCGGGTCATCATCGCGGCCAACCTGATGATGGCGCTCGGCGAAGGAACCTTCGGCATCGGCGTCCTGGCCGGCCACCCGTCGTTGTGGGCGATGATGGGCTTGGAAGCGGTGACCGGAACCGGGATAGCGATCTTCTACCCCGCCTCCCAGGCCCTGCTCCCCCGCCTGGTTCCCGGCGGCATGCTGCAGGAGGCCAGCGCGATCAGCCGGCTGGCCATGAACACCGGCCAGATGTCCGGCGCGGCCGTGGCCGGCCTGCTGGTGGCGGCGACCAGCCCGGGCCTCGCGCTCGTGCTGTGCGGCCTCGGCATGGTCGGCACGGTACCGGTGCTGCGGTCCATCCGCGCGGGGCGGGACAACCCGCGGTCCGGGACGGCCGACGGGGTCAACGGGATCAACGGGACGCCGCCCAGCATGCTCACCGAACTGCGGGAGGGCTGGTCGGAGTTCCGCTCGCATACCTGGCTGTGGGTGATCGTCGCCGAGTTCTGTGTCGTGATGATGGCCTGGTACGGGGCGTTCTCGGTCCTCGGCCCGGTGGTCGCCAGGGCGCATCTCGGCGGCGCGGCCGCCTGGGGCGCGATCACCGCAGCGGACGCGTTCGGCCTGATCACCGGGGGCCTGATGTCGCTGCGGTTCACGCCCAGGCGGCCCATGCTGTTCGTGGTGCTTACCGGCGGCGCGGTCGCCATTTCCCCGCTCTCGCTGGCGATGGTCCTGCCGCTGGCTGCCATCTGCGCCGCCTCCTTCGGCCTGGGTGTCTTCGTCGAGATGATGATGGTCCAGTGGACGGTCACGATGGCGCGGAATATCCCGCCGGAAAAGCTCGCGCGGGTCTCGTCTTACGACGTCCTCGGCACGGTGATGGCGATGCCGGCCGGAGCGCTGATCGCCGGGCCGCTCGGATCCGCGATCGGGACCTCGCGGGCGGAGTACGCCGCCGCCGGCGTCATCGTCGTGGCCGCCGCGCTGGCCCTTATCCCGCGGGACATCCGCACGATTCGCAACGATGACGCCGACCGGCTGCACGGCGCCGCGGCCGCCGGGACGGACCTTGGGACGGACCCAGGGAAGAGCCCGCCGTCTTCGGTCGAACTCAGACGTTCTTGGAGTACGAGCGGAACGTCAGCACCGACACGGCCACACACGCCACGGCGAGCACGAGGAGCCCGCCGCAGCGCACTCCGATCGCGCCCCAGTCAGGTGCGGCGGAGACCGCGGAACGGCCGATCTGAACGACCCAGTTGAGCGGGTTACGCGACGCGATGGCCTGCATCCAGCCCGGCATGAGGCTGGTCTGCATGAACGCCGAGGACAAGAAGATCAGCGGGAGCATGAAGAACGTGTACACGCCGATGATCGCCTCACGGGAGCGCAGCGTCATGCCGACCACGTTGGACAGCGCGCCGAACACCACGCCGACGCCGATCGATGCCGCGACCATCACCGCTACCCCGGCCGCACCGCCGTGGTAGCGGGCCCCGCCCGCCAGGCCGAGAGCCACAATGATCAGCGACTGCACGGTGGTGCTGACTGCCTGTTCGGCCACGGTGGCGTTCATGATCGCGATACGGCTGGCCGGCGAGACGAGGAACCGGTTCAGCGTGCCGCGGTCGATCTCCTCGATCATCGTCATGCCCGCCCACATGTTGTTGGACATGGCGTTCATCGCGATCAGGCCGGGCACCAGGTAGTCCAGGTAGGTGCCGTGGTAGCCGAAGCCCGGGATGTCGATGACCTTACGGAACAGCTGCCCGAACAAAAACAGCCAGATCACCGGCTGGACGACGCTGAACGCCAGCACCCACGGCTGCCTGACCAGGGCGTGCAGTTTCCTGCCGGTCAGGTACCAGGTGTGGGCCAGCGCCGTGCGGAACGGCACCCGGCCGGTCGGCCCCGCGGGCCACGGAGCGGCGGCGAAATCCGCCTGGTCCGAAGGCCCGGAATTGAGTTGGCCGGAATTGAGTTGCCCGGTCGCCATTACTTGCTCGCCTCCGTCAGTTCCCGTTCGTTCTCGCCGGCGTTGGCGCCCAGGGGTGCCGATTCGCTGTAGCGGCGTCCGGTATGCCGCAGGTACACGTCATCCAGCGACGGCCTGGCCACCGCCACCGACGCGGCGTGGATTCCGGCCCGCAGCAGTTCGGCCAGCACGACAGGGACGGCAGCCGCGCCGTCGTCACTGCGCGCGGATACGTCGCGGCCCGCGATCAGCACGTCCCGCACCTCCGGCAGGCCCGCCAGCACGCTGGCGACCAGGCTCGCGTCGGTGTCAGCGGGGAGCTCAACATGCACGACGTCCCCGCGCAGCTCCCCCTTGAGCTCGTCGGGCGTTCCCGACGTGACCACCCGGCCGCGGTCCACGATCGCCAGCCGGCTGGCCAGCCGGTCTGCTTCTTCCAGGTAGTGCGTGGTCAGCAGCACGGTCAGGCCCTCATGGGCGGCCAGGCGGGCAATCTCTTGCCACATGGCGGTCCTGGACTCTGGGTCCAGGCCCGTCGTCGGCTCATCGAGGAACAGCACCGCGGGACGGTGGATCAGCCCGAGCGCGACGTCCAGACGGCGCTGCATGCCGCCGGAATACGTCTTGACCAGGCGGCCCGCCGCCTCCGTCAGCCCGAAATGCCCGAGCAGCTCGTCCGCGCGAGCTCGCGGGTCCTGGCCGCGCAGCCCGTACAGCCGGCCCTGCAGCATCAGGTTCTCCCGGCCCGTCGCGGCCGGATCGGCACCGGAACGCTGCGCCACGACGCCGATCACCTGCCGCACCCGGGCCGGCCGGGCCAGCACGTCGATGCCCGCGACGCGGGCCGTCCCCGCATCGGGCCGGGCGAGCGAGGTGAGGATCTTGACGGTTGTGGTCTTGCCTGCTCCGTTCGGGCCGAGCAGACCGTAGATGATGCCATGCGGAACGCTGATGTCCAGCCCGTCCAGCGCGCGGATGCGATGCTTGCTGCCGCGGGCGGCGTAGGTCTTGACGAGTTGATGTGCCTCGATGGCACCGTCGGTCGAACTCACTGCCAACTCCTGTCGGTTGCGGATCACTGCGATCCAGCCCCGCGAGGAGAACCCGGCTATTCTTGTACTGGGACCTCGGGTTCCGCCTGCTCGCGGGATCGATATGAGGTTGACGGCCCCGGCCCATGGTGTTGCCGCACCAGGCCGGGGTCGTTTGATTAGGTGACCGGGGTATCCCCTCCTTCCTGCTCGAAAAGCGCGAGCACATCGTCCGGGAGCTGCCCGGTCTTGTGGAACTGGCGCCAGTCGTCCAGGCCGGGGAACGTACCGTCGGTGAACTCCTTCAGCAGCGCGCGCACCCAGTCCGCCTCGGCCCGGCGCATGGCCAGGTAATACTCCGACTCGATCATGAAGAGCCTGGGTATCTGGGACTCGACGGTCTCGAGCTCAGCTTGCTGTTCAGCGTTGGCCGCATCCAGCGTGTCCAGCCGCTGCCGCAGCAGGGCGGCCAGATCGTCGGGCGGCAGGATAGCGGCTTCGCCCAGCGCCGCCTCGAACCTGGCGTACTCCCGATCCGGGACGCCGAGCAGCTCGCGGAGCCACTCCATCAGCTCGGCCCGGCCCGCCTCGGTGATCCGGTAGGTAGTCCGCTCTGGCTGCCTGCCCTCCCGGGCGACCTCCACGGCCTCGATGAAACCGTACTTCTCCAGGTTCTGCACGATGGTGTAGAGGGAGCCCCAGTTGATCTTGATGGACTGGTCCTTGCCCCGCTGCCGGAGCGTCGACGCCATCTCGTACGGGTACATCGGGCGTTGCATCAGCAAGTTGAGCAAGGACAGGGCCAGCAGGTTGCTGACCTTCCGCCGCTTCGCCACCGTCACCACCTCGTACCCAAGTCATCGTTACCGAGGATTCGTTCGCAAGTACTCGTAACCGAGTATAGGCACAGAGCCATACGCCACGCAATCCCCGGCTTAGATTCTTAGGACCGAACGGGCGTGGGCACTCGCACACAGCACCGGGACCCGCTCACGACGGGCCGACCAGCGGCGGAGCCGCCAGGGCGTAGTTCAGCTCGGCTGCGGCAAGCCCGCACCGGGAGCTAGCCGAAGAAGACTTCGGCCTCGGCGTAACGCTGAGGCGGGACGAGCTTGAGCTGGCTGGTGGCCTCGGCGAGCGGCACCCGCACGATATCGGTACCGCGCAACGCCACCATCACGCCGAAGTCCTCCTCGTGCACCGCCTGAACCGCGTGCACGCCGAACCTGGTCGCCAGCACCCGGTCGAAGGCCGTCGGCGTCCCGCCGCGCTGAATGTGGCCGAGCACTGTGCAGCGGGCCTCCTTGCCGGTCCGCTTCTCGATCTCGCTGGCCAGCAGCTGGCCCACTCCGCCGAGCCGTACATGCCCGAACGAGTCGAGCTGCTCGTTGCTGGTTGCCAGTTCCTCGCTCACCGGGTGAGCTCCCTCGGCGACGACCACGATGGGCGCGAACCTGGTCT
>PMST01000480.1 GCA_003168295.1 Actinomycetota bacterium
GTTCTTCGACACCGAGCTGCTCGTTCTCGCCGAGCGGGCCGGGCTGCGGATCGCCGAGGTGCCGGTCGACTGGATCGACGACCCCGACAGCCGGGTCGACATCGTCGCCACCGCCCTGGCCGACCTGCGCGGCGTCGCCCGGCTCGGCCGGGCGCTGGCCACCGGCCGGCTGCCGGTCGCGGAGATACGCGCGCAACTCGGCCGGGCGCCGCTGACGTCAACCTCGCCCTATGACATCCCATCGACGATCTGACGAGGACTTCGCCATGACCACGAAGCTGCTGCCAGCACGGCACGCCGCTCACCGCCCCGCCGACGACGTCGGCGCCGGGCGCCACACCCCGCCCACCCCGCCCACCCCGCCGGATGACCGCCGCCGCCTGGAGCGGATCTGGCGCAGTCCGGCGGACCAGCCGCGCTGGGCCCGCCCGGCCCTGCTTAGCCTGCTCGCCCTGACCGCGGTGCTGTACCTATGGGACCTGTCCGCCTCCGGCTACGCCAACAGCTTCTACGCCGCCGCGGTGCAGGCGGGCACCAAGAGCTGGAAGGCGTTCTTCTTCGGCTCGCTGGACGCGGGCAACTCGATCACCGTCGACAAGCCGCCGGCGTCATTGTGGGTGATGGAGCTTTCCGGCCGGATCTTCGGCTTCAACTCCTGGTCGCTGCTGGTCCCGCAGGCCCTGGAGGGGATCGCGGCCGTCGGGTTGCTGTACAGCACCGTGCGCCGGGTGGCCAGCTCCGCCGCGGGCCTGGCCGCCGGGGCCGCGCTCGCGCTCACCCCGGCCGCGGTGCTGATGTTCCGCTTCGACAATCCCGACGCGCTGCTCGTCCTGTGCATGGTCACTGGGGCCTACGCGGTCACCCGGGCCCTGGCGGACGGGCGGACCCGCTGGCTGGTCCTGGCCGGGTCGGTGATCGGCCTGGCGTTCCTGACCAAGATGCTGCAAGGCTTCCTGGTGCTGCCCGCCTTCGCGCTTACCTACCTGCTCGCCGGCCCCGTCCCGGTGCGGCGCCGGATCGGCCAGGTGCTCGCCGGGGCCGCGGCCGTGCTGGTGGCGGCCGGCTGGTGGGTGCTGATCGTCACGCTGTGGCCGGCCTCCGACCGGCCCTACATCGGCGGCTCGAGCAACGACTCGATCCTGCAGCTGGTCTTCGGGTACAACGGCCTGGGCCGGATCTTCGGGGGCAGCGGCAACGCCGGCACGGCGGGTGGCGTCAGCGGCTCCAGCTTCGGCGGGGCCACCGGCTTGTCCCGGCTGTTCAGCAGCGAGATGGGCAACGAGATCTCCTGGCTGCTTCCGGCCGCGCTGGTCGGGTTCGTCGCCCTGCTGTGGTTCACCCGCCGGGCTCCGCGCACCGACCGGCTGCGCGCGGCCGCCCTGCTGTGGGGCGGCTGGCTGCTGGTCACCGGCCTGGTGTTCAGCTACATGCAGGGCATTATCCACCCGTACTACACGGTGGCCCTCGCCCCGGCGATCGCCGCGCTCGTCGCCCTGGCCGCTCACGCCGCCTGGGTACGCCGCGCGACCGTCACCGGCCGCCTGACCTGCGTCGCGCTCGTCCTGGCCGCCGGCCTGTGGAGTTTCGTGCTGCTCGGCCGGACCAGCAGCTGGCAGCCCGAGCTGCGCTGGCTCGTCCTCGTCCTCACGCTGGTGGCCGGGATCGGCCTGGCCGTGCCGATCGGGCCCCGCCTGGCCGTACGCGGCCTGCTCGCGAGCGGCCTGGCGGCCGCGCTGATCGGAACCGCCGCGTTCGGCGTGGCCACCGCGGCCAGCCCGCACACCGGCAGCATCCCGAGCGTGGGTCCCGCGGCCGCCGCCTCGGCCGGCGGCGGACCGGGGACCGGCGGCGGACTGCCGGGATCGGCTAGCCGCGGCGGCACCGGAACGTCCGGGCCGGGCGGTTCGGCCAAGACCGGCTCGATGCCGACCGGGTCCGCGCCGACCGGGTCCAGGACAGCGGGCGGTACGACGTCCGGGCCGGACGGGGCGGGCGGCATGCCGTCCGGCGGGGGCGGCGCGACCACGAGCACCGCGCTGACCGACGCGCTCAAGGCTACGTCGTCGACGTGGGCCGCCGCGGTCGTCGGTGACCAGAGCGCGGCCACCCTCGAGCTGGCCACCGGCAAGGCCGTCATCTCGATCGGCGGCTGGAGCGGGACCGACCCCTCGCCCACGCTGGCGCAGTTCGAGCAGTACGTCGCCACCGGGCAGGTGCGGTACCTGATCGCCTCCGGCGGCATGGCGATGGGCGGCGGTTCGGCCGGCGCGGCCGCCCAGATCACCAAGTGGGTGGCGGCGCACTACAAGAAGATCACCATCGGCGGGCAGACGGTCTACGACCTCAGCCAGCCGCTGAGCTAGCCGGCTCAGCCCCCAGGCCGGCTACCGCCCCGTCACCACCCCCGACCCCCCAACCCCGGGTGGTGGCGGGGCCCGGTCATACGGTGGGTGGCCAGACAGCGGCCACGGCACGCGTGATGCTGGTCATGGCGGGTGATGGCACGTTACGTTCGGCCTTAATCGGTTGTTCCTGAGGGGATGGGGTAGTCGTGACCGAGCGGATTCAGCTCAGCCGGCCGGACGGGACCCCGATGCGGGTCCTGGTCGTGGAGGACGAGGGCACGCTGGCCCAGATGCTCACGATGGCGTTCGACTACGAGGGCTGGGCGGTCCGGACGGCGCCGGACGGGCCGGCCGGGGTGCGGGCCGCGCGCGAATTCAAACCCGACGTGGTGGTGCTCGACATCATGCTGCCCGGCTTCGACGGCCTGGAGGTCCTGGCCCGGCTGCGCGCCGAGGCGCTCGAGGTGCCGGTGCTCTACCTGTCCGCCCGCGACGCCGTCGAGGACCGGATCGCCGGCCTGGACGCGGGCGCCCAGGACTACGTCACCAAGCCGTTCAGCCTGGCCGAGGTGGTCACCCGGGTCCGTGGCATGCTGCGCCGGGCCGGGATCGCCGCGGAAACCCAGGAAACCCGCCTGGTCGTGGGGGATCTCGTGCTCGACGAGAGCACCAGGGAAGTCAGCCGCGCCGGCGCGGACCTGACGCTGACCGCGACCGAGTTCGAGGTGCTCCGCTTCCTCATGCAGAACCCGCGGCACGTGCTGACCAAGGGGCAGATCCTCGAGCGCGTCTGGCGGTACGACTTCGGCGGCCAGACCAACGTCGTCGAGCTGTACATCTCCTACCTGCGCCGCAAGATCGAGGCCGGCCGGCCGCCGATGATCCACACCGTCCGCGGCGTGGGCTACGTCCTCAAACCCGCAAATGACTAACACCGAACGGACGGTGGTACCCCGCCTCCGCCCCCGTCTTCGCCGCGGCTCCCGGTCGCTGCGGGTCCGGCTGCTGCTCGTCCTGGTCGCCCTGCTCGCGGTGGTGTGCGCCGCGGTCGGCTGGATCACCGTGATCGCGATGCAGGACTTCCTCATCGGTCAGCTGGACGCCCAGCTGACCTCGGCCGGCGGCCGGGCGGTCCACGTCGCGCCGCCGACCGGCGGCCAGGGCGGCGGCTCGGGCCCCGGCCCGTCGGGGGCGAGGTTCCTGCTCGCTCCCGGCCAGGCGGTCGGCACGCTCGGCGTCCGGGTCGAGAACGGGAAGGTCACCGCGGCCGCCGTGCTGGACGGCAACGGGAAGCTCGACGCGGTGGCGCCCGCGCGGGTGTCGGTGCTGGCTTCGGTGCACCCGGGCGGGGCGCCCCGGACGGTGACGATCGCCGGGCTCGGCGAGTTCCGGGTGGCCGGCCTGCCGGCGGGCCGGGGCGACGTGCTTATCACCGGGCTGCCCCTGAGTGACGTTCAGCGCGCGATCCACCAGATCATCGTGGTCGAGATCGTCGTCGCGGCCGCGGGCCTCGTGCTGGCCACCGCGGCGGGCGCGTTGATCATCCGCCGCACGCTGCGGCCGCTGCGCCGGGTCGCGGACACCGCGGTCCGGGTGAGCATGCTGCCGCTGGCCCAGGGCGACGTGGCGATCGAGGAACGGATCGACCCGCGCCAGGCCGCCGACCGGACCGAGGTCGGCCAGGTCGCGGGGGCGGTCAACCGGCTGCTCGATCACGTCGACGCCGCGCTGACCGCCCGGCAGGGCAGCGAGATGAAGGTGCGCCGGTTCGTGGCCGACGCCAGTCACGAACTCCGTACCCCGCTGACCGCGATCCGCGGGTACGCGGAGCTGACCCGCCCGATGCGCCCGGACGCGCCGGCCCAGCTGAGCTACGCGCTGGAACGCGTCGAATCCGAGGCCGAACGCATGACCGCGATGGTCGAGGACCTGCTGATGCTGGCCCGCCTGGACGCCGGCCGGGAACTCGCGCACGACCCCGTCGACCTCACCCACCTGCTGCTCGATGTCGTCAGCGACGCGGTGGCCAGCAGCCCCGGGCACCACTACGAGCTGAAGCTGCCCGAGGAGCCGTTCACCGTGACCGGCGACGCCAGCAGTTTGCACCAGGTGTTCGCCAACCTGCTGGCCAACAGCCGGGTGCATACCCCGCCGGGCACCCGCGTGGTGGTCATGCTGAGCAGCAGCGAGCCCGGCACGGCCGTGGTCACCGTGCTCGACGACGGCCCGGGCATCGACGCGGCCCTGCTGCCCACCATCTTCGAGCGGTTCGCCCGCGGGGCCGAGTCCCGGCACCGCGACGCCGGCAGCACCGGCCTCGGGCTGGCCATCGTCCGGGCCATCGTCGAGAGCCACCACGGCACGGTCCAGGTCACGACCCGCCCCGGCCAGACCGCCTTCATCGTGCGCCTACCGCTCCAGCCCTCCTGACCCGCCGGTGCTGGTCAGCGGCGGTGTGCTGCTAAGCGGCCCGGTGGCGCGCAGGCCGGCCAGCTGGATATCGAGGAACCGCGGCCACGCCTCGGGAGCGGCCTGCACCAGCCCGCGCATGGCCCAGATGAGCACCAGGATGTCGCCGCCGGTAATGGCCGGGTTCACCGTGCCGGCCGCTCGGGCGCGGGCGGTGAGCTCGTCGATGGCGGCTCGGATCCGGTGCGCGGCGGCGTCGTCGGTGTGCCGCGCCAGGAGCAGGCTCGCGTACCGCGCATGGTCTTCGAAAGACTGGCCGAGGGCATGCAGCAGCTCTTCGAGGCCGTGGCCGTCGGGGCGCGCCAGCGCCCGTTCGGCGGACGACACGATCTCCTCCAGGGCCAGCTCAAGCAGTTCGTCGATGAGGGCGTCTTTGCTGGCGAACCGGCGGTACACGGTGCCCACGCCCACGCCCGCCCGCGCGGCGATCTCCTCCATGCAGGCGTCGGCGCCGGACTCGCCGAGCACCTCGCGCGCGGCGGCGAGGATGCGGTCATGATTCCGCCGGGCGTCGCGCCGGGTCGCCGCAGGCCGGTGCCTGACCGCGGCTGGCGGTGAAGTCTTTCCGCTCGCGCTCACTCGCTCTTGTCCCCGACGATCGTCCCGCCGGGGACCATCGCCAGCTCGGCGTGCTCCGGCTCGCCGGCCTTGCGCCGCAGGCCCCGCGCCGACGGGATCAGCAGGCCGGCCAGTGCGGCCACCACCAGCGCGGCGGCCATCACCGCGAAACCGATCGTGTAACCGGACTCCTTCGGCAGCCCGGACGGCTCGAGCCGGGAGGTGACGATGCTGGCCATCACGGCCGCGCCGATGCTGCCGCCGATGGTGCGGATGTTCGCGTTCATGCCGCTCGCGACGCCTGTCTGCGAGGCCGGCACCGCGGCGACGACCAGGGCGGACATCGCCGAGAAGGCGAGCCCGAAGCCGAGGCCCATGATGGCGCTGGCCAGGTAGATCTCCCACTCGCGGGAGTGCGCGAAGGCGAGCATCGACATGGCCACGCACCCGGCCAGGCACCCGGCGATCACGAGGACCTTGCCCCCGAGCCGCCGGGCCAGCCGGCCCGCGAACATGCCCACGGCGAACATGGTGGCCGCCGCGGGCAGCAGCATCAGCCCGGACCTGGTGATGCTCGCGCCGAACCCGTACCCGGCGGCCGACGGCGTCTGCACGAACTCCGGCAGGAAGGCGAACGTCGCGTACATCCCCAGCCCGATCAGCAGCGCGACCAGGTTGTTCGTCCACACGCCCGGCCGCCGCATCATCTTCATGTCGATCAGCGGCGTGGCCGCCCGCAGTTCGGCGATCATCCAGCCCGCGGCCAGCACCACGGCCCCGGCCAGCAGGCCGATCACCCGGCCGGAGCCCCAGCCCCAGTCCGGCGCTTCGCTGAGCGCGACCAGCAGCGCGACCAGCCAGGCGGACAGCAGTACGGCCGGCAGCCAGCTGATCCGCCCCGAGGTACGCACCGGCGACTCGGGCACGAACAGCACCGCGGAGGTGGCCGCCACGATGGTGAGGATCAGCGGCAGCCAGAACAGCCAGTGGTAGTCCAGCAGGTCCACGATGGGACCCGCCAGGACGATGCCGAGGCCGGCCCCCACCGCGGTCAGGGCCGCGAGCGCCCCGACCGCGCCGGTCACCTTGTCGGCCGGGAACTCGTCCCGGATGATCCCGAACGCGACGGGTATCATCCCGCCGCCGATCCCCTGGATCACCCGGGCCACGATCATGACGCCGATCGACGACGCGACCGCCGCTAGCAGCGAACCCACCGCCAGCGCGATCAGCGTGGCGACGAAGACCCGCTCCTTGCCGATCATGTCGCCGACCCGCCCGAGGATCGGCGTCATGATCGACGCCGCCAGCAGGTACGCGGTGAGCACCCACGTCGCGGTGCCCTGCGTGGTGTGCAGCTGATGCTGGACCGTCGTCAGCACCGGGATCACCAGCGACTGCAGCAGCGCGAACGCCGCGACGCCCACGGCCAGCACCCCGAACGTCACCCGGTAATGTGCGCGCCGGCTGCCCATTGCCACGAAGACCTCCCCGAACCGGAACCGCGCTTCCGCTCAGCAGCCTACCAAAACGGAATCCGCATTCCGGCCCAGCGCTTCGGGTTGCCCGCCGGTCAGCCGAGGGCGGGCGCGATGTTGAAGTTGTCCCGGAACACGTTGTCGGGGTCGTAGCGCTGCTTGAGCACGCGCAGCCGGGCCAGCGTTGGTTGCGGGAAGGCGTCGCCCAGCCGTTCGGGGCGGGTGTCGGTCTCGAAGCTGAGGTACAGGCCGCGGGTGTGCCGGTGGATGTCCTCCCAGGCCTCGTTCAGGCGGGCGCGGTCGGTGCCGAACGCGACCACCGCGAAGTTGGCGTCGCGGTGGCCGAACGCGGTGGCCTCGGCGGGCACGTCGCCGACCGCGCCGCCGAGCGAGCGGATCTGGAAGAAGTAGACGATGCCGGTGGCCATCAGCTTCTCGATGGCGATGGCGAACTCGGGCGTGATGTGCCGGACCAGCCCGGCCCGGGTCACCGGCTCGCCCTGTCCGGCGTGCGGATCCGGGCTGGCGTTGGCCATCACGGCGGCGTAGCTGGTCATCCGGGCGTCGCTGGCCGCCAGCGGGGCGATGGCGGCCAGCGGCTGGAGCCGGGCCAGCACGGTGTCGGCGTCGGCGGAGTCCACCGCGACCATGACGTGCCCGGCCGGGGGCTGGCCGCCGCGGGGCGGGCCGAGGATGACGAAGCTGGTCACGTCGCGCGGGGCCGCCTCGACGGCCGCGCCCCAGCGCTCGAAGA
>PMST01000332.1:0-2586 GCA_003168295.1 Actinomycetota bacterium
GCAACGGGCCGTCGACGGCCAGGCCGGGTTCGCGTTCACGCACGATCCGGGTCGCCTCGGCGACCTTGTCGACGTCACTGCCCGTACCTGAGGTGCCGGTGCTGAAGCTGATCATCGCCACCCGGGGCTCGATGCCAAAGGTCCGCGCCGAGGCCGCGCTGGCGATGGCGATGTCGGCCAGTTCCTCGGCATCGGGCCGGGGGTTGATGGCGCAGTCGCCGTAGACGACGACCTCGTCGGGCAGGCACATGAAGAACACCGACGACACCAGCCGGCTGCCTGGCCTGGTGCCCAGGATCTGCAGCGCCGGGCGAACCGTGGCCGCGGTGGTGTGGACCGCGCCCGCGACCATGCCGTCGACCTCGCCCAGCTTGAGCATCATGGTGCCGACCATGATGGGGTCGGCGAGGTGATCGCGGGCCATCTCCTCGGTCCAGCCTTTGTGCCGCCGCAGCTGGGCCAGCGGGGCAACGTAGCGCTCGGCGACGGCCCGGGGGTCGACCACGGTGACGCCGTCGGGCAGGCGCAGCCCGAGGCTGCGGGCCAGCCCGGCGACCTGGTCCGGCGGTCCCAGCAGCACGCTACGGGCGATGCCCCGCTCCGCGCACGCGACCGCGGCCTGCACGATGCGATGCTCGGTGCCTTCGGGCAGCACCACGCACGCGTCAGCGGCGCGGGCGAGCTCGACCAGATGGAAGCGGAAGGCGGCGGGGCTGAGCCGGCGAGACCTAGAGGAACTGCGCAGCGACTCTAGCCAGACCGCGTCCAGCGCATCGGCGATATTGTCTACTACCCCCTTGATCCGTTCCAGGTCGTCGATCGGCAATCCCGGGTCGAGGTCATGAATCCGCGTCGCGGCCTCGTAACTGTTGTCGTCGACCACAAGGACGGGCAGCCCGGTGGCGCACGCAGCCTGGGTGAGCTCCCATACCCGTGGGTCCGGCTCGGTCCCGGCGGTCAGGAGCAGCGCGGCCAGCCGGGTCCCGCTGAGCGCGGCCAGACAAGCCGCCATGACCACGTCGTGGCGGTCTCCGGGGACCACGACGAGCCGACCCTCGGTGAGCACGCGAAGGCCGCCAGGGACGCCCTGGGCGAAGACCGCCACCTCTTTGATACGCCGGGACAGGTCGCCCTCGCTGAGCACCCGCGGGCCCAGCTCGCGGACCAGGTCGCGGACCCGCAACCAGGTCAGCTCGGGACGGTGCGGCACGGCAGCGATGAGGCGAAGCCCGTGCTGGGCCAGCGTCTCGCCCAGCTGCGCTGCCGCCGACGGATCCCCGGCCGGCACGCCGTTGACCACGCAGCCGATCACGCGTGCGTGCTCACCTGACCAGTACCCGCTGGCCGTGATGGCGAGCGACTCGGCCAGGCGCTTGACGGCGTCCCCGGCCGGGCCGGGCCCAGGGGTCGCCGCGCCACCGGCCTGGTCCGCGCCGCTCAACGCGCCACCGGCCTGGTCCTCGCTGCTCACCGCGCCGGCCGTCGGCCAGCCGGCGACCAGCAAGACGTCGGCGTCGACCGCCTTGGCCAGCGCCTGGTTGAGTCCGCTGGCGTACAGCTTGGCCGGGCCCGGGGTGAGCCCCTCCACGACGACGACATCGGATCGGTCATGCACCGGCTGCCAGGCCGCGACGATCTTCTCGAGCACGGCGTCGAGTCCGCCCGATCCGAGCTGCTGCTCCAGGTCGGCGGTGGACAGCGGATCTGGAGGACGCAGCGCAGTTGCCGCCGCGGCCAGCGCGATCGAGCGGTCGGGGCCACCGTCGGCCCGGGGCTGAGCCACCGGCTTGACGAAGGCGGCGTTCACGCCCCGCTGGTCGAGGGCCCGAACCAGGCCAAGGCAGGTCCTGGCCAGGCTGGCGCCAGCCGCTGCGGGCACGACCAGCAAGGTCCGCGTCATGACATCATCCTCATCCGTGGGCGAAAACCCGTTGACCCGGCGGCGATGACGCGGGCGGTGTCGCGGGCGATCAGTAGCTCCTCATCCGTCGGCACGACGAGCGCCAGGACCGGGCCCGCCACGCTGATGCGCCCCCCGGTCTGCCGGCCATGGTCGGCATTGGCCGGGGCGTCCTCAGCCAGGCCGAGGAAACCCAGCCGGGCGAGCACCAGGCTACGGACGACGGCGCTGTTTTCCCCGATGCCGCCGGTGAAGACCAGCGCGTCGAGCCGTTGCAGCCCGACCACCAGCCCGGCGATCGCCTTGGACAGCCGGTGCACGAAAACCTCGAGGGCGAGCCGGGCCCGCTCGTTTCCGCCGGCGGCCGCGGCCTCGACGGTGCGCATGTCATTGCCCACTCCGGACAGCCCCTCAAGCCCGCTGTCGACGTTCAGCGCCCGGGTGAGCTCGTCGACGCCTCGGCCGGTCCGGCCCGCCAGGTAGCTGAGCAGGCCCGGGTCGACGTCGCCGGAGCGGGTCCCCATCACCAGCCCGTCCAGCGGGGTGAGCCCCATGGTCGTATCCACCGACACGCCGTCGCGCACCGCGGTCGCGCTGCACCCGTTGCCCAGGTGCGCGGTGACCAGCCGGAGCCCGCCCGGTGGCCGCCCGAGCATGGCGGCGGCCTGCTCGCTGACGAAGCGGTG
>PMST01000332.1:2618-4321 GCA_003168295.1 Actinomycetota bacterium
GCCAGGTTCGCCGGGTTGTGCAGCGGCGCCAGGTGACTAAATGAGCGCACCGCCACCAGGACGGCGTCGTCCACCCGGATCGAAGAGGTGAACCGCTCTCCGCCATGCACCACCCGGTGACCGGCGCCGAGCAAATGAGCGCCGGAATGCCCGGCCCCGGCCAGGTGATCCAGCACCCGGGCCACCACAGCCTGGTGACTGGCTCCGGGAAGCCGTTCGGTGACCGCTGCCGCCGGAAACCACTGGACCCGCAGCAAGGCCTCCGGCGTACCCAGCCGCTCGCCGATCCCGCCCATGAGACGCTCGCCGCTGCCGGGGAGCACAAGCGCGAACTTGACCGACGAACTGCCCGAGTTGAGCACCAGCACCAAGCCGCCAGAACCTCCGGCGGCGCCCTGACCGGAGCTTGCGGCCGTCGCCGGCCGCTCCGGGATGCTCGTCGGGTCCAGGGTCACCGTCATGACATGGTCCTCTCCTTCGGCCGCGCCGTGAAGCCGATCCGCTGGGCGATCATGTGGGGTCACCCCAGGTCCAATTCAGGATTTCCGGCATGTCCTGGCCATGCTTGGCGATGTACTGGCCGTGCTCGACGAGCTTGTCCTGCATCATCTGCTTGAGGTAAGCGCCCGTGGCGCCGAGCTGGGGGAGCCGGTCGATGACGTCCTGGACGAGGTCGAAGCGGTCCAGGCGGTTCTGCACCCTCATGTCGAAGGCCGTGGTGATGGTGCCCTCTTCGTTGTAGCCGCGGACGTGCAGGTTGCGGTTGGCGCGGCGGTAGGTCAGCCGGTGGATCAGCCACGGGTACCCGTGGAAGCCAAAGATGATGTGCTTGTCCCGGGTGAACAGCGAGTCGTAATCGGTGTCGCTCAGCCCGTGCGGATGCTCGCTGGCGGACTGGAGCTTCATCAGGTCCACGACATTGACCACCCGGATCTTCAGCTCGGGCAGGTGCTCGCGCAGGATCGAGACGGCTGCTAGCACCTCCAGGGTCGGGGTGTCCCCGCAGCAGGCCATCACCACGTCGGGCTCGGCGCCCTGGTCGTTGCCGGCCCAGGGCCAGATGCCGATCCCCTCGGTGCAGTGCACCGCGGCGGCTTCCATGTCCAGCCACTGGGGCATGGCACGCTTGCCCGCGACGACGACGTTGACGTAGTGGCGGCTGCGCAGGCAGTGGTCGAAGACTGACAGCAGGCAGTTCGCGTCGGGCGGCAGGTAGACCCGGACGATGTCGGCTTTCTTGTTGACCACGTGATCCAGGAACCCGGGATCCTGGTGGGTGAAGCCGTTGTNNAAGGCCTCGTAGCAGTTGAACAGGCCGTGCCGCCCGGTCAGCAGGTAGCCTTCCAGCCAGCCCTCGCACTGGTGCTCGCTGAGCATGGAGTCCAGCACCCGCCCGTCGGGCGCGAGGAATTCATCGCTAGGTTGAGTCCGGGCCTCCCACTGGCGGCTGGTGACCTCGAAGACCGCGCCCAGCTGATTCGAGAGCGTCTCGTCGGGACCGAAGACACGGAAATTCCGCTGCGCCTGGTTCAGCTCGGTCACGTCGCGGAGGAACTCGCCGAGCACGAGGGTGTCCTGGGCTTCTGCTGCGCCGGGCGAGGGCACGTCCACCGCGTGGGCCCGGAAATCGGGCATGCGCAGGTCACGGAGCAGGATGCCGCCGTTGGCGTGCGGGTTGGCGCCCATCCGCCGGTCCCCCTCGG
>PMST01000417.1 GCA_003168295.1 Actinomycetota bacterium
TCAGCTTCACTTTAACATGACGTCACGAGGCTGATAAACTGAGATCGCTACACGCGATGAGGCTCGCGTTACTCCAGTCCGGACATGAACGGGCACGGATGATGGCCTCTATCTCAGATGTCGAGATGAGAGGTCCGTGTCGCTTGCTGGTGCTGGTCGCCATTCCGCGTGTTGCATGTCGCTTTGCCGCGACCTGCGACGAACCCTCGGATCTTTCTGCGCCGTGTCTTTATGCACGCTGCTTTGTCTCGGCATCTGGACGTTCATCGATCCCGAAGGAGACATACGGTGTATTGCTACATGTGTGAAAGCACCGGAAGCATGGGCGTAGCGGTCGCGATCTGCCATGGCTGTGGCGTGGCGCTCTGCCGAGAGCATCTGGACGAAGACCTGCTCAGTGACCGGCCCCAGGGCCTTACCAGGCGCTCATGCACCCACAATCTTCACGGCGCGGCCACGGTTCGTCGCGGGGCTGAGGTTCACGCCTCGCCTCACCCCGTTGCGGCGCGGTCGGCGGCACCGAATACCTCGCGGTAGAGGTCTTCGCCGTAACTGGTGGGCAGTGGCTCGCCGGGCAGCAGGCGGAACGTGCGGTGGCCGTCCGGCTGCCGTTCCGCGCGGAGAAAGAGCGTTCCCGGCTCATGCTCGGCGTAGTACGGCCCGGCCAGGTCGTACATGTGGGTCACGAACACGATCCGGATGCCCGCCTCGGTCAGCGCGCGGATGACCTGGCGGGCTATCTCGGAGCCTTCACGCTCGTTGGTGGCGGCGAACGACTCGTTGCACAGCAGCAGACAGCCGGGCCTGATCTGGCTGGTGATCGTGCTCATCCGGGCCAGTTCCTCGTCCAGTTTGCCCTTTTCCATCGTGGCGTCTTCCTCGCGCTTGAAGTGAGTGAAGATTCCCGCGCTGACGCTGGCGGTGAACGACTCCGCCGCCACGAACATCCCGGCCTGCATCATCAGCTGCGCTAGGCCGACGCTGCGCAGGAACGTGGACTTGCCGCCCTGGTTCGCGCCGGTGATCATGATCAGCTGCCTGCCGTCGGCGTCCACGTCGTTGCCGATGGGACTGGTGTCGATGCTCAGCGAGAGGCAGGCGTCATACAGGCCGCGGGCGGACAGGCGCGCCTGCTCGGCGCCGCCCGTAACGAGGTCGGCTGGGTCGGGGAAGCAGACCGGCTCGCCCTTGGCTATCAGCTGGTCCCGCAGGTTCAGGCAGCTCAGGTAGAAGCCGAGCTCGGCGCGGAGCATCTGGAAGAAGTCCTTGATGTGGTCGGCCGACTGGGCCAGCGCGTTCGCCGTCCCGTTGACGCCGCGGCTGGTCAGATCCGACAAGGTCCGCATGCCGGTCTCGTCCCGTTCCGGGATGACGAAGCTGTAGCCGGACCTGCTCATCCCCGGGATGCGGTCCCGCCAGGCCTGTTCCGGGTGCCGCCGCAGGACGTAACCCGTGCCCTTGAGGCCCTTCCCGAGCCCGGCGCTGATCAGCGCGCCCCGGCGGAAGGTCAGCTCGGACAGGTGGGCCTCCATCTCGGCGAAGTAGTCGTCGTTCAGCTCCGTGGCGATCATGGCGAAGAACCGGGTGAAGCCGTCCGAGCGGAAGCTCGCGGCGCCGGCATCGGCGATGTCCCTCAGCCGGTGGAACACGTCCACGTAAATCCGCAGTACCTGGTGGGTGCGGTGCAGGATCGTGTCCGGTGAATCCCGGAAGATCCAGCCGAGGATCTTCTTCTCCGCGGTGACGGCCGCCAGCGCGACGTCGTACAGGTCACGGATCACACCGGGCTGGGCGATGGCGTCCGCCAGGACCTGCTGCCGGTACGCGATGTCAGCGGGGGCGACCAGGCCGGAGTGAATTGCATGCCTGGCCACTTCGAACAGGAACTTGTCGCCGGCGGCCATCGCCCGCAACAAGATGTCCAGCTCGAGGTCGCTGCTCAGGTCCGGCTCGTTGGCAGGCAGCTCCCGTTCGGTGTCGAAGTCCCGGTCGGGATACATCAGGAAGGCCTTCACGGCGTCACCTGGTTCAGCCGGTCCTTCAGCTGCCGGTAGGTCAGGCCGTACTTGCCGGCGATCGCCGCGGCGTAGGCCAGGCCGTCGGCGGGCTTCCTGACCAGCTTGAACGTCCGCTCGGCCGGGTTGTCCGGCACCACGGTGGCCACCATGCTGACGCAGGCGTCGCTGATCGAGGCCAGTTCGTCGACGAAGGTAACGTATACGCCGACCAGCCCCAGCCTGGTCATCCGGTCCAGAACGCGCTCGCCGACCCGGGCGGCGTCCTGCAGCGTGGTGGAGGCGAAGCTCTCGTTCATGACGACGACACTGCGCTCGCTCGCCTGGTCGAGCACGTCGCGGATCCTGACCAGTTCGTCTGCGAACTTGCCGCGCAGCGTGGCCAGGTCCTCTTCCCGCTCGAAATGGGTGAAGACCCGGTCGGGCAGGAACAGGGCCGCTTCGCGGGCCGGGACCGGGTAACCAAGACTGGCCAGGTAGTGCAGCTGCCCGAAGGTCCGGGCGAACGTCGTCTTGCCGCCCTGGTTCGGCCCGGTCACCACGAAGATGCGTTCGCCGCCGGTGAGGTAGAACTCGTTGCGCACCATAGCTGCGGCCTTGGACCCGAGCTTGGCCGCCAGGGCCAGGTCGAAGCAGTCGTGCACGCTGATCTGTTTCGACTCGGCGGAGACGTCCGGGTAGCAGAACTTCAGCCCCGCCTTCTTCATCGGCGCGATGAAGGCCAGGTACGCGGCGTAGAACTGCACCTCCCGGTCGAACACGCGGATCGTCTCGTCGAGATAGGAGGCGTGCCTGGCGCAGAATTCATCCAGCGCGCTGAACACGTCGGGGTACAGCCGGGCGACCAGGTCCAGGATCCTGGCTTCCACGTGGTTCATGTCGGGCAAGTTGCGGAACCTGGCCCGGTAGTCCTTGACGGCGCGCTGGGCGAACTTGGCGAAGGTCCGCTGCACTTGTTCGCCGTAGTCCTCCTCGCCCTCGTACCTGGTCACCTTTACCCTGCTGCCCCTGATCGTGATGCAGTACCGGACCGCGGCCAGGGCGTCCGTCACCCTCTCGATGTCGGCGGCCAGCCCGGTGAACG
>PMST01000709.1 GCA_003168295.1 Actinomycetota bacterium
CGGCCGAGCAGCGCGGCGGCCAGGGCCGGCACGACGAACAGGGTGTAGGAGGTCGGATCGAGGTTGGCGATCGGGGCGATGAGGATACCGGCGGCGCCCGCCAGCACCGTGGCGATGACCCAGTTCTGGCCCGCGATACGGTTGGCGGAGATGCCGGTCAGCGCGGCTCCCCGGTCGTTCTCGGCCCCGGCCCTGGTGGCCAGGCCGAACCGGGAGAAACGGTAGATGAACCAGAGCGCGACCGAGATGAGGACGACCAAGCCGGCGAAGTACAGGGTGTCCTCAGGGAACGTGACGCCGGCGATCGACAGCGGGGAGCTGGGGAAGATCGGGTTGGTGGCGACGGGCTCGGTGCTGTAATTGAGGACCGCGATCGCCTGCAGGCCGAGCATGACGCCGACCGACGCGCAGACCCGGGCGAGCGGCGAGGCATGCCGGAGCGGCCGGTAGATCAGGACGTACAGGACCAGCCCGAGGATCGCCGCGTACACGAGCGAGATGACGATCGCGAGGCCCGTGTTGATCCCGGCGCCGCCGTTCAGCGAGATCTGATGCGGGATCAGCACCACCGGCAGCTCGAGCTGCCCGAAGCTGCGGAGGTTGACGAAGACGTACGCGATGAACATCGCCACGGCGCCGTGCGCGAAGTCCACGACGCCGGCGCTGCGGTACTTGAGGACCAGTCCCTGGCCGAGGATGGCGTAGGTGGCGCCGGAGCCGAGACCGAGGAGCAGGAAGAGGATGTAGCTGGACATGGCGTCTCGTTATGTCTCGTCGGTATACGCGGCGCGATCGGGTCCAAGGGGTTGATAAGCCCCTTGGACCCGAGCGCGATCATCCGCCGATAAGGCCCGGCCAGTAGCCCTTCGAGGTCACCCAGCCGGTCGGATCCGGCTGGGTCACCTTTCCGCCCTGGATCTGGTTCATGAGGTAGTAGTCGTTGCAGATCGCGACGGCGCCCTTCAGCGCCTTCCCGTTACAGGTATAGGGGTGCGACAGGAAGTTCGGGTGGGTGCCCGATCTGAACGCGGCCAGGATGGACGCGGTGGTCGGCGTGCCCGTGATCGTGCTCAGCACCTGCTGGACGTTCATCACGGTGGCGAAGCCCGCGGTGGAGATCGAGTCGATCAGCGTGCCCGGCGCGGCCCACTTCTTTATCGCCGCCTGGAACAGCTGCGCCTGCGCGCTGCTCCCGCTCTGGAGCATGAACGGCGAGGCGATGTACATGCCTTCGGCTCCGCCGGCCGCGGCCGCGATCACCGGCGGCGCGCTGCACGGGTCGATGCCCATCAGCTTGCCGGAGTAGCCGACGCTCTTCAGCGCCTTCAGCACGTTGCCGCAGCCGTTCGGGATGTCAACGTAGGCAAGCTGGGCGCCGCTGCCTTCGACCAGGGCCGCCTGCGGGCTCGGGTCCGGCGACGTGGGCGACAGCGGGATATCTTTGACCGTCGTCACCCCGGCGGCCTTGAACACCGGCGTGATCTGGGGCAACAGTGACTCGCCCTGGGCGTTGCTGAAGTACACGATCGCGACGCTCTTGATGCCCAGCGTCTTGGCCGCGTACACGGCGGCCGCCGCGTTGTCGCCGACGCTGACCGACCAGAACTGGATGGAGTTCGAAGCGGTCTCTGGCACCGGGGTGAACGGGATACCGCCGAGGTACGCCAGGTTCGCGTGGGCGTAGATCGGGATCGAGGCGGGCCCGCCGACATCGGCCGCGCCGAGGATCGCGAGCGGGTGATCGGCCACGAGCTGGTTGGCGCACCGCGCCGCGGTGGCCGGGGTGCCGTCGCCGATGCAGCTGTCGATCACGATCGGGTGCCCGTTGATCCCGTCGAGGTAGTTGTTGACGTAGTTGACGGCGGCGATCGCCCCCTGGCGCGCCTCAGGGAAGGTGACCGCGCCGGTCTCGTCGTTGATCATCCCGAACGTGTACGGGGTGCCCGTCGCCTTCTTGGGAGTGCCGAACACCGAACCGCTGGCCGCGGCCGGCGTGCTGCTCGCGGTAGCGCTCGAACTGCCCGAACTGGTCGAGCTGCTCGAACCGCTCGAACTGCAACCCGCCGCGACCAGCCCGACGACGGCGACCGTGGCCGGAAGGAGCCATCTAGGAGGTTTCATCTGCGCTTCTTTCTGAGGCTGAATTTATCTGTCCTGGTTGAGGGCAAGCGGCCGCTCAGGCGGCGGTTTCCCCGAGGTAGCTGGCGGCGAGCAGCTCACGCCGCTCGCGGAGTTCGGCGGCGGGGCCCTCGATCCGGATCCGGCCGTGCGCCAGGACGTAGGCGCGATCGGAAATCTCCAGCGCGAGCGCGACGTGCTGCTCGACGAACAGCACGCTTGCGCCCAGTTCGCTGGCCGCCCGGCGCAGGATCGGGAGCAGTCGCTCGACGATCACCGGAGCCAGTCCGAGGCTCATCTCGTCCACGAGCAGCAGCCGCGGCCGGGTCACCAGGGCCCGGCCGATGGCCAGCATCTGCTGCTCGCCGCCGGACAGCAGGCCTGCCTTGCGTCCCAGGCACTTGCGCAGCTCGGGAAGCATCTCAAGCAGTTCCTCCTCGTGACGGCCGGCCTTGCGGCTCCGCCCACCCGCCGCGCCCGCCAGCCGCAGGTGCTCGCGGACGGTGAGCCCGGGAAACAGGGCCCGGCCCTCGGGCACCAGCGCGAGACCCCGGTGGGCGAGGACGTGAGCCGGGGTGCCGCCGATCTCCTCGCCGGACAGCTCGACTGTGCCCGAGATCGGGCGGTTCAGCCCGGCGATGGTCTCCAGGGTCGTGGTCTTCCCGGCGCCGTTCGGGCCGAGCAAGGCCACGACCTCACCCGGGCGGACTTCCAGGTTGAGCTCACGGACGACCGGGACCTGCTGGTAGCCGGCGAAGAGGTCCCTGACGACGAGGGCGTGGCCGGACACGGGTGCGCTAGTGGCCGGTGCCGGCATGATGTCCTCCCAGGTAGGCCTCGATCACGCGCGGGTCATCGCGGATCTCCGCCGGGGTGCCGGCGGCGATCTGTCGTCCGAAGTCGAGCACCATGAGCTGATCGCAGACGGACAGGACGAGCCCCATGTCGTGGTCGATGAGGAAGACCGTCACGCCGTGCTCGTGCGGCAGAGCGCGCAGCCGGCTCCCCAGCTCGAGGCTCTCGTCGGTGTCGAGCCCGGCGGCGGGCTCATCGAGCAGGACCAGCCGGGGCTGGCGGGCCAGGGCCCGGCCGATGCCCACCAGCTTGCGCTTACCGAGCGAGATCTCGGACGGGTAGCGGTCGACGACATCTTCCAGACCGCAGACCGAGATGGCCCAGTCGACGCCGGCCCGGTCCGGCGGGCGGTGTGGCAGGAACAGGTCCCTCAGCGCAGAGGCGACGGTTACGTGCTCGGAGGCCACGAGCAGGTTCTCTTCGACGGTGAGGTCGCCGAACAGCTCGACCGACTGGAACGTGCGGGCCAGACCGAGGCGCGCTCGCCGGTAGGGGCGCAGGCCGCCGATATCGCGGCCATCGAAGGTGATGCGCCCGGCGGCGGGCCTGGTGTATCCGGTCAGGGCGTCGACCATCGAGGTCTTGCCCGCGCCGTTGGGGCCGATCAGCCCGTAGACACTGCCCTCGGTGACCTGCAGGTCGACGTCGGAGACGGCCACGACTCCCCCGTAGGTGACGCGCAGGCCGACGACGTCCAGCAGGGGCTGTCGTGTGGTCGGTGCGGTCATGGCTCTCCCTCCATGGACGCTCCTGAGCGACGAAGGCTGACTTTCACATCATGAAAGTTACTTTCATTTCGGTCAGGTTACGAGATACCAGGTTGAGTTGTCCACATTTCCTAGGTCACGAATTGGCGACAGCGCGCGGGGCGCGGGCCGCGTCCTGCCTGGCTAGCCCGGCCAGGACCGCTCCAGGCCCTGGACCAGGGCGACCATGGCGTCGTGCAGGGGCGTGGGTACCCCTACCCGCCGTCCCTCGGCGGATACGCCGCCGTTAAGGACGTCGATCTCGGTGCCCCGGCGCGCGAGAACGTCCTGCAGCATGCTCGGCTTATGGTCATACGCCTCCGCGATGGCCTCGTCCACGGCCTCCCGCGGTGACCGCGTCAGGACGATCCCGGCCTGCTCGCAGACCGCCTCCGCCTCCGCGATGAGCCGGTCGAGAAGCCGGCGGAGCCCGGTGTCGGTGCAGACGCGGCCTACCGAGAGCCCGGTCAGGGCGGCGAGCGGGCTGGTCGCGGCGTTGAAAATGACTTTCGTCCACTGCGGCCCCCGGGCGTCCTTGAGCGCGTGCGTCCGCAGCCCGCCGTCGGTGAGCAGCCGGGCCAGTTGTTCAACCTCGCTCATCGGCGCTGGCCGGGGCTCGAACGGCCCGAACCACGAGTCCCCCGGCGCGTCGTACCGCACGACGCCGGGTGACGCGATCGCGCCCGCCGTGACGATGCTGCCGCGGATGACGCGGGGCACGAGCTCGGCGATGACCTCTTCGTTACCGAGCCCGTTCTGCACGCTGACGACGGCGGCGTGCGACAGGGCCGCCCGGGCGCCCTCGACGGCCGCGCGCGTGTGCGGCGCCTTGGTGGCGACGAGGCCGAAGTCGCAGGTCGGCAGGCCGCTGCCGTCAGTCCTGGCGTGGACCGTGGCGACGAAGTCGCCGAGTCCGGTGACCCGCAATCCTCGCGCGTTCATGGCCTCCACGTGCTCCGCCCAGGGGTCGACGGCCCACACCTGCACGCCGGGAACCCGCGCGAGGTGCGCGGCGTACAGGCTCCCGATCGCGCCGCAGCCGATGACCGCGATACGCACCGGACCGGCATGGCCTGCTGTCATGACGAGGCCAGGGCCGTTCCGGCGATTTCTTCGCAGATGGACGGGCCTGCGCCGCCGACGCCGAGGGCGGCCACGACGCGCCCGCCGTCGCGGACCGGCAGGCCGCCGGGGATGCCGAGCACCAGCGGCACCACGAGGCGGGCGACGGCGTCAGGCTGGCCGAAGCGGGCGTCGAGATCGCTGCTGTCGCGGCCGAACAGCGCCGCCGCTCCCGCCACGGCTTGCGCGATGGCGACCGCGCCGGCCGGGCCGCCGTCCATCAGGTCCTGCTGGATCGGGTCGCCGCCGCTGTCGATGACAGCGACCGCCACCTGGACGCCGCGGCGCGACGCCTCGTCCATGGCGGCGTCGCAGAGCGCCTTCGCCCACTCGAGCTGGGCCTGGCGGGTCGCCCGGGGGGCCGGTGCCATGCCGAGGCTGTCCGCCGGGTCGACGACCAGGTCGCCGAACCGCTGTTTCCACCGCTTGTCGTCGTCCCCGTGCTGCCCGGCGTACGGCAGCCCGAGGGCGTAGGCGATGAGCAGGTCCTCGGGGTTGGCCGGCCTGCCGTCCGCGCTTACCACGCGCGGGTCGACGTCGGCAGGGAAGAACGGGCTTACGGTCGCGCCGGAGGCCGCGATCCCGGCGACCACCACGCCGTCGACGCTGAGCGGCATCCCGCCCGCGCCGGGGAACAACGCCTCCGGCGACGCCACGGCGAAGCCCGCGGCGACCGGCGGCGCGATCATCGTCATCCGCTTCAGGTGCTCGGCGCTCGGGATCTGCTGGGTCGCCGAGATCCAGGCCTTGGAGCGAGCCCGCGCCATCCCGCCCGGTCCCCCGGCGTCCATCCGCGACGCCGTGAGCAGCGTCCCGGTCGCCCCGACCACGGCGACCGCCCCGCGCAGGCCGAGCTGCTCGGCCTTGTCCACGGCGCGCTGCACCAGCGCCCGGGCCTCGGCCAGGCTGAGGTCTCGCGGGTGCGGCCCGGCGCCGGTCAAGCTCCGACCATGTTGTAGCCGCCGTCGGCGACCATGTACCCGCCGGTCATGTGCGAGGCGTCGTCGGTCGCGAGGAACAGGGCCGTGCCCGCGAGCTCGGCCGGGCCCGGGATCCGCCCCATCGGCGTGAGCGAACGAAGCTGGTCGCCCCGGCCGGACTGCCAGTCCTTGCGCCCCAGGGTCGCCTCGGTCTCGATGAACCCCGGGGCAAAGACATTGACCCGGACGGTGGGCGCGAACGCGTGCGCGTACGATTTCGTCACGCCGAGCAGCCCGTACTTCGCCGCGGCATACTGCGGCGCCCGCGCGCTGCCGCGGACGATGACGGTCGAGCCGATGTTGACGATGGCCCCGTGGCCCTGGTCCAGCATCCGTGAGCCGAACTCGTGCACGCTCAGCAGCGTGCCCTTGATGTCGACGGCGAGAATATGGTCAATCGATTCCTCGGTGATGTCGCGCCACGACATCTGCTCACGGGCGACGTCGCCGACGTTGTTCACCAGGACGTCGACGCCGCCGAGGCGCTCGAAGGCGGCGTCGGCCAGCGCCTTGATCTGCTCCCAGTCGACGATGTCGGCCTGGAGCAGCACGGGCGTGCTGCCTTCCGCCGCGACCCGCTCAGCGGTCCGTTTGGCCCCGTCGACGGAGCTGCGGTAGTGGACGCCGACGGCACGGGCGCCCTCCTGGGCGGCGCGTACCGCGATCTCGGCGCCGAAGCCGGTACCGGCGCCGGTGACGACGACCGACCGGCCCTCGAAGCGACGCGGCAGGGGAACTGGTGGCAGTGGCACGGGGTGTCCTTCCGACGTGGATGGCTGGATATGACGGTCAGACCAGGACGCGGCCGCCGTCGACGTAAAGGACCTGACCGGTGATAAAGCGGGCGCGGTCCGATGCCAGGAACGTGACCGCGTCCGCGACCTCCTCGGGCCGGCCGAGCCGCTCTGCCGGGACGAGCGATTCCAGGCTCTCCCGGTGGTTGTCCTTGTCGAGATAGGCCTTGGTCAGGTCGGTCTCGATGTAGCCGGGCGCGACGGCGTTGACCGTGACGCCGTGTGGGGCCCACTCGCGCGCCATGACCCGGAGCAGCTGGTTCATCCCGCCCTTGGTCGCCGCGTACGGCGCGTGGTGCGGGTGGGCGAGCAGCCCGGACACCGACGACACGAAAACCATGCGGCCGTACCGCTGCTCGACCATCAGCCGCCCGACGGCCTGCCCGAGCCAGTACGCCGACGACAGGTTCAGGCTGAGGGTCTCCTGCCAGTCGTCGTCCTCCAGGTCCAGGACCGGCTTGCGCACGTTGCGGCCGACAGCGTGCAGGAAGACCTGCGGGGTTCCGACCAGTCCGACCGCCTCGCCGACGGCCGCGCGGCAGGCCTGCGCCGTCCGCAGGTCCGCGACCAGCGGCTTGACCTCGCCGCCCGCGTCCTTCGCGGCCCGGACGACCGCGTCGAGGTTTTCGGTGCTGTAGTCGACGAGCGCGACCAGGGCACCCTGGGCGGCCAGGCTGACCGCGCTGGCTCCCCCGAGCCCGCCGGCGCCGAAGACCAGGGCTGGCCGTCGGCCGAGCGTGAGCCAGTCCTGCATGGGCCTACCCTTCGCGCCATTATTCTCGTACTATGAAAGTCACTTTCCATTACCGTAGCCGACTCGCCGAGCGGCTGTCCAGGGTCCGCCCGGGGCCGCCGTAGGCTGGTATCACTTACCGTCACCGAGGAGGAAGGCCTCCATGCCCCGCCGCACCGCCAGCTCCTCGTCCGCGGCCCTTCAGCCCGTCGAGCCGTCCCCGCCGGACCGCCCGGAAGCGCCGGAACGCCCCGGGTACCGCGTGGAGGCCCTCGCCAAGGGCCTGCGCATCCTGTCGCTGTTCGACGAGCAGCACCCGTCCTGGCGGGTGAGCGACCTGGCCACCGTCACCGGCCTGCCCATGCCGACCGTCTACCGCGTGGTGATGACGCTGGCGTCGGAGGGCTACCTCGATCACCTGCCCACCGGAGACTACCGGCCGGGCGTGCGCACGCTGACGCTCGGCACGGCCGCGCTGCGCAGCCTGGACTTCGTCAGCATCGCGACGCCGAAGCTCCGGGACCTCGGCCAGCGCACCGGCGAGACGGTGAACCTGGCCGTGCTCAACGGCGACCGCGTGCTCTACCTCGTCCGCCTGCGCAACTCCGACCTGGTGACCGCAAACATCCAGGTCGGGTCCACGCTGCCCGCCGTGCACACGTCGATCGGCAAGCTGCTGCTCGCCCACCTCAGCGAGGCCGACCTGGAGGCGCGCATCAGCGACGCGTCGTTCTCCGCCAACTCAGGACCCAACGCCAAGGTCTCGCTGGCCGAGCTGCGCACCGAGCTCGGCCCGATCCGCGACCAGGGGTGGGCGATGCAGGACGAGGAGCTGGCGTACGGGCTCCGGTCGGTGGCCGGCCCGGTCACCGGCCCGGACGGGCGTGTGCTGGCGGGCGTCAACCTGGCCGTCCAGGCCCGCGACTGGTCCACGCAGCGGATCATCCGCGAGCTCAAGCCCGCCGTCCTGGCAACCTGCGCGGAGATTTCCGGCCTGCTGTCCGACACCAACGTCAGCGTGCTTTGACCTCCGGCGCCCGCATCGGCAAGCTCGAGCCGGCCTGTCTCGANNGCCCGCAGCTGTTCCGGCTGGTCGACGACCACGGACGCCTCGAGGGCCCGTTCAACGCCTTCCTGCTGCAGCCGCGGCTCGGGTCAGCCCTGCAGGCGCTCGGCTCCTCGGTGCGCTACGACACCGGACTCGACGACCGGTGCCGCGAGATCGCGATCCTCGCCGTCGCCGCGCACTGGCGGTCTGACTTCGAGTGGTACGCCCACGAGGCGGTCGCCCGCTCGGCCGGGCTTGACGACGCCGAGCTGGCCGCAGTGCGCGACGGGCGTTACGCCGTGCTGACCGGACGCGAGGCGGTGGTCGCGCGGACGGTCGCCGCGCTGGTGGCGCGGGGCGACCTCGATGACGCCGAGTACCTCGAGGCCGCCGAGGCGGTGGGCCCGGCGGGACTGTTCGAGCTGCTCACCCTGGTCGGCTACTACGCGACGCTGGCCCTTCAGCTCCGCGTGTTCCGGGTTCCCGCTCCAGACGGCACCGCTTCGTCCCCTTGACCCTGTTCCCTTGACACCGTTCCCTTGACACCGGGCCCGCCCGGGCACGATGATATGCGAAAGTTACTTTCGTAGAATGAGAGCGAGTTCGGGACATGAAGCTGGTCACCTTCGACGCTGGTCGGGTCGGTCGTCTGGAGGACGAGGTCGTCATCGAGCTCGACTGCGCCTCGACGCGCGAGTGGTTCGGCCGGGACGGACAGGTGGGCGAGACGGGAGTGCGCCTCCCGCTGGCCGACGTCAGGCTGCGGGCGCCGATCGTGCCGAAGAAGTTCTTCCACACCGCTGGCAACTTCTCCGACCACCACGAGGAACTGCAAGCCGTCGACTGGTCGCACCCGGTGCACAAGGGAATCGTGTTCTTCCAGAACGTCGACGCGATCATCGGGCCTGATGACGCCATCGTGTATCCCGAGGGGCTGACGAAGGAGCTGGACTACGAGCTCGAACTGGCCATCATCATCGGCCGCAGCGGAAAGTTCTTCGGACCCGACGAGGCCGAGGATTACATCGCCGGATACACGATCTTCAACGACATCACAGCGCGTGACATCCAGCGCCGGGAGATGCAGTCCGGCGTCTTCTCCTTCTCCAAGGCGATCGATACGTTTTGCCCGATCGGCCCGTGGATCGTGACCAAGGATGAGGTGCCTGACGCCCAGGCGCTGGCGATGGAGTTGCGGGTCAACGGTCAGGTCCGGCAGCGCGGCAACACCGCCAAGATGCTCATCTCGATCCCCCACCTCGTTGCGCACCACTCGGCGCAGGGCTACTCGGCCGGCGACATCCTCACCACCGGCACGATCTCAGGCGTGGCCGCGGTACAGCCCAACCCGTTCGAGTTCTACCTGCAGCCAGGCGACAAGATCGAGGCCGAGATCGAGGGCCTCGGCGTGCTCCGCAACCACGTCGTCCCGTGGAGCGCCGCACACGATACCCCGCCGTACACGACCGATCTGTATTCCTCGACGGGTTGAGCCCGTGTCCAGGCGTGAGCGCCCGAGGTGCGGGACGCAGGACGGGTAAAACAAGGAGATTGCCGTGACCAATACCGAACCGTTGCACGTCCTCATCGCCGGTGGCGGCCTGTCCGGCCTGGCCCTGGCCCAGGGCCTGCTCAAGGACGGGCACACCTGCGAAGTCTTCGAGCGTGACGCCGACGACAGCCGCAAGATCGGCTACTACCTGCACATGAACGCCGACGGCGGCGAGGCGCTGCGCCGCTGCCTGCCCGAGGACCTGTTCGAGCTGTCCGCCGAGACCTCGCGCCGGACCTACGACCGACGTGAGTCGATCGTCCTGGACGACCAGCTCAACGAGCTGAGCTCGCAGCCGCACCTAGGCCCGCCGAACGAAGGCGAACGCCCGCACACCGGTGTCCACCGGCGGACGCTGCGCTCGATCCTGCGGGCGCGGCTCGGCGACTCGTTCCACCCAGGTCAGGCCGTCACCGGGTACGAAGAAACCCCCTCCGGCGTATCGGTGACCCTCGCCGACGGCACGACAGCCCAAGGCGACGTCCTGGTCGGCGCAGATGGCATCCGCTCGGCGGTTCGCGGGCAGCGGCTTCCCGGCACCACCGTCATCGACGCCGGCGTCCGCGGGCTCGGCGTCTTCGGCCGTACGCCGCTGACCCCCGAGCTGGCCGGCCAGCTGCCCGCGTACCTGTTCGAGGGCGTGCTGATCGCCGCGGACCGCAAGGGCTCGCGCCTGCTGATCTCGGTCTACCGGCCCCGGCAGCGCCCGGGTGACGCGGCGGCCGCGATCGCGCCCGACGTGCTGCTCGAGCCGGTCGAGGACTACGTCATGATCAGCTGCAGCGTGGCCCCGGGCACGGTGATCCCGCCCGCGGCTGAGTGGACGGCCGGAACGCCGGCCATGCTGCGCGACGCGATGCTGGCCGCGATCGAGGGCTGGCACCCCACGGCGCGAGCCCTGGTCGCCGGCGTCGACCTCGACTCGATCTTCGTGATCCCGTTCGGCTTCCTCGCCCCCGCGCCGCCGTGGGAGCCTTCGCGGGTGACGCTGATCGGCGATGCCGCCCACGCCATGCTCCCCACGCTCGGCCTGGGCGCGAACCTGGCGCTGCGCGACGCCGCGCACCTGCTTGACCAGCTCTCCGCGGCCGCCCGCGGCGAGACCGGCATCGTCGCGGCCATCGGGACCTACGAGCAGGAGATGCGGGACTATGTCTACCCGTTCATGCGGATGACCATGGATCACGACCGGCAGTTCGGCGGCGGGGCGCTCACCGAACGCGAACAGCATGACGACGCCACCGTCGGCTGATGGCGCGATGCGCAGCCTGCACCACGTCGGCTACTGGGTAAACGACCTCGACTCGGCGCTGAAGCAGTGGCGCCAGGACCTCAGCGTCGGCCCGTTCGACATCATCCCGCACATGACGTTCGACTCGTTTGTCCTAGTCGTGGACGGCCAGGAGCACCGCGACGTGGTCTTCGACCACTCGGCCGCCTTCGCCGCGTGGGGGCCAGTCGTCGTGGAGCTCGGCCAGGTCCACGCGATCGACGACCGCCTCGCCGCGGCGTACGGCAGCGCCGCGGGCGGTCCTGGCGGCGTGGTCAGCCACGTCTCATGGGTGGTGCCCGACGTGGAACAGGAAAGCGCGCGGCTCGCGCGGCTGGGCTGCCGGCTGATCAACACGGCGCGGTCGGGCCCGATCTCGGTCGCCTGGCACGGCGGCGGGCCGCTGTTCCCGCACCCGATCGAGGTACATCAGCACAACAGCGTCATTGCCGGCATGCACGACCGCCTGGTCGCGCTGCACGCCGACGAGGACCAATGCCCGACGTAACCGCCGTGATCCCCGGCTTCACCGGGCAAGTCATCACCGCGGGCGATGAGCGGTACGACGAGCTCCGCAGCATCTGGAACGCCATGCACGACCGCCGGCCCGCGCTGATCGCCCGGTGCGAGAATGCGGCCGACGTGGTAGCCGCGATCGCGTATGCCCGGCGCCACGACCTGGTGATCGCGGTGCGCGGTGGCGGGCATAGCCTGCCCGGGTTCGGCACCTGCGATGACGGGCTGGTGGCGGACCTGCGGCCGATGAATAAGGTCACGGTCGACCCGGCGGCCCGGCGCGTGACGGTTCAGGGCGGTGCGCTGCTTGGCGATGTGGACCGGGCGACCCAGGAATACGGGCTGGTGGTTCCCGCGGGGATCATCTCGCATACCGGAGTCGCTGGCCTCACCCTGGGCGGCGGCGTGGGCCGGCTGATGCGCCGGTTCGGTCTTACCATCGACAGCCTGCGCTCGGCCGAGGTGGTGACCGCCGATGGGCAGGTCCTGCGCGCCGCGCAGGACCGGCACCCCGACCTGTTCTGGGCGATCCGCGGCGGCGGCGGGAACTTCGGCGTGGTGACTGAGTTCGAGTTCGCCCTGCACGATCTGCCGGCCCGGGCGCTCACCGTCTTGTCCTGCTACCACGACATGGCGGCCGCGCACCGCGTGCTGCGGCTGGCCGAGCAGGTGATGTCCGCCGATCCTGCTGACGAGCTGCTCTGGACGAGCTTTGCCCGCAAGGCCCCGCCGCGGCCATGGCTGCCGCCTGGGCTGGCGGGACGGACGGGGATCATGTCGGTCATCGAGTGGTCCGGGGATCAGCGTCCCGGGCAAGATGATGGCTACCGGCTGCTCAGCGAGCTGCGAGCTGAGCTCCGGCCGTCGGCGAGCGAGCTGCGCGTCGTTCCGTTCGGCCAGATCCAGACCGAGGGCGACGAGTTCTTCGGCCCCGGGCTGCTGTCCTACGTCAAGGCCACCTTCGCCGATGAGCTGACCGATGACCTGATCGATGTCGTGTCGGCGCGCGGCGCGCTGATCGGCTCGGAGGTGTCCCAGGTGGAGCTGCTGAGCATGGGCGGGGCTATCCGCCGGGTCTCCCCTGACGCCACGGCCTTCCCGCACCGCACCGCCTCGTGGCTGATCAACATCCCGGCCAGCTGGCGGTCCGCCGCGCAGACCGAGCGGGAGATCGGCTGGGTCCGGGACACCTACGCCGCGCTGACGCCGTACTGCCGCGGCGGCGGTTACGTGAACTTCATGGATGGCGACGAGCAGGCGGCCGGGCAGGCGGCGTACGGCGCCACGCTGCGCCGGCTGCAGTCGGTCAAGGCCGCCTACGACCCGGAGAATGTCTTCCGGCTGAACCAGAACATCATCCCGCTGAGCCCGGTGGCGGCGTCATGACCATCCGGCACCACGGGGCGCTGACCCCGGCGGCGCAGCTGCAGCAAGGGCTGTGGGGCACCGATCCGCAGGGCTGGGCGGAGCTGGCCGAACCGCACAACCAGCCGCTGTTCGAGGCGCTGCTTGACGCGACGGCCACCCGGTCCGGTACCCGGCTGCTGGACATCGGGTGCGGCAGCGGCCTGCTGATGTCCCTGGCGGCCGGCCGGGGCGCCGCCGTGGCGGGCGTGGACGTGTCACCTGGCCTGCTCACGGTCGCGGCGACGCGGCTGCCCGCGGCCGACCTGTGGCTCGCGGACATGCAGCAGCTGCCGTTCCCCGATGCCGCGTTCGACTCGGTCACCGCGGTGAACGCCGTCCAGTTCGCCGCGGAGCCGCGCATCGCGCTCGCCGAGGCAGCCCGGGTCTGCCGGCCCGGCGGCCTGGTGGGGCTGGCCGCGTTCGCCGAACCGGACCGGGTGCAGTCCACGGCGGTGCACCTGGCGATGGCGGCGCTGAGCCCGCCGGAACGCGAGGCCGAGCACGCGCCTTACGCGCTGTCCTCACCGGGCGGCCTGGAGGCCGCGCTGACCGGCGCGGGCCTGCTGGTGGCGGCGAAGGGCGAGGTGGAATGCGTCTGGCGGTACCAGACGGCGGCGGACGCGGTCCGCGCGCTGATCGGCTCGGCGGGCGGGACCCGGGCGGTGCAAGATGCCGGCCAGCCGGCCGTCCGCGCCGCCATCGAGACGGCGCTAATCCCGTTCACCGACCCGGCCGACGGCACGATTGCCATGCATAACGTCTTCCGCTGGGTCACGGCCCGCCGCCCCGGGCCGCAGGAAGCGACGGGCTGATGACGCGGGTGGCGGCGCCTGACCGGTAACGGGGATGTACGGCCTTCGCCTGGCCGGTAACGGGGTGAGCTCGGGCCGGACGGTCCGGTCGTAGGTCTCGAACGCCCGGGCACGCTCCTCGATCTCCGTGCGCAGCTCGCGGTGCCGTTCGGCAGTCTCCTGGATCTCCACGGCGTGGGCCTGCTTCTCGTTAATGGAGATGACGGAGGTTGACAGGTCCGTCCAGGTCACGTCGGGGCCGGGCCCGAGCCGGCCCCGCGCGCCGCAGGTCGCGCACTCCACGTCCGCGCCGTGCAGGGCGACGACGTCGAGGTGGCACATCGGGCATAGCCCGGGCGGCCCCAGGTAACGCGCCTCGTCGAAGGCCACCCCGAGCTGGCTGGCGACGTTGCGCCCGAGCACGGCCGCCCGGTCGATCGCGGCGGCGTCCAGGACCACCGAGCGTGGCGTCCCGGCCCCGGCGAACTGCACCTGGTCGACCACGGCGATGTGCATCGAGAACGTCGTGGTGTGCATGATCGGCAGGGTCAGCGTCTTCCACTGCGGCGTCAGCGAGCCGCCCACCGCGAGGAAGCCGGCCACTCTGGGCTTCAGCACCCGCTCGTCCACGCGGAACGGCACGGCCGGCTCGCGTCCCTCCCGGCGCAGCGCCAGCAGCCCGGCGATGATGGCGGCGTCGGCGTTCGGCCCGAGCAGCCGGTCGCCGAGCAGCTTGAGCCGGGCGGCCACCGTCCGGCTGATAATCGGGGTGCTCACGATAAGCCCGTCGCACTCGACCAGCCGCTCCCACAGCCACCAGGCGTCGTCCGGCTCGGCACTTTCCGCCGCGCGGCTGGGCAGGCGGAGCTCGTCGAGCCGCACGAGCTCGACATCGGCGCCCTCGCCCTCCGCCGCCCTCAGCGCCGCCTTGAGCAGGATCTCCGCGCTGCCGTTGGGCTGACCGCAGCCGAGCCCGAGGACCCGGCCACCCGTGCCGCTCGTCGACATCTATCCTCCTCGGGCCTTCTGGGGCCTTCTGGGTCTTCTGGGGGGTGCCACCGACAATCTTGTGAGACATACTCTCACTGTGAGATAGTAACTTCCACAGAATGAACGAAGTCGACGGAAACCCGGGTCAATCGGAGGCGCCGCGCATGGGTCGGCTGGACGGCAAGCGGGCGCTCATCTCCGGCACCGGCGGCGGGATCGGGCGGGCGACGGCATTGCTTTGCGCGCGTGAGGGCGCTCACGTGGTGGGCTGCGACCTGCACGCGGAGACCTCCGACGAGACCGTCGAGCTGGTGCGGGTAAGCGGCGGGCGGATGGACGCGATCGCGCCGGTGGACCTGGCGTCGGAACAGGGCGCCCGGCGATGGGTCGATACCGCGGTGGCCCTGGCCGGCGGGCTCGACATCCTCGTCAACAACGCGTCGGCAATCCGGTTCGGCCCGATCGACGAACTCTCCTTCGCGGACTGGTCGTTCACGATCCGCAACGAGCTTGACATCGTCTTCCTCGTCATCCGCGCGGCGTGGCCGCACCTGGTCGCAGGCGGGGGCGGGTCCATCGTCAACGTCGCGTCGATCTCGGCCTCGCGCGGGGCGTTCTTCATGCCGCAGAACGCGCACGGCGCCGCCAAGGGCGGCGTCCTCGCGCTGACGTACCAGCTGGTGGTCGAGGGCGGCCCGCACGGCATCCGGGTCAACGCCGTCAGCCCGGCGATGACGGAGACGCCGCACACGACACCGCTGCTCCAGGACACCGACGGGCCGGCCGCGAGCATCGCCGCCCGCGCGCCGCTGGGCCGGTGGGGGCAGCCGGAGGATGTCGCGCACGCGATCTTGTTCCTCGCGTCGGACGAGTCGTCGCACGTGAGCGGCGCGAACATTCCCGTCGACGGCGGCTCGGCGGCGGTCGGATGACGGCGCCGCCCCGCTCCGGCCGCCTGCTCCTGCGCGGCGACCCCGGGTACGAGCGGGCCCGCGTCGGGCGCATCTTCAACGCGCGCCGGCCTGACCGGTTCCCCGCTGCGGTGCTGCTCGCCGCGAACGACGACGACGTGATCCAGGGCGTCGGGTTGGCGGCCGAGCGCGGGTGGACGGTCACCGTGCGCTCGGGCGGCCACTCGTGGGCGGCGTGGAGCCTGCACGACGATGCGCTGCTGATCGACCTGGGCGCCATGCGCGACATCACGTACGAGCCGGCGACCGGGGTCGTCTCGGCGCGCCCGGCCGTCCCAGGCGGCCTGGAGCTCGAGCCTTTCCTGTTCGCGCGGGGCCGGGCGTTCCCCGGTGGCCACTGCCCATCGGTCGGTCTCGGCGGTTACCTGCTGCAGGGCGGACAGGGCTGGAACGGCCGGGAGCGCGGATGGGCCTGCCAGAGCGTGGTCGGGCTGGACGTGGTCACGGCCGACGGCCAGCTGGTGCACGCGGATGCCACGCAGAACTCCGACCTGCTGTGGGCGGCGCGCGGCGCCGGCCCTGGCTTCCCCGGCGTCGTCACGCGGTTCCACCTGCAGACCTACGCCGCCGCGCGGGCGATGTGGCACGACACCTGGACGTTCCGCCTCGACGACACGGCGGAACTGCTCACCTGGCTGCACGACGTCCTGCCCCGGCTGGACCGGCGCGTCGAGCCCGTGGTCGCGGCCACCCGCCTGCCGGACGTCCCGCTGTACGACGGCAAGGCGCGCCCGGACGGAACGGTCCTGCTCCTGCACACGACGGTAACGGCCGACGCCGACGCCGACGCCATCGCCCTGCTCGCGCCGCTCCAGGACGGCCCGCTGGCCGGCCGGGCGCTCGGGCACGTCCAGGACCGGACCAACGTGCTGGAGGAGAACCAGGCCCAGGCGGGGCAGAACCCCGAGGGATACCGGTACGCCGTCGACTGCACGTGGACCGANNCCCGACATGGCGTTCTCGGTGGAGGCTGAGGTGTACATCGCGACGTACGTCATCTACACCGACCCGGCTGACGACGCGCGGTACGCCGAGTGGGTTCACCGCCGGACCGCGAGGCTGGCGGCCCATGGTACCGGCGTCTACCTGGGCGACACCGACTTCACCCGGCGGCAGGACCGGTTCCTGTCGGACAGCGCGTACCGCCGTCTGGCGCAGATCCGCGCGGTGCGCGACCCGTCTAGCCGTTTCGTTTCGTACCTTACGTCTGACCCGGCCAGGCTGAACGTCCATGGCTGACCAGGGCGCCGTCGCGGCCCGGCTCGACCACGTCGGGCTGGCGGTCGCCAACCTCGAGGCAGCCGCCGCGTGGTTCTGCGATGTGTTCGGGCTGGTACCGGAGCTCACGCTCCGGGTCGACGCGATCGACCTGAGCATCGCGATGCTCATCCACCCGTCCCATGGCTACCGGCTGGAGCTGCTGCACCGGCCCGGTTCTGCGCCGGACGACAAACCGGGGACTCCGGCGCAAGCCGCGCTGCGCGAGGGGTACGGGCACGTCGCGTTCGACGTGGCTGACCTCGACGCAGGATACGACCGTGCCGTCGGCCGCGGAGCGCGACCGGTCATGCCGCCGGGGCCGTCTCCGGAACCCGGGGTGCGGATGGCCTTCGTCGCCGATCCGGAGGGCAACCTGATCGAGCTGCTGCACCGGCCGGCGTTAGGCGCGGCCTGCCCGGCGGCCGAGGACGAACTTCTCGGTGGGCTGCGTCGGCAGCGTGGTGGTGCCGTCGTGCGCGGACCCTGCTTCGTTGGTCACCGCCGGGATCGCGAAGTACTGGAAGGTGATCGTGGTCTCCCCGGGGCGGTGGCCGGGGTCGACGTCGAAGATCGAGTAGCCGTAGCCGTAGCCGTAGGCGTCGGTCGGGTTGATGGCAGCGGACCAGGGAGCGTCCTCGACCGAGTCGGCGCCGTTCTTGGAGAACCCGGTTGCCTCGGTCCCGACGACGGCGTTCCGCGTGGTGACGACCTTGGCCTGCGGCTTGTCGCCCGCCGTGTCCGTGCCGTAGGTGTTGGTCGGCCCGTTGGTGCCGCCGCCGCCGAGCACCAGGTATACGGTGCCCTCCCCGGTGTTCCACGCCGGGGTGCCGTTGACCTCGTACGGCTCGGTGGTGACCACCGACGGGCGCCGTGTGTCGACGGCCGCTCCCTTGACCTGGCCGGGGTCGGGCGCGACGACGGTGCCGAGCTCCCCGGCGACGTAGCCGCGGACCGGATAGGTGCGCTCGTAGTCGTGCTCCGCCGGGGAAAGCTCCTGATTAGGGTCTAAGTCGAGTATTCCTATCGATTATCCTGGCTATGTGCTCGGCATGCATCGTCGGTAGCGACTGGGAGTCAATGACGTGAGCCTGGAATTCCTCTGGTACATCCCGAATACCGTCGAGGCCGGCCATCGCGGCGACGACGAGGCAAACAAGTGGACGAGCCTGGACTTGTCCGCCGAACTCGCGCAGAGCGCCGAGGACCACGGCTGGGGCGGGGCGCTGCTCGGCACGGGCTGGGGTCGTCCCGACACGTTCACCGTCGCCACCTCGCTGGCGGCCCGCACGACCAGGTTCAAGCCGCTGATCGCGATCCGGCCGGGCTACTGGCAGCCGGCCCACTTTGCCAGCGCGGCCGCGACACTCGACCAGCTGAGCAGGGGACGCGTCCTGGTCAACATCGTGAGCGGCCAGGACAACCTCGCGGCGTACGGCGACACCGAGGGCGATCAAGCCGAACGCTACACCAGGACCAGGGAGTTCATGCAGATCGTCCGGCGGCTGTGGACCGAGGAAGGCGTTACGTTCCGGGGCCGGTACTTCACGGTCGAAGGGTCGACGCTGAGCCTGCGGCCTTACGGAGCCGAGGACGGCCGGCACCCGCGGCTCTACTTCGGCGGTGCCTCGGCCGCGGCCGAGCAGGTCTCGGCCGCCGAGGCCGATGTTCAGCTCTTCTGGGGCGAGCCGCTGGATGGCGTCGCCGAGCGGATCGACAGGCTCAAGGCACTGACCCGGTCCCTCGGCCGGGCGCACGCGCCGCTGGAGTTCGGGCTGCGCATCACCACGCTGGTCCGCGACACTACAGAGGAAGCCTGGCGCGATGCCGAGGCGAAGGTGGCCCAGATGGCGGCGAGCGCCGGGAAGAACCTCAACGACGGCCATCAGCGCAAGGCCGTCGGCCAGGCCCGGCTCCTCGACCTGGCGGAGCGGGGCGAGGTGCTCGACTCCTGCCTCTACACCACTCCCGGCAAGTTCGGCGCAGGCGGCGCGTGGACTACCTGGCTGGTCGGCAGCCACGACGAGGTGGGCGCGGCGCTCCGGAAGTATCAGGACCTCGGCATCACCCATTTCGTGCTGTCCGACACCCCCTACCGGCACGAAGTGGTCCGCGTCGGCGACCAGTTGCTCAGCCGGCTGCGCGACCCGGTCGCCGCCTGAAGGCCTGTAACCACACCGTACGCAGATACCACCTACTCGCGAATTGGGGCTTAGTGTCCGAATTGACGTTGACAAGTGGCATACCTATTGACGAAGACGGCGCGCCGGAGGCCATCCGCACGCTGGACCTAGAGGTTGCCTAGCACGCCGCTGCCTGCGGTTACCGGTGCACGTCTGGTCAAGGCGCTCCCAGGGCGCCGGGCCGGCGGCCCAGTTGGCTGAACGGGGCAGGTACGCCTCGCCGGATAGAGCGGCGCTAGCGGGCGGGCCCACGTCCCAGGTTGCTTGATGCGGTGATGTGTACGGTTTAACCATGGCTGTCAACGCATCGCCCGGCTGGATGGTCCCTTCGGCGCGGCTATGGCGGATGCGGCTGACCCAGGTGGCCGCGGCCGGGCCGGTCCTCGTCGTGATCGCGGGCGTTGCGGCCGGAATTTGGGTTGGAGCGTGGGCCGCGGCTGCCGCCGCGGCGGTCGTGACGGTGGCCGCCGGCAGCGTTTTGTGGGTCGAGCGCCGCCGCTACCTGGCCTGGGCGTATCGCGAACGGGAAGAGGACTTGATCGTGTCGCGCGGCGTGCTCGTCCGCCGGGTTTCCGTAGTGCCGTATGGGCGGATGCAGTTCGTCGAGGTCACGGCGGGACCGTTCGAGCGTGTTTTCCGCCTGGCCACGGTGCAGTTGCATACGGCGGCCGCCGCGAGCGACGCCCGGATACCTGGTCTTGAGCGGGACGAAGCCGCGCGGCTGCGGGACCGCCTCGCCATACTCGGCGAGGCAAGGGCCTCCGGCCTGTGACCGAGGACCCCGAGCACGCGAGAAGCACCGAGGACGCCGGGGCCGCCGCCGGGGCCGGCTGGCATCGCCTGCACCCGCTGTCTCCTCTGATCAATGCGGGCCGCCTGCTGTCTGGCGTGGTCGGCATCTTCGCCCTGAGCCTGGTGACGGCCGGCAACTATAGGGACTACCTCTACCAGCTGATCGTGGCCGCTGGGCTCGTGGTCACTGGTTTCATCCGGTGGCTCGTCACCCGATGGAAGCTGGACGGCGCTACGCTGCGCATCGAGACCGGCTTGCTGCGCCGGGATTCTCGCCAGCTCCCGATGACCAGGATCCAGGCGGTCGACGTGGTGCGGCCGTTCCTGGCGCGCGTCCTTGGCCTGGCGGCCCTGCGGATCAGGCTGGCCGGCGCCGGGCACGCGGGTGACCGGCTGGCCTACCTGACCGTCAGCGAGGCCGCCGGGCTGCGAGCCACGCTGCTGGCCGGCCAGCACGGTCTTGATCCGGCCACCCCAGAGCCCGCCGAACTGCCGCTGATCACCGTGCCCGCAGGCCGGGTGATCGGTGCGACGTTGCTGCGGGCCGCGCCTAGGTTCCTGGCCCTGGTGGTGATCGCCGCGGTCGCCGCCGCGGCCGCTCCCGTTTTGTTCCTCGCATCGGAGTCCACCCTTGGCCTGATCGCGCTCGGGCTCCTGACCAGGACATGGAGGCAGGTGACGGGCCGCTACGGCTTTACGGTCGCCACCTCACCCGACGGGATACGGATCCGCCGGGGGCTGCTGAGCACGGTGGCCGAGACCATTCCTTTCCGCCGGGTCCAGGCGGTGCGCCTCGCACAGCCGCTGCTGTGGCGTCCGTTCGGCTGGTGCAGGCTGGTGGTTGACGTGGCGGGCGTGGCAGGACGGGACTCCGGGCCTAAGTCCGGCGGCCTTACTAAGACCCTGCTCCCGGTGGGCTACATGAACGAGGCACAGCACCTGGTCGGGCTGGTCTTCGGTCCTGAGTTGCCGGAACTGACCAAGCCGCCGAAACGTGCGCGTTTCAAGGCACCGCTGAGCTACCACTTCCTCGCCGCCGGGCATAACCAGGAGATGGCAGTAACGGTCACCGGACGGGTATGCAAGAAGACCGTTTTTATGAGACTGGAAAAACTGCAGAGCGTCCGGTTGACCCGAGGGCCGGTACAGCGCAGGCTGTCGCTCGCCTCGGTGCACGGCGATGCCGCCGGGCGGCGGGCACACGCTCTCTTCTCCGATCGTCATGCGGACCAGGCGCGGGGGCTCCTCGACGAACTCGCCGACCTCAGCCGGAGTGCTCGTAGCGCGGAAAGTTCCAGCTGAGCGCATTCCCGGGGCGAAGGGGAGCTAAGCGCCAGTCGGAGCCGGCCGGCGTGATCTCGCGTTTGACGATGACCTGGGCGAGGGGTCTAGCCCCGGCTTTTATCAAGTTCGTGCACTGTCTGTTACCGATGAGCGCGAAAGCGTCGAGTCGGCCGGGTAGCAGTAGCCATCGGCCTTGGCGGCGCCAAACGGGGACAGGCCAGTGTGATGACGGCGTGGGCGGCTGTAAATCGGTTGGCTGTGCTGACGGGTGTCGTTATCGTCGCCTCCATGGTCGCTTCGGAACGCCCGGATACGGTGCCTGAGGAGGTACTCGTTGCGTTCGGGCTGGCCGGTGTCGTACCGGTGCGACTGCCGGGCGGACAGGGAACCACCTGGCTTGCCGGGCAGGTGGTGCTCAAGCCCGCCGATTCGGCGCGGGCTGGACAATGGTTCGCCGAGGTCTACGATGCGCTGACTGGTCCTGGTTTCCGGGTGCCGCGGCCGGTCAGAGCGGTGACCGGGGACTGGGTGGCGGAGGGGTGGACGGCCTCGTGCTGGGTTTCTGGCACTGCCGCGGACTGGTCGGGTGTCTCGCCGCGCTGGCCCGGGCTGGTCGCGGTGAGCCGGGCGCTGCACGCTGCGCTGGCCGGCGTCCCGGTGCCGCCCTGGCGGGGCGCCGTCGAGAATCCGTGGACGATCGGCGATCAAGTGGCGTGGGGCGAACGTGACCCGGGTGCGCTGCTGGACCAGGCCGCCGGGCAGCTAGCCGGGCAGGTGCGGCGGCTGCTGGCCGCGCTGCGGCCGGTTGACCTGCCGAACCAGCTCATCCACGCGGACCTAGCTGGGAACGTCCTGTTCGCTGACGAGATGCCGCCCGCCGTCATCGACTTCTCGCCGCTGGAGAGGCCAGCCGGGCTGCCGCTCGCCATCGCGGCGGTGGACGCGCTCCAGTGGCACCAGGCGCGGCCCGAAGTACTCGACCGGCTCGCCGGCGAGCCGGACCTCGACCAACTGCTAGCCCGTGCATTGATATACCGCCAGATCACCGAGATCGTCAGGCACGCAGGCACGGCCGGCATCGACACAGCCGCACGGACCGGACAGCCGGTCACCGACCTGATACTGGCCAGGCTCGCCCGGTGAGGTCGCATTCCAGACTGGAACGCCACGACTTAGTGCACAAATCCGTCGGCTAACATCCGCAACCGCCGGGACGGAAGCCTGGGCCTAGACGGAAATGCGGCTTCCTGGCGGAAGGACCGTGTGACCTTCGCTCCAGGCGGGCGTGGCCCTGTCAGCACCGACCGCGATCCGCTCAACGCCGCGGATATGCACGCCGCCAGCCCCCGGAATGGCGTCCGCTGGTGCGGCTGCCGCGCCCGTGACTGGATGCCGGTGAGCGAGAACGTGTCAGCGCGCAGAAGCACCGTGACGCCGGAGAAGAGGCCGAGGGCCGCAGGGCTGACTGCGGCACGCGGATCGTTGCCGGCGAGCGCCGCGAGCCAGGCGTCCATTTCAGCCTGGATGCCAAGACCGGCTCGGGAACCGCGCAGCCATTCAAGCGCACCGCCAGCCCGTTCGTCCAGCAGGCGAACGGCCAGTAGACCACCTTGCGCACGTCCGCAAAGGCAGGCCGCCACAGCTCGCGCTCCTGGCTGGCACTGCCGCCGCCCCCTAGGACCAGGTCACGGACCATGCACATGAAGTTAACGGAATGGTGCCAGTCTCCAGGAACGCGTTCACCCACGGCCGGCGGTTTAGCCACCGTTCCAGGTAACCTGGTAAACGGACGCTGGCAGCCGGCTGTCCGGGGCGTTGCTGTATACGCTAACCGCACTGCCCCCTCCTCACCACCCGGAGGTTGCCATGTCGTATGTGCCACCGAATCCGCCCAACCTCGGACCGCCTCCACCGGGGCCGTACGCCAAGCACAGCGGGCCCGAAGCCACGCCGTGCACCCGTTGCGGCCACCGCGATCGTTCGCACCCCGACTCCGGTTCCTGCTCGGCCCGCGGCCGCTGGTGGCGGCGCTGTGAGTGCACGGGCTACACCGGGTTCGATGCGGACGACCCCGCTTGACTGGCCTGCCCTAGTGAAGACGCCTGGGTGGGCTCGAACCCACGATCGGCGGATTATGAGTCCTGCCGTGGCTGCGCAGGTAGATGACGATGGCGTCGACCACGGGCCCGGCGATCTGGCCGTCTAGCCGATCGTAGCTGTACGGGAGGTTGTGATTGCGCTCGGGCATGGGCGAAATCGTACTGTCGCGCAGCGTGCCCGGGTCCTTAAGCCTGGCGGAACTCGTCGAGGTGGCCGTCCGGCTGCCGCAGCCATCTGACGCTACTGGCGTCGGTGAACCTGACGACGGCCCCGATGACGTCCATGTCGGCACCAGCGGATTATGAGAAGCCCGGCCCGGCGCTCCGGACGCGCTACCTGCACGGATACCACGGATCCGCGCCACTGAAAGCTGTGATTGCACCGTTTGCACGGGTGACTCGGTCCACGAACCGGTCCACGGTCGCGGCGCTCGTGTCCGCTCATTCTGTTACTGTGCGTAACATCGCCAAGAGCGTCGGGCTTACGTCCGCGGCGAACGGCGACACAGTCTGCCGCGCCTTGATACGCGTATCGAGTGTGACGCAGCTAATGCGCCTTACCTGAGAGGTAGGCAGCGCTTAGGAGAGTGATCCTAGTGAGCACATCAAGCGCAGACAGTGATGCGGGTAAGGCGGCGGCCCATCCAGGCCTGTCGGTCACGCAGTTGCTTGCGGCAAAGGGTACTCGGCCGATCCGTTCTCTCGATGAGCTTGCCTCGGATACCTTCGAGTCCGATGAGGAGTTGGAGGAGTTCCTGGCCTTCACCTAGGCCGAGCGCCACCGCGACTTGGCCTGATCCTCAGCGGTGGGCCCAGCCGTCTTGGACACCGATGTTGCCTCTGCTGCATAGGGGCACGCTCGCCGGGCCGCTTGCTAACGGACCGGCGAACCTTCGAGACGAACCGGGCACCGAGGCAGGCAGGAGCCCGTCCGGGCCGGGCAGCGGCAGGCCCTGCTCCCGGGCCTGCCGCACCAGATCCTCTGCCGCCTCCTGGGCAGACGGCTCCGGCCTCTTCTATGTCACGTCCTCTAGGGTCGCGCTCATCGCGGCACCTCTCCCGCTGAACATTAGGCTCAGCGATCAGGGCCGGAAACACCTTTAGCTACGCAGTCCCCAGGACACTGCCGGGCAACGAAAAGGCGCAGGTCAGCGCGTTGTCTGCGCGGGTTCGATACTGCCTTTTTGTACCTGAGAAGGAGCGGGCACGGTCCTCGGCGTGTCATCGCAGGCCGAGGTCGGCGAGCCATTCGATGATGGTCGCCACCGCTTCTCGGCGCTTTGGTGAGCAGCAGTGCCCGGTGTTCGGGATGAGCTGGGCGGTGCAGTTCCGCCGGCCGTCGAAGACCAGCGTGTCCTGCTGAGGGACGTGGACGTCGTCTGCGCCGTTGATGGCCAGCATGGGCGCGTTGATGTCCTGGTCGAGCAGGTCGTGCAAGGACATGGTCGCAAGCCGTTCGCTGAGGTCGTCGGGGCTGGGGACCTGGTCGTGGCCGAGCGCGTTGCCGACGATGTCGGCCATGCCGTAGGCCCAGGTGCGGTCGGGTGAGAAGGCCTGGTCGACGGGGCCTCCTAGCGAGACGGCGCCGTCAACGATGCCGCTGAGTCCGCTGTATGACGCGAAGTAGGCGCCGAAGGAGAATCCGACGTGTACGACCAGCCCGTCGGTCATGCTGCGTGCGGTCTGGACGAGACCGTCGATGACCTTCGTGCCGGGTCGGCCGAGATGCACCTGCGACTCCCCGGTTCCGGGGAGGTCGAACGCGATCACGCGGACGGGGAGGTCCCGCACGAACATCATGATCATGTTGTGCAGGTCCATCTTCCAGCTGTCCACACCGCCGCTGAACAGCATGACGGGCGAGTGCTCTGGCAGGTCGTACTGGGCGAGGATGTGAATCGGAACGGTGGTCGCGTCCCTGTCGTAGGGCAGGGTCAGTTCTCGCCGTTCGAACGCGGCCGAGAACTCCGGCGCGGCTAGCTGGTATTGCTCTAGCTGCTTGGCCAACGCGGTGCGCTTGGGCTGGTCGGCCAGGGTCGGGAAATGCGCCCACCCGTATGCCTGGGCAGCCAGCAGGTGTTTTCCCTCCTTGTCATATCGCGCCGCGAGCTGTGACCACTCGTGCACCCAGCCGCCTGGCGCGTCCGGCCACATGTCCGTCGTCGCGGAGCGTACTGCCTGCGCATCTGCTTCGGGGATACCTTGGGTCAGCATCTGCTGGAACCGTTCCGCGAACAGCGGTTCGGGCTCCTGGGGCCACTCGTACGACATCATTCACTCCTTCTGCCCGGGGTAGTTCAGCTTCACGGTTGTCGAAAATGTGTCGGCGGGGCCGCTCGGGCCGGCTGCGTGGGCTGCAGCGCCGCTCACGCCGGAGCGCTCGATGCCAGCCGCGGCAGGGATTGAACGCGGCAACCTGCTAGCGGTGGGCGACCTCGCGTGCCGCGCGGTAGGCGAGGTTCTCGTAGTCGCGCACCGCGCCGATCAGACCGTCCCGCTCGGTCAGCACTTCGACGTACGAGGGCTCGAAGACAGCTCCGGTCGAGGTGAGGGTGCCCTCGAACGTGCACTCGGCGATCACGGTGTGAGGGTCCTCGGTGTGGTGCACGATCGCATGCTTGATTCCGGAGAACGACACCGGAGCCCGCCCGAATCCTTCTGCGAGATGCCGCCGGATCGCCTCCCGGCCTTCAATGACCGGCGTGCCATCCCGGAACGGGAAGGCGTGCGTCGCATCCGTGCAGTACAGGTCCGCAATCGTGTCGACTTCCTTGGCCACGCACGCGTCGGCCCACGCCCAGAACAGTTCGGTGACATTCATCGAAACTCCTTATGGTAATCGTCTGTTGAGCGAACGGTAGCACCATTCGCTCAACACTGCTAGAGTGAAAGTATGCCGAAAAGCACGGGCGTCCGGACAGCGCAGCGCGCTGCGACGATCAGCAGAATCCTCGCTGCCGCGCGGGAGGAGTTCGCTCGGCACGGACCCGCTGCCACCGTGCGCTCGATCGCTCGCCGTGCTCACGTCGACCCGTCGCTCGTGATGCAGTACTTCACGTCAAAAGATGCGTTGTTCATAGCGGCGACAGCAGTGTCGGAGGGCGAGAGCGAGCAGCATCTGCGCGATGTACTCGCGGCCAAGCTCGACGAGCCGCCCCCGGAAACGATGGCGCTGTTCCGCTCGATGCTGACCAACCCGACGGCGGCCGAGGCGGTGCGAGAATTTCTCAACGAGCGGGTCGCTAACCTCGCCCACGACGACACCCGGCCTGATGCGGAGCTAACGGCCGCCCTCACCATCAGTACCTTCCTCGGGCTCACCGTGGCCCGGCATTTCCTGCACCTGGACGCCTTCGAACACGCCACCAAGCAGGACGTCGAGCGCGTGGCCAGCCAGTGGCTCAACCTCCCGGCCACGCCAGAGGACTCAGCCGAGACGACAGCAGCAGGGAACGACCATCGCCCGCCAGCACCGCAGCCCATGCGCCGGCGAGCACGCTAGACCGCCAAGATCACGAAAGACCGAAAATCAAGCGCCGGCTGACCCAAACGCGAGGGCATGGGCACCTGGTAGTCCAGTCCACAAGCGACTTCCGGCCAGCTGCCTGAGCACGGGCCCGGCAGGACCGCAGGGCTTGGGCACGCGCCCGCGAGCGACGTGCCCAGACGGTCGCGAAACGCGGTCCCCCCCGCGTACCGCCACGCCCGTCCGCGGCGGAAAGCCAGCTCGCAGGCGTCCCTGACAGAGGACACCAGCGGACGTAGGCGGACCACTCATGGCAGTGGCCTGCCGAGCAACAGCTCTAGCCTTCGCGCTTGCCGCAGCCGAAGTCTTCCGGGCCGGGCGGCCGGTGACCTCTATGCCCGCCTGGCGCCAGGTCGCGGCCAGCTGGTTGGTGTGGCGAAGTCGGTACCCACCGCCGCGAGCACGAGCACATCCACCACGCCAGGTACCGCAAGAGGCTCGTCCTGGCAGCATAACCAGCTCACCTCAAAAGAGCCGCACCCAACTCCAATTCTCGGCGTGCATATGGTTGCCTTGGTTTAGGCACGTATCTGGCACGATCAAGCTTGGGCCTGGCGCCAGTGCTTGATCGCCTGATCCATTCGCGGGATGTCGTCGCGCAAACTGACCCAGACCTCTTCATAGTCGATTCGATGGTAAGCGTGCGCGGCGATGATCCTCATGCCCTTGACCTCCCGCCAGGGAATCTCAGGCGTCGCCTTGATGACCTCATCAGGCAACTTGGTGGCAATGTCACCCCAGCCCGCCGATGACAGCCTCGCCCGCCAGACGCAACAGGCGCTCGGTGTCCCAGCGCTCCTTCCCAAGCCGCACCAGCTCGGCTGCTGCATCGGCTGCATCAGCCAGATCTGCCAGAAGATCATCGACTCCTCTGGTCACAGATCCACGGCCTCGGCGCGAATGTGATCGTCCCGGGGCTTGAGGGCACTCCGTGCGACGACGTCCACCCCGACGCCCAGGAGATCCTCCAGATCCTGGAACAAGCCGATGTGATCGAGGAGGGACGTGCCAGGCTCGAAATCCACGAGCAGATCTAGATCGCTGTCCGGGTGAGCCTCGCCTCGGGCGACTGAGCCGAACACAGCTATCCGATGAGCTCTCCGCTTGCGCGCGACGCCGAGGATCTCTGCGCGTCGACGGCGCAACCCCTCCATAGTCAAGACGTCGTTGGTCACACCTCAAGGGTATCGCCACGCGTGCTGGCGAGGTCTCCGAGCGAGTACATCACGGGTGTCTCCGAAGCGAGGCGGTCATGGTGACCGGAAGCACTACCAGGGAGCAGTCCACCGACAGGACCCATCCGTGTAACCTCGGAACGGACCGAGCGTGTGTCCGGCCGACATGGCGACGCGGAACACTTCCCGCGTCGCACCGTAGAGGACGGGCACGCCTGGATATTCCCAGGAACCATACCGTCGGTCCTTGCCAACTTGGATTTTTCAAACACCCGTACAAGCCAAGTTACGTGGGGCGGGTGGGGCTCGAACCCACGACCGGCGGATTATGAGAAGTACGGCCGCGTGCGCCGTACGCACTACCTGCACGGATACGACAGAGTTGTGCCACTGATGGCCCCGATTGCACTGGTTGCACTGGTTGCACCGATGGCTCGGTCCACGAGCCGGTCCACGGCCGCGGCGCCCGATTCCCTTTGTCCTGCTACTGTACGTAATATTGCGGCCGGTATGTCCGGTGCGTCAGGAGCCAGAGGCCCAGCCGAATGCGATCTCCGAACATAACTAACCGTGGTGTCTCGGTCCGCCCGCGCCGTCCAGACGGCCGGGCTGGCGGCGCGGCAAGCTAGCATCGTGGCATGAGCGCGCAGCCTTCACAGCACGACAGTCACGACGTCATCCGTCTCGGTGGCGAAACCGCCGTGGTGGTTCCGGTGCACGAGTACCACACGCTGAAGGCCCTGCGGGACCGCGCATCCGCCGAGCAGGTCGAGGAAGCCGAGATCGACGCCGCCATCGCCGAGCACGAGGCGTGGAAGGCGGCTGGGCGGCCGGGCCTGAAGTCGCACGACGAGTTCATGGCTGAGGTGTTTGGTGGCTCCCGGTGAGGATCATATGGTGCCCCGGGTAGAAGAGGTCTCGCGGAAGCGGATCGCAACGTCGGCGCGTATAGCATCGCCTGAATTTTAATCGTCGGTTATCATCCCGGAGTCATGAGCTCGGATCCGTGATCGCGCCGGAAGCATTCAACGTGCCGGCCTGCCGCACCGTAGGTTCGCATACGGCCGTCCTCAGATGATGCGCACGATGTTGTGTTCTTTCGCCGGCAGGGCAATGGCGATAAGAGGCAGGCGGTACCGGCTGTTCTGCCGCCTGGACTACGACGCCAAAGACCGGCCAAAGCCGTTGCTGGTCGTTATCTGCGGGCTGGATAAGCCGTCGGCCAAGCAAGCTCTGGGCCTGCACGAGTTCCAGGGTCTCGGCCCGTCGTCGCGCGCCGAGATCTTGTGCCACATCTGGCAGGCTGAACGTTCAGTCAACCCCTTTGAACTTATGGTCTAGTTACGAGCGCGCCGCTAGTGTGCAGCTATGAAGACCTCAAGGGGCGACCTGACCTTCGGGCGGAAGCCCACCGTCGCGCTAGCGACCTGGAGCAGGCCCAGGACGCCGATGTGCTGGCGAACGCGTCGGTGACGTAAGGGCCTGGGGCATAGACAAACTCTAGTCGGGCATGTTTGCTTAGGGCACGATGCTAGATGAACTCCGTATTCCGCAGCCGGTTCTGGCCGAGTTGCGTGCCATCGTCGGACCTGAGAATCTGCGGCTGGCGGTCGGCGAGCTAGCCGTGTACGCGCATGACGCGACGCCGTTGATCCGGAGCATGCCGGATGCGGTTATCGCGCCGGCGGACGCCGAGCAGGTCGCCCGGATCCTGCGGCTGGCTACCGAGCACCGCATCCCGGTCGTACCGCGCGGCGCCGGCTCCAATCTCTGCGCCGGCACCGTACCGCTCAACGGCGGCATCGTGCTATCGACCGCGCGGATGAACCGCATCCTCGAGGTAGCACCCGACGAGATGCTGGTACGCGCCCAGACTGGGGTGACTACGCAGGCGCTCAATGATGCGGCGGCGGCCCACGGCCTGTTTTACCCGCCGGATCCGGGCAGCCACACCGTCTCCACCATCGGCGGCAACGTGGCCACCTGCGCCGGCGGCCTACGGGGGCTCAAGTACGGTGTCACCCGCAACTACGTGCTCGGGCTGACGGTAGCCCTGCCGACCGGCGAGATCATCCGGACCGGCGGCCGGCTCTGGAAGGATGTCGCCGGCTACGACCTAACCCGGCTGATCACCGGGTCCGAGGGCACCCTCGGCGTGATAACCGAGGTGACGGTGGCACTGCTGCCGGACCCGTCCACCAGCCGCACTGGCCTGGCCTATTTCGACACGCTGACCCAGGCCGGCCGCGCGGTCGCTGGCATCCTGGCTGCGGGCGTGATCCCGGCGACGCTTGAATTTCTCGACCGTAAGTGCATGGACGCGGTGGAGCAGTACGCGCATCTGGGACTGCATTCCGATGCGGGCGCGCTACTGCTGTTCGGCGACGACGGCGATGAGGTGGCGGTGGCCCGCAGCTTCGAGCGGATTGCCGCCGCCTGCGCGGACTCCGGCGCTATCGCGGTCCAGACCGCTGGTGATGCCACCGAGTCCGAAGCGCTGCTGACCGCCAGGCGCTGCACGCTGCCCGCGCTGTCCCGGCTGGGGTCGCTGACGATTCTGGAGGATGCCAGCGTGCCGAGGCCGCGGCTGGCCGAGATGGTCGCGCGCATCGACGCGATCGCCGCGCAGCACCAGGTCACCATGGCGACGTTCGGTCATGCCGGTGACGGCAACCTGCATCCGACCTGCGTGCTGGAATCCGCTGCGGACACTGAGGGAATCGCCCGGGCCGAGCGCGCTTTTGCCGACGTTTTCGGTACTGCCATCGAGCTCGGCGGCACGATCACCGGCGAACACGGGGTCGGCGCGGCCAAACTGCCTTACCTGGGGCAGCGCCTGGGGACCGAGCAGATGGCCTTGCTCCGGCGGATCAAGACGGCCTTCGACCCGGCCGGCATCCTCAATCCGGGAAAGCTCGGATCCTGATGACCGATGCGAAGATGTCACAAGCCGGGTCGATCTTCGACCCGGAATTGCTGAGCCGCTGCATCTCCTGCGGCTTCTGCCTGCCGGCGTGCCCGACCTACGCGCTCACCGGTGACGAGGCGTCCTCGCCGCGGGGCCGGATCACCCTGATGCGGGCGCTGGAGGCCGGTACGCTCCCGCCCGACGACCCGACGCTGGCCGAGCAGGCCTCATTCTGCCTGGGCTGCCGCGCGTGCGAGCCGGTGTGCCCGGCGGGGGTGCAGTACGGCGAGCTGCTCGAGCAGTGGCGCGGGTATCAGTGGGCGGGGCGCCGTCGCCCGCTGGTCGTCCGCTTGCTGATCTTCGCGGCCGAACGCGCCCGGGCGCACCGGATCGGCGGACGGCTGCGCGGCGCCGCCCGCACTCCGGCGTCGGCGTCCGGGCCGTCGCTGATGCTCGGCTGCTTCGAGCGGAGCCTGTTTCCGGGGGTGAGCAGATCGGCGCTGGCGCTGGCGCCCGAACTCGCCGTCCCTAGCGTGCAGGGATGCTGCGGAGCGCTGCACGCGCATAACGGGGAGCCCGAGCGGGGCAGGCAGCTAGCCGAACGGCTCGGCGCCCAGCTGCCGGGGAAGATCGTCACCACCTCCGGCGGCTGCGCCGCGTACCTGGCCGCCGTGATCGGCCGGGATCGCGTCGCCGAGATATCGGAGTACCTGCAGGACAAGTCCTTCGGCCAGGTGCGGATCGGGGACCGGCTGGCCCGGGTGGCCCTGCAGGATTCCTGCCATCTGCGCAACGGCCTCGGCGTATGGCGTGAGCCGCGGGCGCTGCTCAGCGCCATCGCCGAGTATGTGGAGCTGCCAGGGGCCGGGCGATGCTGCGGGGCGGCCGGTACCTATGCGCTGGTACGGCCGCGCGACTCACGGCGGGTACTCGATCCCAAGCTCGACCAGATCGAGGCGGCCGGGATCGATTACGTGGTGGCAGTCAATCCCGGCTGCCTGCGTCAACTCCGCCAAGGGCTGCGCCGCCGGAAATCAAAGGTGCGGGCGGTGCACATCGCCGATCTGCTCCGTCTGGCCGGTCGCCTAGAACCACCGGGCAAGCCGGGCCACGGCACTGACGCCCGGGTTGGCCCGGTGCCCTAGTGGCTGGCGGCTGAGGCTCGCCGCGCAGTTCAGAGGACGGTCAGGCCATGGGCCCGGAACTGGTTCTCGACCCGGTGCACCAGTTCCGGTGAGGCGGGCGGTACGTCCGCCAGCTGGTAGGGGAGCTGCAGGTCGGTCCACTTGCTCGCGCCCAGCTGGTGGAAGGGCAGCACCTCCACCCGCTCCACGTGGGCTAGCGTGCTGGTGAACCGGGCTACCTTCTCGACGTCGTCGGCGGCGTCGGTGAGCCCTGGGACCAGCACGTAGCGCAGCCACATCGGGTTGCCGCGGTCGGAGAGCCGGCGGGCGAAGCGGAGCGTCGGGGCCAGCTCGGCGCTGGTCACCAGGTGGTACAGCTCCTCATCGCCGGCCTTGATGTCGAGCAGGAACAGGTCCACGAGGTCCAGGAAGTCCTCCGACGCGCGGGCGCCGAGGAAGCCTGAGGTGTCGACCGCGGTGTGCAGGCCGAGGTCTTGCTTGCAGCGGCGGAGCAGCGCTTGGAGGAAGCGGATCTGCAGCATCGGCTCGCCGCCGCTGACCGTGATCCCGCCGTGCGCGGTCTTGACGAAAGCAGCGTACTTGGCGACCTCGTCGAGCATCCGGCCGACCGTGACGCGCCGCCCGCTGCGCAGGGTCCACATGTCGGGGTTCTGGCAGTACTGGCAGCGCAGCGGGCAGCCGGACAGGTACAGCGTGAACCGGATGCCCGGGCCGTTGACCGACCCGGTGATCTCATAGGAGTGGTAGTAGCCGATTTCCGGGTCACCCTCGGCCGCGAGTTCCGCCTCCAGATCGGCCCGCGACCCGCCGTGGTGTTCCCGTACCGGCGTGATCGACAGCCGCCTGGGAATCGTCATGGACGGCTACAGCGCGCCGTGGAACGTCCGGTGCAGCACATCCAGCTGCTGCTCACGGGTCAGCCGGACGAAGTTCACCGCGTAGCCGGAGACCCGGATGGTGAGCTGCGGGTACTTCTCCGGGTGGTCCATCGCGTCGAGCAGCGTGTCCCGGTTGAGCACGTTGATGTTGACGTGGAAGCCGGTCCCCTCGAAGTAGCCGTCAAGCAGCCCGGTCAGGTTGGCGACCTGTTCGGCCGGCGTCTTGCCCAGCACCGAGGGCACCAGGTTGCTGGTCAGGGAGATACCGTCCAGCGCCTGGTCGTAGG
>PMST01000020.1 GCA_003168295.1 Actinomycetota bacterium
CCGGCATACCCGGCGCCAGCGCCTATCCTCATGGAGCGCCTCCGATCCTCTCACTGTCTGCAACTTCCGGCAGAGGCTCGTACTCGTCCGTATCATCTGCCGAGTCCCTTCGCCGCCGGCTCCGGATCCTCTCGGGTATCCGGATCAGACCGCCCGGGGCAAAAAAGACGATCAGAATGAAGAGCACTCCGAGGGTGAAGGTCGGCTGCTGAAAAGGAACGCTCAGGAGGCTTGGAAGCCTGGTGATCGCCGGCGTGTCCGCGAGGCCGGCAAGCCGTTGACTAAGGTACTCGTACAGGAGCCCGCCCAGGATTGCGCCGCTGATCCGGCCTGAGCCGCCGATCACGACCATCAGGAGCAGGGATAGCGTAAACGTTGCCAAGGTAATCGACGGGTCTGCTATCCCTGTCGTAATGACATATGCGACACCACACAGCCCGGCCAGAAACGACGCGAATACGAAAGCCCCGAGTTTGTGCCAGTATGGCTGCAGGCCGAGCACTGAAACCCGCAACTCTTTCTCGCGAATCGCATGCCACACTCGTCCAGCGTTGGACGATGTCACCCAGGCAACCAGCAGGGCGACGATGATCAACACTATAAGACATAGCCAATAGCGGTACTGGACGTTGAAGATACCGACCATCGGGGAGGGAAGATTACCGGATGGAAGGGTAAGTCCTTGCTCAGCGCCAAATACCGGCAAGATGTTGTCACTAATGACGATCGACGCTGCCTGAGCAAACGCGAGAGTCACCATCGCAAAGGCGATACCCGACACCCGGTTCGCTATCGCCCCCACCACAAGCGCGACGAAAGGCGGCAAGATAATCCCTAGCGCGACAGCCTGATAGAAGCCCCAGTGCCACGTGTTCATAGCGAGAGCCGGCATATAAGCAGCTATGGCAAAGAACAGCGCGTGCCCGAAGGACATGACGCCCGTGATTCCGAAGAGCACGTCGTAGCTGAGGGCAAGAGCGCCGAATACGCACATCAGGGCCAGTATCTGTAGACTCCCAGGGGAGTTGAGCTGGCCCGGCAAGATGCCCGCCGTCCCGAGGTTCAATTTCGGAATGGAGAAGGCGAAAGCAAGGAGCAGAATCACGGCCGCAGGCCGGGTGGAGCGGGCAAACAGCTGCTTATTCATATCCGCTCACGTCCCAGGATTCCGGCTGGCCGGACTAGCAGGAAGACAGCCAAGAGGCCAACCGCGATCAGGTCCCCGATTCCAGGACGCAGGTAGTAGTTCGCGAATTGCTGAACCACTGCTACAATGAGTGCGGCAATTCCGGCTCCGAGCAACGAGCCCAGTCCGCCGATAATGATGACAATGAAGCTGAAGATCAGTACTGAGTCACCGAGTACGGGGGTTACCGCGCCCTCGTAGATTCCCGCCAGGACGCCCGCTAGCCCAGCAGTCGCGCCACCGAGCGTGAACAGGAGAGTGAACGCTATACGGACATCGATCCCGAGGGCCGTTACCATGTCTCGGTTCTCCACTCCGGCGCGAACAATCAGACCATACCGAGTGCGACGGAGTCCTATTGTGAGGGACGCGAATATTACTATGGCCGTTGCGATCGTCAGAAAAGTATCATTTGGCACGTGCGCGCCCAGAACGGTGGTGGAATCCGAGAGCCATGTCGGCAGGGTAAGCACCCGCTCGTATGAGCCTGCGAGCCCCGACACAAGCGCCACTATGGCGAGGTCAAGCCCGACGGTGATCAGCAACTGCTCGGTCTCTCGCTTATAGAGCGGGCGGATGAACACCGTCTCGGTGATGAACCCCATTGTGCCTCCGCACAGCGTGCTGAGGACCAGGGCGAAGATCAGGCGTGCCGTGGTTACGTGCCCGTCCGGGCCCGTATGGGCAAGCGCCCAGCCGACGTAGGCGCAAACCGTAAGGAAGGCTCCCTGGGCTAGGTTGAGCACTCTCATCAGACCGAAGATCAGCGACAGACCTGATGCGAACATGAAGTAGAGGCCGGCCAGGCCTATCCCGGTCAGCAGAAGAAGGATGACCGTGCTCATGGCGACTCCCTCCTATCTGCCTTGGTGCTGGCGACACCAAGCAGGGCCAGCGTCAGGGCCTCGTTGCCCAGGAGGTCCGCCGCGGGGCCCGAATAGACGATGCTTCCTTGCGCCATCACCAGTGCGGCGCTCGCCAGCCGAGCGATCGCACGCAGGTTCTGCTCGACCAGCAGCATTGGCGTGACCTCTGAAGCTGTCTGGAGCGCATCGACGACCTCGAGAACCACACGTGGCGCCAGTCCCTTAGTCGGCTCGTCGATCACGAGAAGCTTGCTCGGATTCAATAGCCCCCGGGCGATGGCTAGCATCTGCTGCTGGCCGCCGGACAGAGTGCCCGCGGTCTGCCCGAGGCGCTTGCCGAGCACCGGGAACGTCGCCACCGTCCGTTCCACCGCCTCCTCGGCCGCCTGGCCCCGTACCCAGGGCGGAACCTGCAGCCTGATGTTCTCTCGGACGGTCAGCGACCTGAAGACGCCGCGGCCCTCCGGGATCAGGCACAGCCCGCGCCTGGCTCGCTGGCTGGGGGCGCTCCTGGTCTGGTCGGCGCCGTCGATCGACACGAGGCCGGCTGACGGCGTGATGAGGCCCGCCGCGGTCCGCAGCAGCGTGGTCTTGCCGCCGCCGTTCG
>PMST01000099.1 GCA_003168295.1 Actinomycetota bacterium
GCGCGGAGCTGGCGGGCGCGGGGCTGGGGGTGCTGACCGGCGGCGGCGCCGGGGTGTGGCAGGCTGCGGCCGGGATGGCGCAGGTTGCGGCCGGGGAGCCGGGCGGCGCGGCGGCCGGCGGGGAGGTGGCTGCGTGGGCCTGGCGTGAGGACACCAGCAAGATGGCGAGGATTCCGGCAGCCAGGATCGCGGTTTGCATCGCTCGGCGAGCGATGCGCGCAATCAGCTGCGGCATGAGCAGCTCCGCTCTGGGCGGGGAGAGACCAGACCTTGGCCCGCGTGCCCGTCATCGGCGGCGTCAAACCACCCGCGGGCACCCAGATTCCCGGGCCTGTTCCGGTGCGGTCTCCCAGAACCGGACACACTGTCTGGCCACCACCGTACAGCGCCGGTCCCGGTCCGGCAAGGGGGACACCCGATCGCGACTGAATCCACCGCGAACTCCGCCCCCGCGGGTAGCAGATCCTCGATAACCGTGATTACCGGGGGACTGCTCGCCCGGGGCCAGGCATGGGCGCAACCGGCATGCCACGGCCGCTGGTGCCTGGTTCAGGATGGTTCGGTGATGGCCGAAGTAAGTTGCCTTTAGCATCGGCAGCGTGGCGGGGTGCGGAACGGAAGGGGAGAGGGCGCAGTGATCGAGCGGAGCCGTGAGGCGGACGCGTTCCTGGCGGCGATTGACAAGACAGCGCCGGAAGCGGTGAGCGCCTGCGACGGGTGGACCACGCACGAGATCGCCGCGCACGTCGCTGGCATCGCCGTTGAGGTCATCCGGCATCTCGAGCCGTACCTGCAAGGCGATCCCGTGCCGCAGACGCGAAGCTTCGAAGAACGCGAAGCTCCGCTGCAGATGATCGAGCACCCGGCTCTGCTGAGCCGGCTCGATGCCGAAGAAGAACGGATGCGTCGCCTGGTCGAGGACGTGCTCAACCGCGAGCCTGACGCAGTCATCCCGTGGACCGGCCGGCGGATGGCGGTCGCGAAGTTTATCCCCCACCTGCGCAACGAACATGCCCTGCATCGTTGGGACATCGCCGGTGACGACGACACCAGCCGCCAGCTGCTCGGCGACATGGATCTCGTCGACCACTCGGTCGGTGAGCTCGGCCGGATCCTGCTCGTCGCCGGCCGAGCTCACGATCCCGACCCGGACTCCGAGTTCCACGTCAGGCTGCGAACCGATGGGCAGCCCGACCTTCGGGTCATCGTCGAGAACGGCAACGCCACCCTCGCCTGGGCCAGCGATGAGGCCGACGAGCCCTCGGTCGATATCGACGCCGGTGCGCGTCAGCTTTTCATCTGGGGACGCCGTCCCGACCACCGCGGCCGAGTACGCAGCCACCTCACCCAATCCGACCTCGCCCGCCTGCAGACGCTGCTCTCCGGTTACTGAACCGATGAGTCCTGGGGATGATTGAGCGTTACAGGACTGCCTCGGCGAGCAGCTCGACCTGGTCGGGACGCGATGCGGTGGGGATGAAGATGATCTCGTCGCAGCCGTTGGCCTCGAACGCGGCGGCGTAGGACGTGACCATCTCGGCGCTGACCGCGGCGCTCGCGGCGATCTGATTGGCGATGTCACCCATGAAGGCGTAGTAGTTCAGGAGGTAGTCGTCGGCCAGGGTGCGAGCATCGCCCCCGAGCGCGAAGTAGGCGAGCGTGAGCTTGCGCGGCCGTCCTGGGCGCCCGGCATCCTGCCAGGCCCGGTCCACGCCGGCCGCGGCGCGGGCGAACATGTCGGGCGTGCCGCCGCCCATGATCCAGCCGTCGCCGAGCAGGGCCACCCGCCGGAAGCTGGCCTCGGCCGTGCCCCCCAGGATCAGCTCGGGACCGCCGGGCCGCACTGGCTCGGGCCCGATCCCGCCCGCCAATCCGCGGTGCTCGCCGGCCCAGATCCGCTTCATCTCGGTCAGCTGCTCGTCCAGCCGCCGCCCCTTGCCCTGGGTCGGCAGGCTGCTGGCGGCGAAGTCGTCGTCGCGTCCGCCCAGACCGAGGCCGAGGACCAGGCGCCCGCCGGACAGCCGGTCCAGCGAGGCCGTCTGCTTGGCGAACAGCGCGGTGTTGGAGTAAAGCGGCGCGAGCAGAACGCTGGTCGTCAGCCGGATCCGGCTGGTGACCGCGGCCGCGGCACTGAGGCTGACCAGTTCCTCGTAGTTCGGGTACACGAGCCGGCCGATCGTGCCCAGCGTGCTGAACCCGGCCTCCTCGGCGTTCTTGGCCCAGTCGATGAGGCTCCTGCCCTCGGTGCCGGGCACCGCGTTGGGAAGGCCGATTCCGATATCCACGCCATACCTCCGCTGTCTTCATTGTCGAACAGGGACAGTCAGCTTCCCTTTGTGGATCCAAGCATCCGGGCGGCCCTAGGAACCGGGCGGATTCCACCGGCTGACGGTCAGGCGGGAGAACCCGGAGGTGGCGTCGATATCGAACCGGGACGTCGCCGTGGCCCAGCCGGGAGGGGTCAGTACGGTCCCGCCGGCCACCCCGGTCAGATCGTGGTTTCCCATCGACACGTAGGAAGCGCCTCCGCCCACCGTCACCCGGGCCGGCACGCCGCCGGGCAGGCTGATCAGGAACTGGCTCACGCCGCCCGCGAGCAGGAAGGGCAATGTCCCGGATGGGCGGGGAAGGCTCACGCTCAGGATCTCCGAACCCGCCATCACGGCGATCCCGCCCACCCGGCCGCCGCGCAGGTCAGCGTCCGTCCGCTGGGTCCCGGCGGCGAAATCCAGGCTCCACACGACAGACGAGCTCAGCACCACGGTGACCGCGTAGCCCGCGCTCCTGGCGGAGGTCGTGCCGCCGCCCGCGAGCGACAGCACGATCGGGGCCGATCCGGACAGCACCGGCCGGACCGGGGCACCGTCCGGGGTCGAGGCCCGCAGCAGGGCGCCGTGAAGGTCGGCGACGCTCACGTGAAGGACCGAGGTCCCGCTGGTGATCTTAAGCGCGGCCCGGCTGCGTCCGGCTATGGGCAGGGACGCGACGTGACCGGAAGATGAGGCGGACAGGGCAAAGGCGGTGCCGCCGGCCGCCACCGCCAGCACCGCGGCTGCGGCCGCGATGACGACGAACCGCCGGGAGAGCAAGCCAGACATACCGTGCACCTGCCCACCGTAGCGGCTGGCATGCGGCCTCGGCCGGGCGACAATCGCCACGACACAGAACGTTCAGATGTTGCCGCGGGACATCTCGATCAGGTGGTCGAGCACGGCCCCGTTACTTACCCGCAGCCCGTCATGCTCGTATTCGCTGGTCACCCAGGTCCGCAGACCTCGGATCGCCTGGGCGGTCTGCATCGAGAAGTCCCGGTCCACGTACATGTCGTGGTAGTAGACAGCGGCGGCCACCGGCACGTCGGTGGCCGCGAGCCGCGTAGGGTCATACAGCGGCGGCCAGTCGTCGCGTTCGGCCAGGATGGTGGCGGCCTCGCGCAGCGGGCGGAGCACCGGGTCGGCGTCGATCATCCACGGGTAGATCATCTCGCCGGTGAAGTACAGGGGAGCGGTCCCGGCGATGGCCGGGTCGGGATCGAACTCGCCGAACTCCGCCCTGACCCGCTGCGCGGCCCACCGGGTCGCGAAACCCTGGGCGTAGGACGGCTCATGCAGCAACGCGTACAGGGGCCCGGCGGCGAAGCTGAGCTCGCCCATGACGGCGTACAGGAAAGCGTCGGACAGCGACGTCTCGTCGTCGGTGAAGGGGTCCTCCAGCAGGTAGTGCAGCGCGTGGCTGCCGTCGCTGCGGCCGAGCATGGCCCCGATCGACTGGAACGCCTCGACCGGCAGCGGCGCGCCATCGGGCCGCCGGACGTCATGGGTGGCCAGGTACGAGGCCACCCTCTGCGCCTGCTCCACATCGCCTGGGTACCGCTCGTAGTGCGCGGCGTTCTTGCCGATGACGGTGCGGTAGGTGTGCCGGTAGACGTCGTCGGCGGTCACGGTCAGCCCGGGCAGCCCGCCGGTGATGAAGGCGTCCCGGATGCCGTGCGGGGCGAAGGACAGGTAGGTAACCGCGCACATCCCGCCGAAGCTCTGTCCCAGCACGCTCCACGGCACATCACCGGTCAGCGCGCGCCTGATCAGCTCGGCGTCGAGCACGATGCTGTCGGCCCGGAAGTGCGTCAGGTAATCGGCCTGGGCCTTCGGGCCGAATCGCGCCAGCGTCTGCCGGTTCACGGGGGAGGACCGGCCGGTGCCGCGCTGGTCGAGCAGCAGCACCCGGTAGTCGTTGAGCGCCCGGTCCAGCCAGCCCTCCCGGCCAGTCGGCCGCTGTGCTCCGAACCCGGGGCCGCCCTGCAGGAACAGCAGCCAGGGCAGGTCCGCGTCGGCCTTATCGATGGCGACGACCTCGCGGGCGTATACCTCGATCTGCTCTGCGTCCGGGCGGCCGTGATCGAGCGGGACGGCGAAGACATGGTCGGTCAGCATGGTGCCGGGCTGGCGGAAGCTGGTCACGATCCGACGCTACCGTGCGGGCCCGGTTGAGTAGGGTCATCTCCATGGGCACGGGTATGCGGATAATCAGTCCGGCCGGACGGCAGGCCAGGCTGGCCGTCCGCCACCACCTGGCGCCCGCCGCGCGAGCCGGCTCCGTGACCAGCGCGGTGGCGGGCATGATCGCTTTGCACGGCACCGATCCGGCCTCGGTCTACCTGGCCGCCTGGGCCCGTACCAGCTCAGCCGATAAGGCGGCCGTCGAGCACGCGCTGTATACCGAAGGCGCGCTGGTGCGGATGCTGGGCATGCGCCGGACCGTGTTCGTGGTACCCACCCCTCTGGTCCCGGTGATCCAGGCCGCCTGCACCGACCAGATCGCCGAGCGCCTACGCCGACAGCTCACCCAGGTCGTGCAGGGAGCGGGGATCGCGCCGGACGCAGCGACCTGGCTCAAGGACGTGGGCGAGGCCACAGTGCGCGCGCTCGCGGCGCGCGGCTCGGCGACCGGCGCGGAGCTGGCCAGGGATGAGCCCCGGCTGCGCACCCAGATCGTGGACGCCGCGGACAACCCCTACGGCGGGGCGGTAAACCTCACCTCCCGGCTGCTTACGCTGCTGTCCGCCGAAGGGCTCATCGTGCGCGGCCGTCCCCGAGGCGGATGGACCTCGACTCAGTTCGCCTGGACCGCCGCGGCCCGGGCCGAACTGCCCGCGACCGAGGCCCGGGCCGAGCTGGCTCGCAGGTGGCTGTTCACTTTCGGCCCGGCCCCGGTCTCTGACCTGCAGTGGTGGACCGGCTGGACGGCCGGGCAGGTCAAGCAGGCGCTGGCCCAGCTGCAGGTCACCGAGGTGGATCTCGGCGGAACCACCGGCGTCATGCTCACCGACGACGAGCCGGCCCTGGACGAGCCGGCGGCCGTCCCGCCGTGGCCGGCCCTGCTGCCGGCCCTGGATCCGACCGCGATGGGCTGGCGGGACCGAGCCTGGTACGTCGGGGAGCACGCGCAGGCGCTATTCGACCGATCGGGGAACATCGGCCCCACGGCTTGGTGGGATGGCAGGATCGCCGGCGGCTGGGCCCAGCGGAAGGACGGCGAGATCGTGGTCCGGCTACTTGAGGACACCGGTGCCGAAGCCGCCGCGGCGATCGCCGCCGAGGCCGAGCGGCTCCGCGCCTGGATCGGCTCGGACCGGGTCACCCCGCGCTTCCGCACGCCGCTGGAACGCGAGCTGGCCGAGCAGTAGGCGCGGTTATCACGATTGATCGTTGTTTTTGCCGACAACGCATATATCGCGCAAGCTGGAAAGAACAAGAGCATGGCTACTTTCATCATCGTCCTGATCATCATCGGTCTGATCGCCGGCCTGATCGCCCGCCTGCTTCTGCCCGGCCGTGACTCCCTGGGCATCCTCGGCACCATCGTGCTCGGCATCGTCGGATCCTTCATCGGCGGATTCCTGCAGAACCTCATCGAGTACCACCACGTGAGCATTCACAGCTTCCATACCGTGGGCATCATCGGATCGATCATCGGTGCCTTCGTGCTGCTGCTCCTGATACGGGTCACCGGCATGGAGCCGGGCCGGGGCCGCCGCCGCTAGCCAGCCGCCGGAACACCGGAGACGGGGGCGGCAGGCGGCCGTCCCCGTCCGGCGTGCACTGAGCTGTGATGCGCGCAGCGGCGTCGGGCAGAAACGGGCTCAGCTCCCGGCCCAGGACCCGGCACGCGTCCAGCAGCGTACGCAGCACGGCGTCGAGGCGGCCTCGGGCATCGGCGCTATCGTGCTCAGCCTTAGCCAGCTGCCAGGGCCGGACCCGGTTGACGAACCGGTTCGCCTCGTCCCCGATCGCCCAGACGGCCGCTGTAGCCTGCCGGAAGTCGAACTCCTCAAGCGCCGGACCGACCAGGTCTCGCACCTGGCGGCAGGCCGCCTCCAGGTTCTGGTCAGCGAGCAGGCCGCAGCCCGGTCCCGCTAGTTCCGGCAGATGGCCGTCACGGTAGCGGTGGATCATCGCGACCACGCGGTTGACCAGGTTGCCCAGGCCGTTGGCCAGTTCGTCGTCGGCGCGGGCGATCAGCCGTTCGACGGTGAAATCGGCGTCGCCGACCCGTGGCACTTCCCGCAGCAGCCACCAGCGGACCGCGTCGGCGCCGTATTCGGCGGCCAGCGCGGCCGGCTCGCAGAGCGGAGCACCAGCGGATTTGCTGATCTTCCGGCCGCCGGCGGTCAGGTAGTCGTGCACGAAGATGTCGGTGGGCAGCGGCTGGGCCGCCGAAAGCAGCATGGCCGGCCAGTAGACGGCGTGGAACCGCAGTACGCCCTTGCCGAGCAGGTGGATGCGACGCCCGCCGCCTTCCCACCACCGCCGGTACTCGTCTTCGCCGGTACCGTAGCCCAGCGCCGTGAGGTAGTTGCACAGGGCGTCGAACCACACGTAGATGACCTGGTCCGGGTCACCGGGTACGGGGATGCCCCAGCCCCCGGCCCGTTCGGCGGGCCGGGACACCGAGAAATCCTCCAGGCCGCTGTCGATAAACGCGAGCACCTCGTTCCGCCGCCCCGCGGGCTCGATACGCAGCCGCCCCGAGGTGACCGCCGCGCGCAGCGGCCCGGCATAGCGGGACAGCCGGAAGAACCAGTTCTCCTCGGTGACCTGCTGCGGAACGGTCTGATGCTCGGGGCAGCGGCCGTCGCGGAGTTCGGCGGCACGGTAGAACTGCTCGCAACCCGTGCAGTACAGCCCGTCGTACCGCTTGCGGTACAGGTCACCGGCGTCGGCGCAGGCCCGCCAGAGACGTTCGACGCCCGGCCGGTGGCGGGGGTCGCGGCTGGTGCGGATGACATCGTCGACGGTCAGCGTCAGGGCGTCGCCCAGCGCCAGGAACGCATCGCCGTTGCGGTCGACGAACTCGCGCACCGGCTCGCCCGCCGCCTGTGCGGCGAGCACGTTCTTGAGCGAGTTGTCATCGGTCCCGGCCTGGAACCTGACGCTTTCCCCGCGTCCGCGACGGTAGCGGGCCAGCACGTCGGCCTGCACNNGGTGATATAGGTATGCGGCGCGGTCATCGCAGCCTCCTTGGGAGGGCTCCGAGCGCCTAAACACATCGAGGCCCCGTAGCAGGGCCTCGGAAATCGAAACGTCCGGACGCGTCAGCGGCCCCGCGAGCGGGGCATCATGACCTGGAGTCCGTAACCGTTCACCCTCCAAGCATACCGCTCCCGGCCCTGGCGCCCGCCTGGTCGCGCGATAGGTTGAGCCGGTGCGACTAGGCGTGAATGTCCCGAACTTCGGGCCAGGGACCAATCCGGACACGCTGGCCCGCTGGGCCCAGACGGTGGAGGGTCTCGGCTTCGACCTGCTGATGGTCTCCGATCACATCGCCGTGACCGCTGACGTCGCGGAGCAGTACCCGGCGCCGTTCTACGAGCCGTTCACCACGCTGGCCTGGCTGGCCGGGCTCACCCACAGGGTGCGGCTCGGCACCACGGTGCTCATCGTGCCCTACCGGCACCCGCTGCTGGTCGCCAGGATGGCGGCCAACCTCAACGACCTCAGCGGCGGCAGGCTGGTGCTTGGCGTCGGTGTCGGCTGGGCGCGGCAGGAGTTCGAGGCGCTCGGTGTGGCCTTCACAGAGCGCGGGAGGCTGACCGACGGGCACCTGCTCGCGATCCGCGCCGCCTGGCAGGACGACCTGGACTATCACGGCGGGCAGATCCCGATCTGGGTCGGCGGTAACAGCGACGCCGCGCTCCGCCGGGCCGTGCGCCTCGGCGACGCATGGCACCCGCTGCGGTTCACCCCCGGCTGGCTGACCAGCGCGGTCGACCGCCTCACGACCGCCGCCGCCGATCAGCAGCGGCCCCGGCCCGCCCTGATGCCGCGCATCGCCCTGCAACTGACCGCTTCCCCGGTCACCGGTGAGGACCGGCTGGCCGGGCACGGCACGATCGGGCAGGTCACCGACGACCTGGAGCGGTTGCGCCTGCTCGGCGCCGGCACCGTGGTGCTCGACCCGTTTAACGGCGATCCGCGCGAGACGGGCCGCCCGAAGGAGGCGTGGCACGCCCTGGCGGCAGTGGCCGACCGCTGGACCCGGCAACAATCACAAAACATTGATACCGAACGGAGCCCTAGTGACACATGATGGCCAAGTGACAGCCCGCCCGCCAGAAATCTCCCCGGAAGAACTGCCTCACCTGCGCCGCTGCGTGGAGCTGGCGACCGAGGCGGTGGACGCGGGGGACTTTCCGTTCGGCTCGGTGCTGGTCGCGGCCGGCGGGCGGGTCCTCGCCGAGGACCGCAACCGTGAGGTGAGCATGGGTGATGCCACCCGGCACCCGGAGTTCGAGCTGGCTCGCTGGGCCGCGGAGAACATGACCGCCGCAGACCGGGCCGCGGCGACCGTTTTCACCTCGGGTGAGCACTGCCCGATGTGCTCCGCCGCGCAGGCCTGGGTCGGGCTGGGCCGCATCGTGTACGTGAGCTCGTCCCGGCAGCTGACGGCCTGGCTCACCGAACTCGGGGTGGGGCCGTCACCGGTGCGCCCGCTGGCCATCAACGAGGTCGCTCCCGGCCTGGTGGTGCAGGGTCCGGTGCCGGGCCTCGACGAGCAGGTCCGCGACCTGCACCGCCGCTTCCGCAGCTGACGGCCGCGCCAGGAACCGGCGCGGCAGACGTCGCAGGGCATCGAAGCCGAGCTCAGCGCGGCGGGCGTGTCGGTCATCGATCCGGCCGAGCTCCGCTTCTGAGGCCGCCGGCGCGGCTTTTGCCGCGCACAGCGGGGGAGGGGTGTCAGGCCATGCGGACGAGGTCGCCGGTGCGGATGCGGCCCGGGTTCAGCACCTCGGCGTAGACGCCGGCGCACGGCTCAGGGGCAAGTGAGTCCATCGGTTCCACCCGGTTGTGCCGGGCCAGAACCCGGAGGGCTTCGGCGTCCCGGGGCAGGTCCCCGTGCGCCAGGGTTGGCACGGCACAGCGGGGCGTGCGGGCGATCACGCGGAGCGTGAGCTTGTCACCGATGCGCAGAATCCGGTCGAGCCAGTCGTTCTCGGTGAACCCGGCGGCGGCCGTGCGGATCACGATGTTCGGCCGGTAGCGCTCGAGCCGGGCCGTTCGGTACGGGCTGAGCTCGGCGATGCGCCCGAGTGTCGAGGTGGTCAGCAGGTGCAGCGGCGCGAAATCGACGAAGGTGCCCGGCGGGGAACCCGAGCCGATCTCGTTGACCTCGAAGGGCACCTGCGCGTTGATGCCAGCACGGAGCACCGCCTCGGGAACGGCCCGGTCCAGGGACGCGGCGGGCGGGCGGGTGGCGGTCAGCGTGACGGGCTCATTCAGCAGCTCCGACAGGATCGTGTCGAGGTCGGCGTCGGTGCTCCAGACGGTCTTGCCTCCCGGCAGCGCGATGCTTACGTCGCGACCGAGAGCCTGGGCAGAAAGAGTGAGCAGGTCGCGCCACAGCCGCGGGTACTTCGCGCTCGCGATCTTGCCCGTCCTGCGGCTGATCACGGCCAGGCGCCGGTCCCTGGCCAGGCCGAGACGGGTCACCTCGCTCACGTCCACGTCCTCGCCGAGCATGGACTTGACCGGATAACGCCGCAGCGCGGCCACGGTTCCGAGCATGCTCTGATTATCCCAGGGTTACCCGGGTTCAGGACTCGCCGGGCGCGCGGTACTGCGGCGACTTGGTGGTGGCCCGGTCCATGTCCTCCGGTGTCATCAATGGGGTGACCCGGCCCTTGGCCTTACCCGTGTTGTTGATGGCCAGCGAGAACGCGGCGGCACTCTCGTTGTCTGGCAGATCGCAGATCACCAGGAGGTCCTCGACCCCGAAGGAAAAGTAGAAGCATTCCAGCGTTCCGCCCAGGCTGGCGAAGAGCTCCTTCGCCGCGTCCACCCGCGGCGTGCCCCCCTCGGTGGCCAGGCCCTTGAGCCCTTCGCCGATATAGGACCCCTGAAACAGATACTTGGGCATGAGAGCGCCTCCCTGCGCAGCGTGCCAGCCGAACAGTCTTTTCGTACACGGTGCGGCGAGTTCCCGCAAGGGTCATCCTGGCCGCGCCGGAATCCCGTCGCCGTCCGGGGGCTGGAGCACGCAGAACTCGTTGGCATCGGGATCGGCCAGGATGTGCCAGCGCCAGCCGTCCTCCAGGATGACCTGCTCGGTCACCAACGTCGCGCCCAGGCCGAGGATCCGGCTGACCTCAGCATCCATATCGGCCGTGCGCAGGTCCAGGTGGAGGCGGTTCTTCTGGCGCTTGTCGTCGGGCACGCGCTGCAGCAGCAACTCGATGCCCTGGCCGCCCGCTGGTATCAGGCTGCGGTACGGCCCGGTGGTAGCGCGGCCAGCGGTGAACCCCAGCACGCCGGCCCAGAACTGCGCCGAGCGGTCCAGGTCCGAGCAGTCGATCACGATGACCAGCTCGCCGTTCCGGTAGGGCTGCGGCATCCTGCTCATGAGGTTATTGTTCCTCCGCGGGCAAACGGACCGGGAAATCTAGGACGAGTGCTTGCCGCTGCGGAAATCGGCGGCGAACGTGCCGGCAATCGCGGACAGGACCGCGTGGTTCGAGCTGATCAGCCCGAGCTCGCGATTGTCGTTCAGGGAGGTACTCGAGAAGTTTTCCGAACCGATGAAGACCTTCGCATGTGAGGTGCCGTAGTCCGCCTCGATGACCTTCCCGTGGATGTAGAAGCCGGCCGACGAGCTGTAATAGCTGATGTGGATCCCGGCACGGGCCAGCCTGGCGTACGCGCTGTCGTACTCGCCGTCTTCGTTCTCCCCGCAGATCTGCACGTCGACGCCACGCTTAGCCGCCTTGATCAGCGCGTTCTCCACCGTCGTATCGCCCATTTCCTCGCTGTAGATGCGAAGGCTGCTGGTGGCCCCGTTGATGAGGCCGAGCAGTTTCTCCTGCGCGTCCGTCGGTGACCAGACCAGGTCGCTCCCGTCACTGGGGCGAACGGCCCGGTGAGCGAAGTCGGCGCTGAACACCGCGGTGATGGCGGAGACGTCGGAGCGGTTGGTGTCGACGACCAGGAAGTCCCGGGACGTCGGATAGTAATCGCTGGTCAGGTTGGCGGTCATGATGACCGCCTCGGTCCCGTCGACGATCAGGGTCTTCTGATGGGTGTAGTGGTAACTCGGCGAGGACCAGGTGACCATGGCCCCGTGGGAGCCGAGGTAGGAGTACGCGGTCGCGTTCTCGCTCTGCTCGCGCCGGTCCAAGATGACGTGGACGCGCACACCGCGCTTGGCCGCCGCGGCCAGGTCATGCTCCCCGGTGGTGTCGGCGAACTCATACATGGTCACGTCGATGCTGTGCTTGGCGCCGTTGATGAGCCTGTACACGGGGGAGAACCCGGCGCCCGGCTCGATGATAAGCGGGCCGGATCGCGTCACGGCCGAGGTTCCTGACTGTGCCCGGACCGCGGCCGAGGCGGTGGCCTGGCCGGCCGTCGGCGCCTCGACCTTGCAACCGGCTACGGCAAGCATCCCGGCCGTCAGGCCGAGGACGGCGGACGCGGAAGCTAGGGCACTGCGACGGCCCATGGTAGGCGTCCTCCCGGTATCATCGCGCTATTCGCCGTGATCGTTCCTCAATTACCCGCGCTGCGGGAACTAAGCAGGGATGGGGCGGCGAAACCGCTCAGGTGCCGGGGCTGGGGGTATATTGTCGGCCGGCCACCGCTCGACGGCGGCCGCGAACGCCTCGGCGGCCGCCTCCTCGGCGATGTCGAGGTCGCCGAAACGCCTGGTCAGTGCGGCCACCACCCGCGCCCACTCCTCGTGATGGACCCGGGTGACCGCCTCCTCGACGTCACTCACTGGAACGGCCGCACCTCGATCTTCCGATCGCAGACCTTCGACGCCTCGGCGGCGAGCTTGAGCGCCACATCCAGATCGGGGGCCTCCCACACCCAGATGCCGGCGAGATACTCCTTCGACTCCACGAAAGGCCCGTCGCTGAACACCGCCTGCTCGCCCCGGTTGTCGATGACCGTGGCCGCGTCGGTGTCCGCGAGTCCGCCCGCGAAAACCCAGTAGCCCTCGGCGATCAGTCGTTCGTTGAACGCGCTGATGGCAGGCCGCCTGTCGGTGCTGCCGGGATTGCTCTTGTCATCGATCACGGAAACCAGGTACTGCATCTGAAGATCATCTCCTGTGGTGTCAAGACAGCGTGGTTCGGTGGTCAGGGACTTCAGGCCGTTGCATACCGCGGTCGGCCGGCCGGACGGTAGACCTGGATCGACACGCCCTTCGAGTCGACCCGCGACTCGACCAGGTCGAGCGCAAGATCCGGACCGGTCTCCGGGAACAGTCGCGCGCCCTGGCCGAGAACCACCGGGATCACGATCAGAATCATCTTGTCGACCAGATCGTTCTCCAGCAGCCACCGGGTCAGGGCGCCACTGCCGTGCACCTGCAACTCACCCCCCGGCTTGGCCTTCAGCTCACTGATGGCCGTCGCGAGGTCACCGCGGAGAACGGTCGTGTCCGCCCAACGCGGCGCGGTGAGCGTGGTCGAGGCAACGTACTTGGGGGCCTCGTTCAAGGCCACGCCGATGGGATGTGCGCGCATCTGGTCGATTGATCCCCAGGAGCCGGCGAACAACTCGTAGGTGCGCCGGCCGAACAGGAACGCCTCGGCGCGCTGGTAGGTCTGCGTGATGAGCGTCCTGGTCTCCTCGTCACCCGCCCCCCGGGCCCATCCGCCGCGCTCGAATCCGTTCCTGCGGTCATCCGACGCACCGCCGTTTCCCTGCATCACTCCATCGAGGGTGACCTGGGTCATGGTCGTCAGCTTCATGATCGCGGTTCCTTCACCTTAGTGCCGCCCCTTGCGGGCGGCCTCACCCCTGCTACGAACACCACCGCCTCGATCCGACACCGCCTCCCGGATTTCTTTGAAGAACTTTCCGGGACGCCGGTCGTCAGCGATCCGACGGCACGACGGCTTCGCGGCGACGGCGCTCCACTTCCTTGAGCGCGCCCAGCGCGGACAAGCTCTTGGACCAGATCGATCGCGAAGATCCTGACCAGTGGTGCCGGGCGTCGAACGGCTCGTGGCGTGAGGGCAACCTCGCCGGTGGCGTAGCCGCACGCAAGGCCATCAACGCCGGCCAGACCATCCGCCCGCGGCCAAGCGGCAGTGCGGTGAAGGCGGGGGAGGACGAGGCCGCTAGCAGGATGCCGGCCTGGGGGAGGTGGCCTGCATGAATGACATGGCTGTCGTTTAGGCGGGTGCATCGCATTTGGGCCAGGCGGGGCGTGAAGGTGCATGTCGCGGCGGTGCGGCCCCGCGGAGCGAAACTTCCAGCTTCCTGGATAACTCGGACGACTGGCCCGAGTGGGGCCTCATCTCGCCTAAGGTATTGACGACCAGGCAAGGTATGGGCGGGTAAGGGTGCCGGATCATGACTGATTGGCAGGACGGCTGGTACCGGCAAGAACCCGGACAGCCTAGGACAGGTCAGGCGCCGTCCGGTGCCGCAGGCGGCGGTCGCGCGGCGTGGCCCGAGCAGCCGCCAGTGCGGCGGGCACCAGGCCTGCCCGCGACGGGGCGGCCAGGGCCGTCCCGACCGGGAACCGGCCGTCGGCGGAGGTTCTGGGGGCAGCGGGGCCGCCGCGGGCGGCGGATCGCCCTGATCGCTGGTTTGGTCGTGGTGGTCCTGGTGGTGGCGCTCGTGGGCTCGTACTTCTACCTGGACTCCAAGCTGAGCCGCTCGGTCACGCTTCCGGCCTTTTCCGGCCAGTCCGCGGGGCAGAACTGGCTGATCGCCGGGGCGGACAGCCGGCAGGGGCTTTCCCAGAAGCAGATAGTCAGCCTGCATGTCGGCGACGTCACCGGGACCGAGAACTCCGACTCCCTGATGCTGCTGCACATCGGCAGCGGCAGGCCGGTACTGATCAGCATCCCGCGCGACTCCTACGTGCCGATCCCCGGTCACGGCGACAACAAGATCAACGCGGCACTTGGGTTCGGAGGCCCTGCGCTGCTCGTCAAGACCGTGGAGAACCTCACCGGGCTGCAGATCAACCATTACATGGGGATCGGGTTCGGCGGGCTGGTCAGCGTGGTGAACCAGGTGGGCGGGGTGACGATGTGCCTGCCGAAGGCGCTGCACGACTACGACTCCGGCGCCAACATCCCCGCGGGCTGCCACAACCTGGACGGCGCCCAGGCGCTGGCCTTCGTCCGGGACCGGCACTCGTTCGCCGACGAGGACCTGCAGCGGATTGAGGATCAGCGGGCGTTTCTCAAGGCCCTGCTCGTCAAAGCCACCAGTCCGGGCGTGTACCTCAATCCGTTCGTGGCCCTGCCGTTCGGCTCCGCCGCGGCCAGCTCGATCTCGGTTGACCAGGGCACGCAGCTGTACGACCTGATCAAGGTCGCGCGGGCCCTGCGTAACCCGCAGACCGGGACGGTCCCGATCGCCAACTCCAACTACGAGACGGTGAACGCGGGCGACGCGGTGCAGTTGAATAGCGTCGAGGCCCTGCAGCTCTTCAACGACCTGAAGAACAATCAGCAGGTACCGGCGAATCTGCTGACCGGGACAACCGTCGGCTGACCGCCTTCGCGACCCGCCGGGCCCGAAGTCACCGGTGGACACCGGGCGCCGGCTCGCCTGCGACAGTCGCGGCCGGGCTGACCAGAGACGCGAGCAGGCCCAGCTTTTCGGCGCTGCTGGTACCGGGTTGGGCGTGGTAGATGACGAGCAGCTGACCTTCGGTGCCGCCGATGGCGAGCTTCTCGCGGCTGACAGTGAGGTCCCCGACCTGGGGGTGACGGATAAGGGCCGGCATGCCCTCGCGGACCTGGACGTCGTGCCGGGCCCAGAGTTGCCGGAATCGTTCGCTGGACAGGGACAGTTCGCCGACGAGCTGGACGAACCGGGGGTCGTCGGTATCGGTTCCGACGGACTCGCGGAAACCGGCGACCATCCGGGCGGTGGCCTGCTCCCAGTCCCGGTAAAGCGCCTGCTCTGCGGGATCGAGAAATACCGCGCACAGCCTGTTCTGCCCCTCCTGCAGGTTGGGCGACAGTGCGCGGGCCAGGCTGTTGGCGGCGAGGACATCGAAGTACCGGCCCTCGACGAAGGCGGGGAGGCCTACGACGTCGAGCAATTGCCGGATGCTGACGGGTACGGTCTCGCGCCTGGGGCGGCGCCGCCGGTGACGGGGGCGTGGCGTGGCCAGGCCCAGCAGGTAATCGGTCGCGGCCTGGTCCAGGCGCAGGACGCGGGCAAGAGCCTCCAGGACCTGAATCGAAGGATTACGGTCGCGACCCTGCTCAAGTCGCAGGTAGTAGTCGGAGCTGATACCGGCGAGCATGGCGACCTCTTCGCGCCGCAATCCGGCGACGCGCCGCACCCCGCCCACGGGCAGGCCGACGCTGTCGGGCTGGACGAGCTCGCGACGGGCCCGCAAGTAGTCACCGAGCATATTGTTGTCGCTCACATCGATCAGCGTAACCGGGTGAATCGTGGCCTGCCTGTCCCTGCTGCTCCCAGGATCGCCAGGACTCTGCCTATTCTGTCGCGCCTGGGGAAGTGTGGACTCATCACGTTCTGACTTGCGACAACGAGACAAAGAGAGAAACTCTCATGGCAACCAAGCCACTTGCCGGCGGGACCTTCACCATGGCCGAGGATCTGACCGTCACCCGCGTGGGGTACGGCGCGATGCAACTGGCCGGCCCCGGCGTCTTCGGACCGCTCAAGGACCGCGACGCCGCGATCGCGGTGCTGCGCGAGGTGATCGAACTTGGTATCACGCACATCGACACCAGCGACTTCTACGGCCCATTCGTCACGAACCAGCTCATCAGGGAAGTCCTGTACCCCTACCCGGCCTCGCTGCACATCGTCACGAAGGTCGGATCGTACCGGGACGTCAAAGGGGGCTGGATTCACGCGCGCTCCCCGAAAGAGTTGACCCGGGCCGTGCACGACAATCTGATTAACCTCGGCCTAGACGCACTCGACGTCGTCAACCTGCGCGTCGGCGGCGGCAGCGACGGTCACTCGGCTGTGCCCGGCTCGATCGCCGAACCCTTCACCGCACTCGCGCAGCTGCAGCAGGAGGGACTGATCAAGCATCTCGGCATCAGCACCGCGACCGCCGAGCAGGTGGCCGAGGCGCAGTCGATCGCGCCGGTGGTGTGCGTGCAGAACTTCTACAACGTGGCCCGCCGGGACGACGACGGCCTGATCGACTCCCTTGCCGCACAAGGCATCGCCTACGTGCCCTATTTCCCGCTCGGCGGCTTCTCCCCGCTGCAGTCCGACACGCTGGAATCGGTTGCCGCCCGGCGAGACGCCACGCCGATAGCCATCGCGCTGGCGTGGCTGCTCCAGCGCTCCCCGAACATTCTGCTGATCCCGGGTACCTCATCCGCCATCCATCTGCGCGAAAACGTCGCCGGTGCCGCGCTGACCCTTTCTGCGGACGAGCTGACCGAGCTGAACAGCATCGGTTCGTCAGCTTCTCGGCCCTGATGGGCTGAGCTTGCAGGTCACAGGCATGGCTATGGAGCCTGGTAGCAGGGCCTGGTCCATCGTCCGCGAGTGGCGAGCTCCGAGGGCGATAATGGGCGGCGTGGACAACAGCCACTACAGCCTTGTCATCGCGGCCGCCCAGGCTGCTGGGCCATGTTCCCCTGGTGAGGAGGCGGCGTGGGGCCGCCGGGTACACGGCCTCACGGTGGACCTGCACCTGATCGCCCAGCAGGCGAGGCAGGATATCGAGCGGCTTGAGTCAGCACGGACCTTCATCGCGTTCCTGGAGAAGGTCGAGATTGAGGAATCGAGCCGTCGCGGGCTGCTCACGCTGCGCCTGCCGTCGGGGGAGAGCGAGCCGATCCGCACCGAGCAGAAGGACACCGACCGCGGACAGGCGCTGATCGAGCGGGCCCGTTCCCTGGAAGGACGCTGGGTGCTCATCTACCGGTACAACGAACGGAAGACAGGGCAACGGAACCAGTCGGTTCGGATGCTGGCGCACCTCATGGATCTTGGCGTTGACGGGGCCGTGCCCAACACCACTGCGAAGAAGATGGTGCTGCAAGAGGCAGGTGGCGACGTGTCGCGTGCTCAGCAGGCGTGGACGGCTAGGGGCCTGCCGGAGGCGGGCCCGGTCGGTATTGATCAGCTGGAGCAGGCCCGTAAGGCAGTGCGGGAAGCCGGGTAGCGGCTGAAACGATGGAGTCGTCATCCCGCATCCTGGTCCCATTTTTTGATAACAGCAAGAAGCGGCGTAACAACATCGCTTCGCTCACCTGTGATGGCGTGTTGCCAGGTCCGGGACGGATCGGGTTGAACCGAGTCGATCCGTACTGGTCCGTCCCGGACCTGTCTCATCGGGGAGAGAGACTCACGATTTTTTGTGCTTCCGCTTCTTGCTGTTATCATTTGGAGCAGGTATGCTTCGGACATGCCCGCGACAGGGGACAGGTCGGCACGCGACGCCATCGACGACTTCATCCGCCATCTGGCCGACCGCCGGTTCACTGTCACCACCAGGCGAATCCGCAGGCACTACCTAGAGGAGTACCGGCAGCACGCCCGGGAAGGCGCCGACACCATCGACATCGCCGTCGGCGAGCTCATGGACCCTGCGCGTGCCGACGCATGGCTCTCTGATGCGGCCGCCGGCAAGACCCGCACCCGCAACACTCTCCGCGGGCCCGATGCGCCCGCCTACTCCAACTCGATGCGCGTGCGCATCGACTCGTACAACGCCTTCGCCGAATTCCTCTGCCTGTCCGACCGCCATGACAGCCAGCCGCCTGCCTGGGGCTACTACCTAACTCCCGCCGATACCGAAAGGCTCCTACGCGACCTGGCCGCCCGCAGGCCCGTCAATGCCAACGCGACGACCTCGCTGCGCACCGCCGCCGTCGCCGCACTCGTCGCCGACACCAGCCGGACCGTTCCCGAACTCGCCCGGCTCAAAGTCAGCGCGCTGCACCTCGACGGCGAGGCACGCATCGACCTCGCTGACGTGTCCTGCCCGCTGAGCGGCTCGACCGTGCAGATCCTAGCTCGGTGGCTCGCCGCCCGGGCGACGATCATTGCTGAGCTCGAGGGCAGCGACCCTGGCCACCTATGGATCCCGACCAAGCCCGGGCGGCCCCGGGGCGGTCAGGAGCCCGTCAAGCCAGGGCTCACGCCGGCAGCCGTCCGCACCCTTCACGCCGCCCATCGCGCTCTGGTCAGCCAGGTGCTCGGTACCCCGCTCCGTCCAGGTGCCTTCCGCGTGTCAGGCTCGTCACGTGCTTGATTCAGCCAGTCGCTCAGAGCCAGCTGCCCGCGAGGTGGCCCGGCTCATTACCCGGCGGGTCCGCGCTGATCCTCCAGCACGGTGCGCAGCGTGCAGCGGCCGACTTCCAGAAGTACCGGATTGTCTTCGGAGTGGGCCAGGAACACGATCGCGAAGTTCAGCGCCCAGCCCCTGGCGCGCGCCCGCAGGGCGTCGTTGACCTGGCCGCCGGTCGCCTGGTAGGCCGACCAGAAGCTAGCATGGCACCCGGGCGGGAGCAGCATCCAGGCCACCGACAGGTCGGTGGCCGGGTCGCCCGCGGTGATGTCGCCGAAGTCGATCACGCCACTGACCTGGCCGTCGTTCACGAGAACGTTCGCCGGGTGCAGGTCGCCGTGCAGCCAGAGAGGCGGGCCGTCGTAGCCAGGGACCGTGAGCACTGCGTCCCACACCCGGCGCACCGCATCCCGGTCGAGGAGATCCTGGCCGAGGAGATCCTGGCCGACTTGGCCAGTGAGCAGGGCAAGGTTGGCCGCGAAGCTGCCGGCGCGCTCGGCCAGCGGGACGCCGCGAAACGGGTTGGCCGGCGCGTCTGCCGGGGCGGGGACGTGCAGCGCGCCGAGGAACCCGCCGAGGGCGGCCCCGGCTCCCGCCGGGTCGAAGGATCTGGCCTCCGCGGCGGGCACGCCCGGCAGGTAGGGCACCACGCTCCATGTGTAGGGGTAACCGTGGGCGGGTAGCCCGGTCCGTTCCGGATAAGGGATGGGCAGGGGCAGCCTCGGGGCGAGCCCGGGTAGCCAGCGCTGCTCGTTCTTGATGATCTCCGCGCCGAGGGCGCGGCGCGGCAGCCGCGCGACGAGTCCGCCCCCGACCCGGTAGAGCTCGTTGTCCCAGCCGTTCGCGAGGAACTCCACGGGCAGGCGCGAAAGGTCAGGATGCTGATCCGCGAGCAGACTCCGCACCAGATCCGCCGACACCTCAACCTCGGCGGCCGGCATCTGGTTCACAGACACAACGATAAATCCTGCCATCCAGGGCTCACGCCACCGCCATATCCAGCCGGTTATCTTCAGGATGTCGCACGATGGCTGGCGTTGCGCGGCTGGAGGTTATGTGCGGCGAGCCGGACGATCCCGGGGCAGACCGCCATCTCGATAATGGGGGAGCGGTGACGTTGTAGCACAGGCCGTCCTGGTCATCTGGTGACCGGTTTCACCCAGGCCCAGTGTGCAACACCATCCCGGCGACCTTCCGTCGCTCGACTGGCGAAGATTAAACCGGGATGACACCGGACAAGCGACACACCACGCCGCTGGTCCAGTTACTGGCGGCCGGGTGGTCCCATGCTCGTGGCGACAAACCCCTCAACCTGATGCCATGTAGATGAGCCTGTTCGCGGGCTGGCCGCAGGCCGTGTCCATTCACGGGATAGCTCCGCAGTCAGGTGAGATTTTCCAGGTGCCGGACTACTTGTGATAGTGGTGCGGAGGCGTCGATCTCGATGGTGGCGGTCGCGCGCAGCAGTGGTTCTACTTCGGCGAGGTCCCGCATGATCTGGGCGCGTTCGGCGGGGTGCTTCCCGTAGGGGTTGCTGGTCCGTGCGGCGATCCTGGCGAGGAGGACGTCGGCAGGCGCGCTGAGCAGGGCGATGTGGTCGAACTGGGGATAGAACTTTCCCTGGTTGGTCTTGCAGCCCGCGACGAACAGGTGGCCGTGCCTGTAGCTGGCCAGCAATGCCTTGATGGCCGTCTTCGCGCCAGATCCAGTCTGGTGAGCCGTCCGGCAGGGTGACACCGTGGCTCCACTGGCCGGTGTCGGTGTCGACGACGCGGTGGCCACGCTCGCCCAGTTCCTGGAGGGCAGCGGACTTTGCCGGTGCCGGACATTCCGGTGACCAGGACTTTCGGCATGCTCTGAGATTACGGGAGGCTGGTCAGGCCGCGGCGGGGACGGCGCAGCCAGGACTTGCCGACAGGGCGGCGGTCATGGCTGCCGGCGCGGGTAGGGTTTTTGCCCGTGGTTACGGGCTTTCGAGAGGGACTCCGATGCCCCTGCGCCCCGAAAGCCAGTTGATCACGAGAGGCCGGTAACCGCGCCGGATTCGTCGGTGTCGTAGGTGCCCTTCGTCGAGTCAAGCAGCACGAGACGATTGCCAAAGGGATCCTCCACGATGGCGAGCCGGCCGATCGGGATGTCCGTGGGCTCGACGAGCACCTTCCCGCCGTTAGCGCCGAACACCTCGGCGGCAGCATCGGCAGAAGCGACCTTCCAGTCCGGCTCGTAGCTCTGCCGCGTGGTCAGCACGATCTCGGTGCTTGATCCGGGGGTTCGGAGCCCGGCTTGCCCGGCCGCTTCGTTCCGCCAGATCAGCTGGTGACCGAGCACGTCGCGGTAAAAGGCCATCCCGCGGTCAAGGTCCGGCACCGGAACCGTTACTGCGTCCACGTACTGAAGCAAGGGTTCCACGAGCTAAGACTGTCACACCGCCGATGGCCGGCGGGTTCGCTCGGCTCCGCGCTAACCCGCCGGCCGGGCTGGTCATTTGACACGGAGGGAGAGCAGCGCGCTGACGGGGAGCGGCCTAACCGGCAGGTCCGGGTTGTGGGCAAGGCGATAGTCAGCTTCTCGGCCCTGAAGGGCCGAGCTTGCGGGTCACGCCGCATTGCCGGCTGCCATGGGCGTGCGGCGTCCGGCAGCGTGGGCAGCGTGACTCACTGCCCAGTCCGCGACACCGCGCGCGGCGATGTTGCGGGCTGCGTTCACGTCGGCGTGCTCAGCGAAGCCGCACGACGTGCAACGGAAGGTGGCCTGATCCGGCCGGTTCTTCTTGCTGATGACCTGGTCCCGTTCCAGCCAGGACTCGTAGCTGACATGCTCCGAGGTTGTAGCAGACCACCACAGGCCCGAGAAGCTCTTCTTGCCTTTGTACGAGTTGAACGTCGGACCGGAAGCGCCCGCTCGAACGGGACTATCCAGCACGAGGACAGCGGCCCGCACCGCCGTCCGCCGTCGATATCCATGAACAAACATCGAAGTCTGCGGAGACCGGGACCGGCGCGCCCTCCAGCTTCAGGAGGCTCATGCAGTCACTCCAGTGAAGACTATTGTCAATCAGACATGGCTCACTTTAATGACGTGAAGCAGCCAAACGGCGCCGAGATCCGCGCCGCCCGCAGGCGGTGCGAGTCGCGTCGCTGACCCCGCGTTAAGCCGGCGGCGTGCCTGCACCGTGATGCCGCCGTCGTAGACGTGGTCGTGCACCTGGTCCCGTTCCGTCGGCTTCCTCCGCGAACATATAGCCGCTACGCTGACGGATTGCCGTCACCTCCCGGGTGGCGCTCCAAGGGGTTCGGGGGCAAGCGGCATGAGAGTCGGCATTATCGGGGGATCGATCGCCGGATGCGCGGCGGCGGCGCTCCTGCACCGGGCCGGCCACGATGTAACCGTCTTCGAGCGGTCCGAGTCCGGCCTGGTGAGCCGGGGTGCCGGGATCCTTATGGTCACCACCTCGTGGCAGGACATGACGGCGCGAGGCATCCTCGAAGGGACCGTTCCCTCCTGCCGGGCCGGCTACTCCCGGTTCGTCACCCGTGCCGCCGGGACCGGCCGGCAGCGATGGCTGGGCGACGTCCAGATGAGCTGCATGCTGTTCAACTGGGCTCATCTGTGCCAGTCACTCCGGCGGCGCGTTCCTGATGGTCTGTACCGCGGCGGCGCGGCCGTCGAGCGGATCGAAGCGGCACCGCACGGCACGACGCTGCACCTTGCCCCAGGCGGTTCACTGTCCTTCGACCTCGTCGTGTGCGCCGACGGGTACCGCTCGCTGGGACGCGGGCTCATTGACTCCGGCGCCGCGCCTGCCTACCGGGGCATGGTGCTGTGGCGCGGGCTCATCCCCGAGCGCGACATCCGCGCCGGTGCCCTCGGCGGCTGCGATCTTCTGCGGCCCGTGTACCAGGGGGGCCACGGGGTCGCGTACTACGTCCCCGGGCCCGGGCAGAGCACCGAACCAGGAGAACGCCTTCTCATGTGGGGCTACTACCTCCAGGTTCCCGAAAGCGCCCTGGCCTCGGTGCTCGTCGACGACCAGGAGCGGCAGCAGTCCGGCTCGGTACCGTTCGGGAAAGTGCACCCGGAGGTCAGGGCGGCCCTGGAGTCCCGCCTCGCGGGCCTGCTGCCCTCGCCGCTGTTCGAGGTGGTGCAACAGAGCGGCAACTCTTCAATCCAGGCCATTTACTCCTTCGTGGCCCGCAGCTACGCACGCAACCGCCTCTGCCTAGTCGGCGATTCCGGCACGCTGGTCCCTCCGTTCGCGGGGAGCGGCGTCCTGCGGGCGGTGACCAGTGCCGCCTCACTGGCGGACGCCCTCGCCGGCGCGCCGGCCGTGGACGATGCTCTCCGCCGCTGGAGTGATGCCCAGCTCCAGGCCGCTGCCCAGGTCATTCCAAACACTGAAGGCATCGAGCGGAGCTACGTGTTCGGCATGCCAGACCTCACTGCCATGCCGACCACGGCGGCCAACGACTGGATGTCCGCAGCCTTTCCCGGGCTTCCGGTCACCCTCCCCGGCGTGTGACCGGAAAACGGCAGAGACCGAAGTCCTTCACAACTGTCGGCACACCACGTGATTCTGGTAGACGAGGGTGGCCCTGGATGCTCCTCTCATCCGTGATATCCCGGGTGGGCAGTGCTCTGGCGGGCCTGCCGGACTCGGCTTCCGCAGAACTGCTCCAACGGGCAACGTTGCCATTCGCGGCACTAACCATCCGGACGCCGATCGCCCCGGCGACATCAGAACGGCCAGTGGCGCTAACAGCGTTCCCCGAGGGCCTGATCACGTCTACTTTACATAATGTACATTATCGGCGTAAGGAGAGGTCTGTGCCCGGTGACAGTCATCATTGTTGTCCCGTCTCATTGAGCATGTCGAATCTCAGGCATCATGTCGGACGCCCTGGACCATCGTTAAGTGCCCGGGCGCTAGGCAGATCCTGAGGGCACCAATCTCTGTAGCACCTGATGTATCTCGTTTATCTTTTGTAGTACTTTCTTAGTCCCCTGCGGCGTGTCAGGAGGGTAAAGCGCTGGTCAGGACAGGAAACGCGGCCCGTGTGATGGCCTCGCTGCGCAGCCTGGCCATCAGCCTGCTGCGCTGGGACGGCCAGGCCGGCATCGCCGTCGCTAACCGCCGCCACGCCCGCGACCCGCAGCGGACGCTAAAGCTGCGTCAAACTGCATGAGGGGCTTTGCCGTGTCCTTGGCGGCTGGCCTGCCGCTGTGAGAAGCCTGCTCAGGGCGCTGCCGCGCCGAAGACCGGGACGCCCGGCTCAGCCGCGGTCGTGGAGGGTCACCTGGTAGCCGTCGGGGTCCGCGAACGTGAAAGTGCGGCCGAACGGCCCGTCGACGGGCGCTGAGACGATCGTCGCGCCGGCGGCGGCGAGGGCGTCGTGGATGTCCTGCGCGTCGGGGGCGTGCAGCCACAGCGCCATCCCCTGGCCCGGCTGCGCGATCGCGTCCAGGTCGGTGCCCGCGGCGACGTCGCGGACGGCGAACGCGATCGGCCTGGTGCCGAACACGACGGCGTGCGGCGG
>PMST01000176.1 GCA_003168295.1 Actinomycetota bacterium
ACTCTTGGAGGTGGCGGGAATCGAACCCGCGTCCTTCAGTAACTCACCAGGGCTTCTCCGGGCGCAGCTTGCTGTGCTTTTCTCAGCCCCGGCGATCACGCAAGCGAGACGCCGACAGGCTCAGCCACTGTTTGATGTCCCATCTGGCCCCGCGGCCGGGTCAGACGGTAAATCCTTCTAGCTGATGCCAGGCACCGGGTCGAAGGCATCCCCGGGCTGACAGAACTCCTTAACTCGCCTTAAGCGGCGAGAGCGAGTTCAGTGCGCGATGTGTTGGCACTTATTGGTTTGCGGTCACAGGATTAACGAGGTCACAACCGCAACCCTCGGCCCGCTTCACCTGGCTCGACCACCGAAGTCGAAACCGATCACCCCCGCTATTTAGTTGTCTGGCCGGTACGCCTAAGACATACCGCCGTACCCGACCGTACACTCACAACAGGCGGTAGCCAACTTAGATTCCCGGGCGGCGGAGGAAGCAGGGCTACAGCCGGAGGCGGCAGGGCCACAAAAGAAGTGGCCCCTGCGGGCGCTGGCGGTGGCCGAAACGCACCCGCAGGGGCAGACCGGCAGGGTCGGAGCCGGTCTGATGGCCGGATCTCCCCCGAGATGAGACCCGGACCCTCACGTTGACTGAGTCGCAACCCCCCAAGCGAAACCCCAGTCACAGGTAAGGACGCCGTTAGGCATCCACATGGTTGCTTAGAGCGATCAAATTAAGCGCGACGGTCAGTTTTCGACGCGGTCAGTCACCGACTCGATCAGCCGGCTCGGTCAGTTGCCGACCGACGGGACGTGGCTGAGCGCCTTGACGAACACGCCGGCTAGGGCGGCGGCGGATAGCTGGGCCGTTGGGCCCGACTCGAGCACGGTGAACGCGACGTCTCCGCGGTAACCGACGAACCAGCTCATCCAGCCTGACCCCGAATGGACCAGGCCGACCTGTCCGTAAACCGGCGCGCCCGGGGTGTTGGCCGCCTGCGCCGCGCCCGAGCTGACCGCGCTGCGCATCAGGCTGCGCAGCGCGGACAGGACGCCGGGGGCAATCGACATCCCCGGCTTGCTCACCGGATCGGTCGCGCCGGCGACGACCTGCGGCGCATGCCAGCGGCCTGAATCGACCTGCGCGGCGACCATGGCCATCGACAGCGGGCTGACCCGGACGTTGCCCTGGCCGATCGTCTCGGCGGCGAGGCCGGCGCCTAGCGCTCCGGGGGGGACCGACCCGGAGAAGAGGGGCACGGGGGAAGGCGACCAGCTCGCACCGATCCCGAAGGCCGCCACCACCTGGTCGAACCCGCCGGGGTGGAACCGTTCGGACATGCCCGCGAACGCGGTACCGCAGCCGTCGGCGAAATCGGCGCTGAACCGCTTCTCCTCGCCGGTGCCATCGCTGGTGAACGTCTGGCCGCCGACGGTGAAGGAGTTCTCGCACGAGGTCTGGGTGGTCGCGGTCAGCCCGTCACTGAGCAGGGCGGCCGCCGACACGATGGTGAACGCCGTGCCCGGCGCCAGCTTCGCGGCCAGCGGGCCCGCCGCGGGGAGAACGCCAGAGCCCTGGTGCTGCGCCACCGCCAGGACCTGACCCGTCGAGGCCTGGACAGCCACGATCTCGCCCGAGCTCGAGCTGGTGCCGAGCGCGTTCAAGGCGGCGTTCTGAACCTGGGAGCTGATCGTGGTGTGCACGGACGTGCCGGGGACGCCCGGCCAGCGGGCCAGCACACCGGTCTGGGTCCCGCCGGAGTTTACCGCGACCACCTCGGTCGTGGGCGTGCCGAGGAGCTGACGCTGATAGGCCTGCTCAAGCCCGGACAGCCCGACCGTGGTCCCCGGCAGGTAGTACGCGCCGTCGGCCCGCAGCACCGGGTTGACCTCACTGCCCACCGTGCCGACCAAGCCGGTGGCTTCGGCTTGGAACAGCCGCTCCGACACCTTCTGAACCACCAGGCCCGGCACCTTACGGAGCTCGGCCCGCAGGCGAGCGTACGTGGTGGGGTCCAGGGTGGCCAGCCGGAAGAACTGGTTCGGCGGGGCCGCTGCGATCTGGCCGAGCACCTGGCCCGCCACCAGGCCGGTTTGCGCGGCGAAGGCCCGGGCCGTCGCCGCCTGACTGGCCAGCCGGGCAGGCCACACACCCACCTCGTACGCCGGAGCTGACAGCTCGAGCGGATCGCCCGCGGCGTCGAGCACGGCGGCCCGGGCCGGGAACTCGGTCACCATGGCCAGCCGCTCGCCCGGGCCCAGGCTCGGGTTGATGACGCTAGGGGCCCAGTCGACCTTCCAGGCCCCGTTGATCCGCCGCAGGCCGAACTGGCCGCGGTAGGTCCAGTTGTGTTCCGCTCCGGCGAGGCTGACCGATGCCGTGAAGGACGCCTGGGCGGTGCTGCCGTGCTGGACCAGCGAGTTCATCGACAGGACGAGCTGGGTGGCATCGACCTGCGCGAAGGCACCCTTCAGGTCGGCGGCCACGGTAACAGGCGCGGCCGTGGTCAGCGCCCCCGCGGCGGCGAACTGCTGCTGCTGCCAGTCGAGCAGGAACGCCTGGACGGCGGGCTCGGCGGACAGCTCCGAACCAAAACCGGTGGCCAGTCCGATGACGAGCACGCCAACGGCGACGATGGCGAACGCGGCGAGGCGGGCCCGCTTCGCCGCCCGGCGCGCGGGTGAAGACGTGCGGCGCGCGGGCGAAGACGCGGGCGCTGGCGAAGACGCGGATGCAGACGGCGGTGCGGGCGCGGGCGAAGACGGGTTCAGGGGGGGCGCGGGGGGGTTCAGGGGGGGCGCGGCGTCGCGGGAGCGGGGTGATGCGACGACACGGGAACCGGGGGGAAGGGCGGGACCGCCCTTCCTGGGGCCCAAGGGACCCCCGGGCCTGGCGTGGCCGCCACGCTCGCCGCGTTCGCTCGGAGGAGGGGACACGATTCGCCTGCCCGTCACCTTCGCCGTTTCAGCGCCCGGTCCATTTCCCTGGTCGCATCGCGCTTGGCCAGGTCCTGACGCTTATCGTAGGTCCGCTTGCCGCGGCCGAGGCCCAGCTCCACCTTGACGTTCCCATCCCTGAAGTACAGCGAAAGCGGGACCAGGGTCAGGCCTTGCTCAGCGGTCTTGCTGACCAGGCGGTCGATCTCCTTGCGGTGCAGCAGGAGTTTCCTGATCCGGCGCGGGGCGTGATTGGTCCAGGTGCCCTGACCATACTCAGGAATATGGACGTTGTGCAGCCACACCTCGTCGTCGGAGATCTGCGCGAACCCCTCCCCCAGAGAGGCACGCCCGGCGCGCAGCGCCTTCACCTCGGTACCGGTCAGAACCAGGCCCGCCTCGTAGGTGTCCTCGATCTGGTAGTCGTGGTACGCGCGGCGGTTCCGGGCGATCACCTTCTGTCCCTGCTCCCGAGCCACCACGCCCCTCCCCTCGCCACGCCAGCCAGTGAGCAACTCAGACACGCAGGTAGCGGCGCAAGGTCAGGAACGACGTCGCACCGCACAACACGACCGCCACGACCATCGAGAACAAGATAACTTCAATCAGGTCACCGACGGACAAACCCACGTTGAACGAGAAGTACTGTTCCAGGCTATCTAGCATCAGTGACTTGACCGCCACCAGGAGCCCCGCTGCGATCGCCCAGCCGATCAGGCCGGCGATCGTTCCCTCGAGCAGGAACGGTAGCTGGATATAGAAGTTCGACGCCCCGACCAGCCGCATGATGGCGGTCTCCCGGCGGCGGTTGAACGCGGACAGCCTGATCGTGTTGGCCACCAGCAAGATCGCGGCCACGATCAGGATCAGCGCGATGATGACCACGGCGTTCCGCGCGCCGTCAAGCAGCCGGTAGAACTTGTCCAGGATGGTCATCTCGTCGACCACGGTCTCGACCCCCTGCGCGCCGGTCACCGCGCTGGCCACGATGTTGTAGTCGGCCTCGGGATTCTTCAGCTTCACCTCGAACGAGTCGGGGATGTCGCCTTCCTGGGTGTCCTGGACCAGGGCAGGCTCGTTGGAGAAGTACTGCCTGAACTCGGTGTAGGCCTGCTGCTGGCTCACGTAGTAGACGTTCTCGACCTGCGGCATGGACGCGAGCTGGGCGTGCAGCTGGGCCCGCTGGGCCACGGTGGAGGGGCCGTTCTGCTGACACTGCGGCTGCGGGCTCGTCTTGATGCACAGGTAGATCGACAGCTCGACCTTCCCCTGCCAGTAGGTCCGCGTCCGGTCCACCTGCTTGACGAAGAGCAGACCCGTGCCGAGCAGGGAAAGGCTGATGGCCACGACCACGATGAGCGCCATCGTCATGGTCAGATTCCGGCGCAGCCCGATCCAGATCTCGGAGAAGACGAACTGTGAACGCATTCTGGCTGATCCCTCGGTAGTCCTAGGTTCGGCGGGGCGACGCGGCTATGGCACCGGCCCGGTGACCAAAGGTCAGTATGCCTGGCCGTACACCCCGCGCGACTGATCTCGGACAACCTTGCCGTATTCAAGCTCGACGACCCGCTTGCGCATCGAGTCGACGATGGCCGCGTCATGAGTCGCCATCACGACGGTCGTACCTGTCCTGTTGATCCGGTCGAGCACCTTCATGATGCCGATCGAGGTCGCCGGGTCGATGTTCCCGGTCGGCTCGTCGGCGAGCAGGATCATCGGCCGGTTGACGAACGCGCGCGCCATCGCGACCCGCTGCTGCTCGCCGCCGGACAGCTCGTCGGGCATGCGGTCATGCTTGCCCTCCAAGCCCACCAGGTCGATCACCTCGGGGACGACCTTGCGGATAAAGCGCCGGTTCTTGCCGATGACTTCCAAGGCGAACGCCACATTCTGGTAGACGCTCTTATTCGGCAGCAGCCGGAAATCCTGGAACACGCAGCCGATACGCCGTCGCAGGTACGGGACCTTCCAATTCGTGAGTCGCGCGAGATCACGGCCGGCCACGTGGATTCTGCCGTCGGAAGGCCGCTCCTCCTTCAGGACCAGCCGGAGGAAGGTCGACTTCCCCGACCCGGACGGGCCGACGAGAAAAACGAACTCTCCCTTGGTGACCTCGATGTTCACGCTCTCCAGCGCGGGACGGCTCTGATTCGGGTAGACCTTTGTGACGTTATCGAAGTTGATCACGGGACCATCACATCGATGTAGGCGGAAGACAACCCCGGCAGTCGCCGCCAACCTGCGACGACATGCGGGTAACCTGGATAGGCCAGGGAACAGTCTAGAGGGAAACTGGCAGCTAAGGCCTTACATCACGGCAAGTGCCGTGGCGCGGGCCAGGGCGGAAGGGGTTCCATGAGCTGTGAGCACTTGATCTGTGCGAACTGCGCTGGGCCGGTAGGCGAAGGTCGGTGCCCGGCGTGTCGCGCATCGCGACAGCACGTTCACCATGAGCATTCGGGCGCCAGCCCGCAGCTGATTATCGGGGCCGTCCTCGTGCTGAGCCTGCTGCTCCTGCTGGCCCTGCACCTCGCCAGCTAACCCTGGAGCCAGCTGAGCTACTGGCGGGCGCGGAGCGCGCTCGAGCTACCGGCCGCTCTGGCGCATCCAGCGGATTTCCGCGTCGATGAACTCGTCGATCTCCCCGTCCAGGACCGAGACCGCATTCCCCGTCTCCATTCCCGTCCGTACGTCCTTCACGTTCTGGTACGGGTACAGGACGTAGTTGCGGATCTGGGTGCCCCAGGCCCGGCCGCCGTCGCCGCGCAGGGCGGCCATCTCCTCGGCCTCTTCCTGCCGCCGCCGCTCAAGCAGCTTGGACTGCAGCACGGCCATCGCCGACGCGCGGTTCTGGATCTGGCTGCGCTCGTTCTGGCACGAGACCACGATCCCGGTGGGCAGGTGGGTGATGCGGACCGCCGAGTCGGTCGTGTTCACACCCTGGCCGCCTGGACCGCTCGACCGGAACACGTCCACCCTGATGTCGTCATCGTTGATGTCGATGTGATCGGTCTGCTCCACCACCGGCGTCACGTCCACGCCGGCGAACGAGGTCTGCCTGCGTCCCTGGTTGTCGTACTTGGAGATCCGGACCATCCGGTGCGTGCCGTGCTCGCCGCGCAGCGTTCCGTAGGCGTAGGGCGCGTTCACCGCGAACGTGGTCGACTTGATCCCGGCCTCTTCCGCGTACGAGGTGTCGTACACCTCGGTCGGGAACTTGTGCCGCTCCGCCCAGCGCAGGTACATCCGCATCAGGTTCTCCGCGAAGTCCGCGGCGTCCGCGCCGCCGGCCTGCGCGTTGATCGAGATCAGGGCCTCCCGGGCGTCGTACTCGCCGGCCAGCAGGGTGCGCACCTCGAGCTGGTCGATCTCGGCGCGGAGCGCGGCGAGATCGCGAACCGCCTCGATCCGGGTCGGCTCGTCGCTTTCGCTCTCGGCCAGGTCGAACAGCACTCCGGTGTCGCCGAGCCGCTGGTGCAGTGCGGTCAGCCGGGCCAGCTCGGCCTCCAGGTAGGACAGTCGGCGGGTCACCTTCTGCGCCCGGTCCTGGTCAGCCCAAAGCCCGGGGTCGGCGGCCTGCTCACGCAAGCCATCCGCCTCGGTCTGCATAGCTCCGGGGTCGAGCACCGCCTCTATGCTGGCGAGCTTCGACGTCAGTGCCGCGATCTCATCGGCGGGATCGGTACCTGCCATGCAGGCAAGCCTACGCCAGTGGCGCGGGCCGCACTCCCAACCAGCAGTGCCCGCGAAACCCGGCGCCCAAACCCGGTATCCTGCCTTAGCGTGACGCACCGAAAGCGCGGGATCTGGTCCCGGACCACGATCGGATCGGCGGCGCTCGCCGCGCTGGCCGTGCTGGCCGTCCAGGGCTGCGCACCGGCGACCTCCGCGGCCGCGGCCCACGCAACCGCGGACGCCGGCGTCCAGCATGACCTGAGCATTGCCGCGGCGCAGGTCGCCTACCAGACGTACCTAACAAAAAGCGACGCGGCCGCGGCGCAAGGCGACTCGGTGGCCGGGCTCGCGATCGTCGCGGACGCCCAGTGGGCCCAGGTGAAGGGCCAGTACACGGCGCTGACGGCGGCGGGAACCCTGGTACCGAGGTACCAGTACAGCGCGCCGCAGTTCTATGTGCCGGCCGAGAGCAAGTACCCGCAGTGGTTCCTGGTGTCGGCCCAGCGCCGCGCCGACACCAACGGCCAGCTGGGTCCCGCAGTCACCACGCTGCTGGTGTTCGAGCATGCCAAGGCGGCCCTGAGGTGGACCCTGAACGGCTCCGCCACGCTCGATCAAGGTCAGACCCTGCCGGTGATCGCGACGGACCCGGACGGCTACGCGGTCGACGTGCCCACCACCGACACGAACCTGGTGCTGACCCCCAACGTGGTGGGAGCGACCCAGGCGGCCGTGGTGGACGAGGGGCCGGCCAACCCCGCCGCCGCGGTGACCGGCAGCGGGCCGCAGACCACCGGGCTCTACGCGGCGCAGGCCGCCCGCGCCCGCGCGGAGACCGCCCAGGGCCTGCAATACCAGTGGCTGCTCGCGGGCGCCCCCTTCCCGCAGTTCGAACTGGGGCTGAAGGGCGGCGGGGCCCTGGTGCTCTACGGGATGTACCTGAACACGACGACCGAGCACCCCAACCTCAGATCTGGGTCACCGATCCCGGTGCCCGCCGCGTTCACCCCGCTGCTCGCCGCGCCCACCGAGGTCGGGTACCACGCGGTGTACGCCAACTCGACCTACCAGTTCGCGGCGATCGACCCGCTCGCCACCGCGCCCAACGCCAAGATCGACGTCATCGCGAGCGGCTCCGGCCCCAGCTACGGCCACGCCTACTAGCCCTGGGGCAGGGAGCTGGCGGCGACCAGGGTGCGGATGGCGCGCAGGGCCACCGACAAGGTGGTGAAGGTGAACCGCTCGCTCTCCCAGATCTCTCCTAGGGTCTGGGTGGCCATCGCCACCGCGGCGTCGTTGCGCGAGGCCCAGGCGGCCAGCCGCTGCTCGGGGTTCTTGGCCACCTCCGGGCCGCTGACCCCGAGCACGTCCTGGGTGAGCGAGGCGTGCGCGGCGTACAGGTCGTCCCGCAGCGCGGCCCGGGCCATGGTCGACCAGCGGTCATCGCGGGGCAGCGCGGTGATGCGGTCGCGCAGCCGGGTGATCTGCAGCCGGTCGGCCAGATCGAAGTAGACCTCGGCGGTCTCCTCGATCCCCCGTCCGGCCGAGGCGGCCGCCTGGACGACGCCGAAGGCCGAATACGTCGGCACCATGGCCGCGACCCGCTCGGCCAGGCCGGCCGGCACGCCCATATCCAGGTAGGAGTCCCGGCGCTCCTCGAACCCGGCCAGGTCCCGGCCGGTGAGCAGCTTGGGCAGGTGCGAACGCACCGTCCGGACCCCGTCCGCGAAGAAGGCCACGGTGGCCTGGATGTCGAACGGGGGCCGGCGGTTCTGCAGCAGCCACCTGACCGCCCGCTCGGTCAGCTTGCGCCCCTCGAGCAGCAGCGTGATCTGCGCAGCGATGCCGACCCCGGATCCCTCGAGTTCCTCGACCTGACGCCAGAACGCTGCCATGTCGAACACCTCGCGGGCGACCAGCCAGGCCCGGGTGAGGTCCGGCACCGACGCGCCGGTCTCCTCGATCAGCCGGAACAAGAACGTGGTGCCCGAGGTGTCGATCATCTCGTTGACCGCGACGGTCGTGATGATCTCCCGGCGCAGCGGATGCGATTCCATCCGGTCCGCGAACCGGGCCCGCAGCGGCTCGGGGAAATACGCGTCGAGCACCCGGCGCAGGTACGGGTCGTCGGGCAGCTGAGACGCCAGCACGTCCTCGCCCGCCGAGATCTTGGTGTGGGCGAGCAGCAGGGCAAGCTCGGGGCTGGTCAGGCCGGCGCCGGCGGACCGGCGTTCGGCGATTTCCCGCTCGTCGGGCAGCACGTCCTGCTCCGGGTTGAGGCGCTTGTCCCTGATCAGCTTGCGCAGGTACCGCACGTGCACGTGGAGCAGGGACGGCGCCTGGGCCCTGGCCACCGCCAGCGCCATGTTCTGCCGGTAGTTGTGCCGCAGCACCAGGGCGGCCACCTCGTCGGTCATCTCGGTCAGCAGCTGGTGCCGGGCGGCGGCGGGAAGGACTCCGTCCCTGATCGCGTCGGCCAGCAGGATCTTGATGTTCACCTCGTGGTCGGAGGTGTCGACCCCGG
>PMST01000585.1 GCA_003168295.1 Actinomycetota bacterium
GCGTAGGCGGTCTCGCTCTGCGGGCCGACGGCCGGCGCGAACAGGTGAATGACGAGTTGCTGATCCAGCTCAGGCGGCTCAGTCACCGTTGCTGCCATCCGCGTCCTCCGGCGATGCGGGCCGCATCGACTGGAGGGAATCGATCAGGACGTTCGCCCGCTCAAATATCCTCTGATCGGCCGGCTCGCTGGGCGGACCGTCTGCCTTGATGATGCGAACGGGGCTGACCAGCATGAGTTCGCCGCCAGCGATCCGCAGACCGGCCAGGTCCTGCGCGGCGATGGCGGTGATCGCGGTCTCGATGATCTTGGCGACTCGCTCCCAGCTGGCTTGCGGCAACTTCAGCCTCAGCGTGTACTGGACGACCGCGAGGGTGCTTGACCGCAGGTCGGCAGCGTCCCGGGCATGATTGTCTGCGGGCATTTCCCCATCCCGTTCGTGGCCGGGCGCGTCGTGCGCCCCCGGCCCTAGTGATTTGAGCACTTCGGGGACGTTGATCAAATCGAAGATGGGCCGGGGGATGACGATGCGCAACTCCGGCGTCAGGTAGCGCGCGCGGGCACTGGCGACGAAGGAGTTGACGATCATCGTCAGCAATTCCTCGTAGCTGGCATCGGTCCTCGACAGCCCCGAGCCGACCAGCGGCATGGCGACCGGTTTCAGCTGGCCGTACCGGTAGACGGCCTCCCACAGGTTGGTGAGGCTGGCCTTGAGCAGGGGCAGGCTTGACCGCGCCATCAGGTCGTTGCCCATCCGGCTGTAGGCGACCGCGAAGACCCGGCGGGTGGCGAGGTGCAGCGTCGCCACCGTGCCAACCGGGTAGCGGGTGAGCTTGCCTCGCGGCTTGGCCGACTTGAGCTCCACTGTCACCTTGGGAACGCGGCTGAGCGCGGCTCTGAGGTCGCGGTCGAGCCGGTCACGATGGCCGTCGTAAAGCCGGTGCAGCAATTCCCCTTGAGTGCTCTCCCGGCTGATGATGAAGTTCCGGTCGGTATCGGTGTCGAAGGTGTCGCAGAAACCCGCCACCAGGTTGGCGTCGTCCTGGCCGAACAGGTCGTCGGTCAGCACCACGACCGCGGTCCTGAGGCCGCCGAGGTCCTTTCTGTACAGCCGCTTGCCCTGGCTGGCACGTACCTCGTCGCGCAGCGTTCCCACCCAGGATGCCAGCCCAGGATCGCGCGGCGAGCGCGCGGCGAGCCCCTCGGCCGCGTCGAGCGCATCCTGGGCCCGGCCGGCCAGCTGGTAGGCGTGGGTCAGCTCCTGCTCGGCGGCCTGGCGCAGGCTGATCAGCTGACGCACCAGCTGATCAGCCCACGGCTGCTCGCCGACGTCGAGCAGCGGCTGGCCGGCCCAGAGCGCCATGGCCCGCTCGAGCAGGCCGATCCGATCTTCGGTGGCGGCCCTGCGCGCCTGGGCGACCAGGTCAGCGAACCGGAACACATCGATCGCCGCGCGGTCCGCCACCAGCTGGTAGGCGGTTACCCGGCCGCGCTGAGTGGGCAGCACCCGCGATTGCTCGCCCGACTCGCTCGACCACTGCGGGTCAAGCGCGCGGCGTATTTCCAGTATCCGCTTCTGAACTTGCGTCCGGTATTCGCCAACGACCAGCTCTGCTGGCGGCCAGCAGTCGCGGAAGAGGGCGTCAACGGTTACCGGCGCGCCATCGGCGACGATCAGCCGGATCAGGACCGCCAGCGTGAGCGGCTTCAACTTCACCGGCCGGCCATCCATTTCGATAGCGGCCAGTCCGAACAGCCTTACCCGTAGCACAAGCCTTGCCGACCCCCTCGGCTTGAAACAAAGAAACCACGGGACAGCAGAATCATAACGCTGCCGAAGCACCAGATGGGAAGCGAAAAGGAAGCGTTTCTGATCTATCAAAGGAACCGGCCGGGGCCGTCTCATTCATGGAGGGAGGGTTGCTGCCCGGCGAATCGCTCAGGAGGCGCGATGGTGGACTGGGGACGAGTTCTCGCGGCGACCGGCGGTGCGCTGCAAGGGATAAGCGATGCCGCCGTCGTCAGCAAGTGGCTCGAGAAAGACGACGAAGATGCTTTTATCGCCGTAGTCACTCAGGTATCAACATCGTCAACCGACGAAGTTGACCGGCTTGACGCGGCGCTGCTTTCCCTCGCCGCGTCGAACTTCAACGCGGATACGCGTCGCCGTCTCATTAAATTCTATGCGGTCTTCAAGATCGCAGAGCTGCGCCGCTACCAGGTATTCCGCGGCTTCCCCCAGTTATCCGGGCGACCGACGTTACGCGCCGTAGCGAGAGGAAACTACGTTGGGCACTATTATTGAGTTCTTGTTCATCTTCATCGCGCTGATGCTGGTGGCCGGGATCGTGTTGCGGTTCATTCCGCGAAAGCTGCCGTCCGTCCGGTTGCGCAAGGTGGCACCGAGCGCGGCCTCCCGGCTCGTCAGTGATTTCATCGCGAGCAGCTACGAGACCGACTTCGGGTACCCGAGCGGGTATTTCCGGATCGAGCAGGCCACCGACA
>PMST01000035.1 GCA_003168295.1 Actinomycetota bacterium
TGGCTCAGCGGGGAGGCGTATCAAGCGAGGTTGGCGACGGAAGTTGAAGTTGCGAAACGGCTCGCGGAGAACGACAGCCCGGTTGCTGGACTCGACCCTCGAGTCGAGCCACGGGTCTTTGTGCATGATGGCTTTGCAATCACCATGTGGACCTACTTTGCACCTGTTCGCCGAATGCTTCCGTCGGCCGACTACGCGCAGGTGCTCGAGTGTCTTCATGCCGGCCTGCGACAGATCGACGTCCCGACGCCGCACTTCATGGATCGCGTGGCGGCTACTCAACAAGACGTTGCGAGCCGTGACGTCACTCCCGATCTCGCTGAGACCGATCGGGCGCTTCTCGCCAACACGCTGCAAGATCTGAGCGAAACGATTGTCAACCGGCGCGCGGCCGAGCAGATCCTGCACGGCGAGCCGCACCCAGGCAACGTGCTCAAGACGAAGAACGGGCCGCTTTTCATGGACTTCGAGGATTCTGTCCATGGCCCCGTCGAATTCGACCTTGCTTGGGTCCCCAAAGAGGTCAGCGAGCGCTATCCGGACGCGGACCAAGCACTGGTCGGCGAGTTCCGGGGGGTCGTACTGGCGATGATCGCAGCGCACCGCTGGAGTCGCGACGACCAGCACCCGAGCGGGAGACAATCCGGAGTGGCATTCCTCAACGCTCTGCGAGAGGGTCCGCCCTGGCCTCCGCACGATGCCGTCTAACGCACAGCCGAAAGAGCTGCGGATGGTCGCACTCCGGCCCCGACTGCGAGTTGCCGGTGGTTGCCGCTGTCAACGGCCACTGAGAAGTCCGGGGGCACGGCCGGGTGCTGTCCTGGCTGGTGGTCACTAGTCCTCCTGGCTGGCGGCCATCTGCTCTCCCGGCTGCTGGTTAGGCCAAGGTGATCACCCCTTTGCCGGCGAGAGCCTGGGCCAGGCGGTGGGATTCGCCGTTGGTCTGGACGAGGTGGGCATGGTGGAGCAGCCGGTCGACGGTGGCGGTGGCCAGGGTCTTGGGCATGATCGTGTCGAAGCCGGAGGGGTGGATGTTGCTGGTCACCGCCAGGCTGCGCCGTTCGTAGGCGGCATCGGTGATCCGGTAGAACGCTTCGGCGGCGTCTTGCCCGGCGGGCAGCATGCCGATGTCGTCGACCACGATGAGGTCGCTGCGGCAGATCCGGGTGACGGTCCGGGCGACCGATCCGTCGGCCTTGGCCCTGGCGATGGCGGTGGCCAGTGACTCGAGGGTGAACCAGGCGACCTTCATGTCTTTCTCGATCGCCGCGTGCGCCAGGGCCTCGACGAAATGAGACTTGCCCGTTCCCGACGGCCCGGCCACCGCGAGATTCTCCGCCCGGGTCACCCATTCGAGGGTGGCCAGGGCGTCCTGGGTCGGGGCGGGGATAGAGGATTCCCCGGGCCGCCAGGAGGAGAACGTCTTGCCGGATGGGAACCCCGCAGCGCGGCGTCGCATGCGGCGGGTTGCGGCGTCGCGGCCGGTGACTTCCTCAGCCAGCAGCACCCGCAGCACCTCGGCGGGGTCCCACCGCTGCGCGCGGGCGGTGGCCAGCACCTCCGGGGCGGCCTTGCGCAGGTAGGGCAGCCGCATCCGGCGCATCAGGGTTTCCAGCTCGGCGGGGACCGGCGGCGCTGCCGGGCCGGTCACCGGGTCACCTGCGCGGGAGCGCCGAGAGCGGCCCAGCCGCTGGTGCCGGGCTGGGCTGAGTGTGCCTCATCCGCGGTCACCAGCTCGCCGGCCGGGCCGGCCATGCTCAGGTGGTCCAGGATGGCGGGCAGGTCATCGTCGCCGAACCGGCCCGCGATCGCGGCCAGCCCCAGCGCCTCATCGACTCGGGCCGCGCCGACGACCGTGGCGAGCTCCACCGCGCGGGCCATCTTCGACCGGATCCGCTGCGCTCCGGCGGCGGCAGCCTCGGTCAGCCACCGGGCCGCGCCGCCGCCCAGGCCGACGAACGCCTCCTCCGCTGCTGTCCTGGGCCGCGGGCGGGGCTGGCGCGGACCGTTCCCGCCGGGATGGCCGGGGTAATGCTCATCGTCGATCCGCGGGTTACCGGGCGTGGACAGCTGGTGGCGTGCGATCTCGGCCAGGCCGCTGCCGGTGCGGGCGACGATGACCAGCTCGGCCCCGTGCACCCGGCAGTGCACCCGGTCCCCGACATGGCCGGGCGGGGTGGAGTACCGCACCGATCCGAACCGGACCGTCTGGTCGTCGTTCACCAGCCGTTCCTCGCCCAGTGCCAGCACATACGGGTCGCCCGGCAGCGGATGCAGATGCTCCCGCTCCGCAGCCAGCCGCTGCGCGGGGATGGCGGCGCTCTCCCGGTGCACCCGGCCGTTGACCCGCTCGCACCACGCCGCGCACGCATCCTCCAGATCCGCGAAGCGGGCATACTCGGCGGCCAGGTTCACCAGCGTCGGCACCAGGTCCGCTTTCGCGATCTTCACCGTGGCCTCGGTGCCGCCCTTGGACTCGGGGTCGAACGGCCGGCAGGTCTGCACGGTAGCGCCGTAGTGCCGGCCCAGCGCCACCATGTCGGGGTGGCGGACCGGGATCCCGGCGACATGCTCGACGGTCACCGTCCGGGGGTTGTCGGTGAGCAGATAGGCAGGGACGCCGCCGATAATCCGCAGCGCCCGGTCCAGGCACGCGGTCAGGCTGCCCAGGCCCTGATCCCACGACGGCAGCACCACCCGGAACCGGGACCACGCCAGCCAGCAGCAGAACAGCTGCGTCCGGCGGCCGCCGATCTTCGGGCCCTCGCCCCAGTCCCACTGCAGCCACATCCCCGGCTCCGGGATCCACGGCCGGTACGTCCGCCGGTGCCCCGCCCGCCAGGCCGCCTTCGCCTCGGCGACCACCCGCCGGGTGCTGCGTTCCGAACCCTGGTATCCCATCGCGGTCAGCCTGCGGTGCACCACATCAGCGCGGATCTTCCCGCTGCTGCGGTCGACCAG
>PMST01000412.1 GCA_003168295.1 Actinomycetota bacterium
GGCGACGACGACCAGATCGTGCCCATCCAGGCGGCGGCCATGAAGTCAGCTCAGATCCTGGCCAACCCGGCCCTGAAGGTCTACCCCGGCGCCCCGCACGGCCTGTGCGGCGCTTACCAGCAGGAGTTCAACGCCGACCTGCTGTCTTTCATCACCAGCTGAGACGCCTGCCGTCCCAGCGTCATCCCGTAAGGAGCACACGTCATGGCACACCAGTACTCGCCCAGCACAGCCGACCTGGACAAGGTCGCCAAGGCCAACGCATCCGGCAAGCAGCCCGTCGTCTTCGTGCACGGCCTGTGGCTGCTCGACAGCAGCTGGAACCACTGGGGCCCGTTCTTCGAGGACGCCGGCTACAGCGCAGTCGCCCCGAGCTGGCCGGACGACCCGCCCACCGTCGAGCTGGCCCGCCAGGACCCCAGCGTGTTCGCCGGCAAAACCATCGGCGACATCGCCGCCTACCAGCAGGAAATCATCGGGCAACTCGACACCAAGCCCGCCGTCATCGGCCATTCCTTCGGCGGCCTGCTCGCCCAGATCCTGGCCGGCCGCGGCCTGTCCGCCGCCACCGTGGCTGTCGACCCGGCACCCTCGCGCGGTGTCCTGCCGCTGCCACCCGCCGCGATCAAGTCCTCGGCTGCGGTCCTCACCAACCCCGCCAACCGGCACCGGGCAGTGGCGCTGACCTTCGAGCAGTTCCGCTACGGCTTCGGCAACGCCGTCAGCGAAGACGAAGCCCGGCAGCTGTATGAGCAGTATCACGTGGCGGGCTCCGGCATACCGATCTTCCAGGCTGCCTTCGCCAACTTCAACCCCCGCACCGAGGCCAAGGCCGACAAGAAGAACCCCGGCCGCGGGCCGATGCTGATCATCGGCGGCGAGAAAGACCACCAGGTTCCCTGGGCGATCGCCACCGCAACCTACAAGGAGCAGAGCGAAAACCCCGGCGTCACCGAAATCGCCGAGATCCCCGACCGCGGGCACTCGCTCACCATCGACAGCGGATGGCAGGAAGTAGCCCAAACCTGCCTGGACTTCATCCGGCGATTCGTCTAGCCCTGCCGGCCGCGACCACCAGCAGCCAAACCTATCTGCGGTAACCGCGCGGCGCGGCGCCGCCGTCAGCACCTGGCCACCCCACAGACCAGCTCGCCACATCCTCCGAGAGGAAGACCCATGGACATAGCCCGAATTCCCCGCCCGGCCAGGCTGCGCCTGGTGATGATAGCCGTCATCCTCGCCATCACAGGACTTGCCGTGACGGCGAGCCAGCTCCCCTCGGCGGGGGCCACGACCACCAGCGCCGGCGCAGGCGGCCCCAAGCCTACGATCGTGCTCGAGCACGGCGCGTGGGCGGACGCCTCCAGCTGGGACGCGGTCATCCGGCAGCTGCAGCGCGCCGGCTACACCGTCGACGCCCCGCCCAACCCGCTGCGCGGCCTGGCCTACGACTCCGCCACTTTGGCTGACTTCCTCAAGACCATCAGCGGGCCGATCGTCCTGGCCGGGCACTCCTACGGCGGGATGGTCATCACCAATGCCGCCACCGGCAACCCGGACGTCAAGGCCCTGGTCTACGTCGATGCCTACATCCCCGCCCAGGGCGACACCGCGTTCGGACTCACCGGCGCGCAGCCAGGCTCCTGCCTGGCCTCGGCCAACGCCTTTATCGGCGTGCCCTACCCGGGGGCGCCGGCGAACGACTTCGACACCTATCTCAAGACCGGACCGGACCTGCCCTACCCAGGGTTCGCCCAGTGCTTCGCCAACGGCCTGCCCGCCAGCACGGCAGCTGTCCTGGCCGCCACCCAGCAGCCCATCGCCTACAGCGCCGGATCAGACCCTTCCGGCGTTCCCGCCTGGCTGACGATCCCCTCCTGGTCGCTGATCGGCACGGCCGACCACGTGATCCCGCCAGCCGAGCAGATGTTCATGTCCAAGCGGGCCGGCGCGCACATCACCGAGGTCAACGCCGGGCACCTATCCCTGATCTCCGACCCCAGCGCGGTGACCAGCGTCATCATCGCCGCCGCCCTGGCCACCGGCTGATCCCGAGCAGGTGGCGGGCACGGACACCCGTCCTTCCCGCCGCGCGGCGCCCGCCCGCCACCTGCCGTCCAGCCGCCGCGCCGAGGCCGGGGCATCGCCGGCCGCTTAGGAAGAGGAGCCATTCCGATGACCAGCACCGCATCGCCGGTCCGCGTCCGCCAGCACAGCCCCGCCTACTGGCGGGTCACCTTCGACAACCCGCCCGTCAACCTGCACGACGCCGAGGTCGTCGCAGGCCTGACCGCCCTCGTCGACCGGCTGGAATCCGACGCCCAAGTACAGGTAGTTGTCTTCGACAGCGCTAACCCTGACTTCTACATGGCGCACATCGACCTGGTACGACGCTCCCAGGTCAGCCAGGAACCCGGACCGACCGGCCTGCCGCCCTGGCCCGATATCCTCACCCGTCTCGAGCACGCGCCCTACATCACCGTCGGGTCAGTGCGCGGCCGCGCCCGGGGTGTCGGCAGCGAGTTCCTGCTCGCCCTGGACATCCGATTCGCCAGCAAGGAGAAGGCGATCTTCGGCCAGCCCGAGATCGGCTTCGGGTTCTTCCCGGGCGGCGGCGGCCTCGAGCGCCTGCCGCTGGTGACCGGCCGGCCCCGGGCAATGGAGATCATCCTCGGCGGAGAAGACTTCGACGCCGAAACCGCCGAACGCTACGGCTGGATCAACCGGTCGGTCCCCGACACCGAACTCGACGCATTCACCGACCGGTTCGCCACCCGGGTCGCCAGCTTCGACCGGCTCGCCACCACGGCAGCCAAGGAAATCCTCAACACCCGCAGCCACGTAGCCGCCGGAAGTGACCAGGCGGCCACCAACACCCGATTCCTGGAAGCCTTCGCCCGGCCCGACGTCAAAACCCGCATCCAGCGGTTCATGGAAAAAGGCGGCCAGCAGGACGACGACCTCGAGCTGAACCTCGGCGAGCACCTTCCCGGACTATGAGCTCCGCCCAGCGGCAACCATAGCCACCCAAGGCCACGAATAGATAATCTGCGCGACTCTGCACACGAAATACGTCAGCAAGCGCCGTGCAAATACTCGGCGATCCGTAATTGTCCGAGCTAATTACAATGGGCCCGCTTGTTATGCTACGCGACCGCGAGGCACGCTATCGTTTACGGACTTCAGGGCAGAAGGGTCCGCGCATCCGCGTGCCCGGCCGGACCACCGTGAATTGACGGCGGTCCAACGTCGCTACGTCGGTTAGCCCGAGCCGTCGACGATAACGACAACCGAGGCATCGCTGGTTCCAGCGGAATGCTCTCATACGTATTCACCAGGTCGGCAATCTGCGCGTAGTCGGCGCTCGTCAGGTCGACGGGCGCAAGTCACCATCTGCCAGGACCGTAGGGAACAACGACTCCACGCAGGCACCGGCTTCGCGGGTCAAGTCAGCGCCGGGCAGGAAGGCTACTCATCGTGAGTCTTCTGCTTCCGAGTTAAGCTCTGCAAGGATCCGGGTGACAGATTCCTGGAGTTTCGGTAGGTCGCGCGTCACTGTGTTCCACACGACGTCGAGATCGATATCGAAGTAGCCGTGGGTCACCCGATTGCGCATGTCGGTGATCACGCGCCAGGGCACTTCAGGATGCGCGTCGCGGACCTTATCACTTACGCCTCGTGCCGCTTCGCCGATGATCTCTATCCAGAGAAGCACCGCGCTCTGCAGCAGTTCGTCGGTGTCGAAACGTGTCCGGTCGTCCTGGACGTAGCGCCTGATCCTCTCGATCGCGGCCAAGACGTCCGCCAGACGCTCACGGTCATCCCTCACAGGGCGACGGCCTCTGCCAGGACCCGGTCCCGAATGCGCGCCTTCAGGCCACGCGGCGTGGCCACGTCCACATGACGCCCGACGATCTCTTCAACGTCAAGCGCGAAACCGCTGAGGTCGAACAGCGTGGTGTCCGGACCCGGGGCTACCAGGAGATCCACGTCACTCGTCTCGGCCGCTTCCCCGCGAGCTACCGAACCGAATACTCGCACATCACGCAAGCCGCGCTGGGACGCGGCCGCGAGAATCTGCCTCCGAGCCGCCCGAAGGGACCCGAGATCCGGCGACCGTTCCTGCTGCGGTGGACCTGGCACGATGAGTCCTTTCCCCGGTACCACATGCTACTCGTGCCCTAGCCCACTTCACGGAACCCGAGGTCGGGCCTTTCGCGTCGCGTCATGCCGGGCTAGCCAACTGGCGGCAACACGCATTGCTCAGTCCCGCATGCCCTTGGCGAGCCAGGCAACCAGCCCGTCCAGTCCTTCCCGCCGTACGCGTTGGCACGCCAGACCCAGTCGACAGTACTCTACGTGACCGGACGGTTATGATGGCAAGATGAATCGCACCACCGACATCGGTCCACGGCCATCGCCAATCTGATATTGAAACCGCAGGTGGGGCGGGTGGGGCTCGAACCCACGACCGGCGGATTATGAGAAGTACGGCCCGGCGCTCCGCGTGCGCTAGCTGCACAGATACCACGAAGTCATGCCGCCGATAACCCTGATTGCACCGTTTGCCCGGGTGAGTCGGTCCACGAACCGGTCCGCGGCAAAGCGCCGATCTCCCCCCATCCTGCTACTGTGCGTAACGTCGCCAGGAGCGCCCAGCCCATCGCCACGCGAGCGAACTCGGCAGCCACGAAGCCGACAGTTCTACAGACCTGCTGCCGTAGTCCTGGAAAATGTACTCTGACCTGCATGTTTGCCGTGGGCGAGTCAGTGGTGGGGATGGCTGTCCCACGGATACCCACGGATCGCCTCTCATCTGCCGCGATCTTAACGGGCGTGCGCTGCTCGTTTAGCCAGACTTCGCCTCGAGGCCTGGGACGGTTATTTTCTTCCCGGAGCGGTCGCCACGGTCGCGCCGTCCCGGCCGCCGGAATTCTTCCAGGAAATCCAGGACGCCTTCACCCAGGCTGGCGANNATCCGTCACTTCTACCAGCGCTGGGGCGCCGCCATCGCCATCGAGCGGCGGCCCTCGGTCGCGCCCGGCTCCACGCCGCCGATCGCCAGGCTTCACAATGCTGCGATTGCTGAGGTAGGCGATCTCGTAGTCCTTGTCCTGGTAGAGGACATCATGGAGCAAGTTGAAGTCAAAGTCGAAGCGCGACTTAGGCATCCCGCCTGTAAAAAGCTCCAGCTCAGACGTTCGTCAGCGACGATCCCAGCTGCGGCGTCGAGCACTAGATGCAAAGCGATCTCTTTGGCCATGTTATGCGGGTCTGGCTCCTGGCCATCCTCAATGTCGCGGGCAATATCCTCAAATGCCCGGGCGAACTTACGGTAGAAGTCGCCGCTCTGCCACCAGACGGCTTCGGGAATAGGCCACAGATCGTCGTACGGCTTGAGCGGGATCACAGACGGAATGCCTTCAGCCAGGTCGTGGATCATGTCGCAGTTACTCTGGTGCCGTGCGACCGGTCAGGCTAAGGCGCGGTGAGTGATGTAGCGCCTTTCTCCCGGGTCAGGCGGGATCATGCCGGGCTGCGTGTCGCCTCAGCCGGGTGATCTCGGCTTGCAGGTGCCGGTTTTCCTCCTGGAGCAGCAGGACCTGGCGAATGCCGGCCATGTTGAGGCCAGCGCCGGCCAGCCCGCAGATCTCCTGCAGCCGGGTGATGTCATTGCGGCTGTAGCGCCGGGTGCCCCCGGAGCTGCGGGCTGGCTCCAGGAGCCCTTCCCGCTCGTAAAGTCGCAGGGTCTGCGGATGCAGGCCGGTGATCTCGGCGGCGATGGAGATGCTAAACAGGCCCTGGTCCAGGTCCGCCCAGCTGGGGTTTACCATGGCCAGCCCGGGCACTCGCCTCGGTGCAAGCGCGCCGCCGCCCAGATAGTAGGGGCCGGGTCCTCCGGCCGGTGCGGGCTGACATCCGCAGTGGTCCTGGGCAGCGGGTCTACCCGGACCGGGCCTGCCCACAGCGCGGGGGCAGCCGTCAGGTGCGGGCTGCCCGCGGCACCACGGCCAGCCGGTCGCACTCCGGCCGGGCTCGCCACCGGGCCGGGGCGTGCCGGGCCCGGCACTGCGTGTCCCTGTCGAGCACGGTCGTATCCGGCGCGCCGGGCCGGATCGCCCAGTACCTGGTAAGCCTCTGCCACGGCGCGGAACCGGGCGGCCGCGCCGGCCGCCGCCGGAGCCATATCAGGATGCCAGGCACGAGCCTGCCGCCGGTAAGCGCTGGTGATGTCCGCAGCGACGGCGTCGTGGGGAACCCCGAGCACGCGGTACAGGTCCGGTTCCGGCTTGCGCACGCCGATCAGCCTCCTGTCCTGTCCGCCCGCCGACCCGCTAGACGGTCTCGGCGGCCATCTCCATCTCAGTATGCGTGATAAGGTCACCTCCCGTCCAGTAGTGCGAAAATCTTAGTGATCACTTGTCAGATAATCGTCATCCTGCTATATATATGAGGGGCCGCGACGCCCCAGCAGTACGACAGCAAGACCACTAGTGAGGAGGCCACAGCCATGCTCATCCGCACCGACCCGTTCCGTGAACTAGACCGTTTCACCCAGCAGGTGCTTGGGACGGCCGCCCGGCCCGCGGCCATGCCGATGGACGCGTACCGCCAGGGACACACCTTCTACGTGCACTTCGATCTCCCAGGCGTGCAGGCAGACTCGATCGACTTGACGGTGGAGCAGAACGTCCTGACGGTCCGTGCCGAGCGCACTCCCGAGTGGCCGGAGGACGCCGAGACACTCGTCGCCGAGCGACCCGCTGGCACCTTCACCCGCCAGGTCTTTCTGGGCGACACCCTCGACCCGGACAGCATCGTCGCCGATTACAGTGCCGGCATCCTGACCCTGACGATCCCCGTGCGCGAGCAGGCCAAGCCCCGCAGCATCCAGGTCAGCACCAGCGACAGCCGACAGCCCGTCACTGCCGGCTAAGCGCCAGAACTGCCCGGGCCTTCATCGGTGATGCCGCCGGAGCTTGCGAGCCTTCGGCGGCATCACCGTCCCGTCGTGCGCGCGGCCGATCACGGCGCTGTCCGCGAGCTTCCTGGGCTCGTCGATAAGAAATCTGTAGCGTCCGACGTAGACATCTACCGCCGATTAAGATAGTCTTCCTGTCACAACAGAGGAACAAGTCCACGAGATGGGACAGTCGGCGGCCATGCGGGCCGCCGAAGCTTGGGAAGAAGCTAGGGAACACAGCGATTGCAGAAAGGAGAGTTGGACGCCATTAGGATCGCCCGCAGTCGGCTGGTCTCGCCGCTCGGTGCCGCAGCCCCACAGACAGGACGGTGGTCTACGGTCACGCTTACGCGATCCCCGCGACCCGCCCGTACGGCGGCTGGCGCGGGAAAAGAAGTCGGCTAGGCGGCCGGCAGATGGTGTTGAACCTCATCGGGTCCCGGTGTCCCCTGGCACCGGGACCCTATTCGTATTTCCGGAAGGACTTATGACCCGAGCCCGACCTGCTCCGGCCGGTACGGACGGCCACACCCCCGCTGAGAGACTCGATGACGACGACTACCCGGCATACAGCATGGGTCGCGCCGCGGAAATCCTGGGCGTTGCGCCCGCCTTTCTGCGCAGCCTGGACACAGCCGGGCTGATCGCGCCGCAACGTTCCGGCGGAGGCCACCGCCGATACTCCCGCTATGAGCTCCGCCTCGCAGCCCGGGCCCACGAGCTCATCGACCACGGCACGCCGCTGGACCCCGCCTGTCGCATTATCATCCTCGAAGATCAGCTCGCCGAAGCCCAGCGCATCAACACCGAGCTCCGAGGCACCGGCCGGGGTCCCTAGCCCGCCCCGGCTGGCGCACCCGGGCTAGCTCGACCTCCAGCTGTCCCGGCGAACCTCGTCAGCCAGCGGGCCGTAACGAGCGGCCTTCCTGGAGGTCGTCAGCATCCCGGCAGGTGATGCCCGCCAAGGGCACGCTCCTCTCAGGCGCGGCTGATCCGGCTGGTTGACGTGCCAGGCCCTGGCGCCTCGCCCCGGAGCTCGCCGACCCGCCATGCTCCGCCGTCGACACACCATCCATGGGCGCCCGCATCAAATCGACCACTGGAGGCCAGGCCATGACCATCGTGGAATTTCTCGAAGCCCGGCTCACGGAAGACGAGCTGACCGCGCAAGCCGCCACTGATGCCTCACCTGAGTGGGAGACCCACTACGACTACCGTGACGTCAAGGACCTCGAGGGCCACTTCGTCGTGCAGGCTGACAGCCATCATCCGACAACCACGCAGGCCGCCCACATCGCGCTGCACAGCCCAGCTCGCGCGCTACGGGAGTGCGAAGCGAAACGCGCGATCATCGCCGACTTCCTCCGCCGCGACGCGCTCGGTGACCTACCCGGGCGCAGCGCCGTCGAAGACACCCTCAAGGCCATCAGCGCCGTCTACTCCCGCCACCCGGACTACGACCCCGCCTGGTCCTGAGCCCGAGCGAACCTGCCGGCCGGTATCCCCGGCACGCAGCGGCGCTGCTGGTGGGAACGGCCGCAGGGTTACCGATGTTCCAGCGGTGAGGTCTTCACGTTTAGGTAGGACCTGCGGAAGCGGTGCCTGCCTGGCTGGCTACCCATAGGTTAAGCGGGCTTAGCCCACATTTTCCGGGCCGTGGGTCTCGGGTTCCGGGATCTGGCGGGAGCTGTCCGTCTCGATGATCTCGAGGGTGAGGTCCTGGAGTTCGGCGAGCAGGGCGCGGAGTTTTCTGGCGTTGTCGAACAGGGGCTGGTATTCGGCGAGCTGGGCGGGAGTGAGCCGGCGGGTGATCGTCTTGCCGCCGATCTTGCGGGTCCATTCGGCGTACGGGCCGTGCAGGCGGGGCGGGTCGGGGTGGCAGCGGCAGCCCGGCTTGCCGCAGGCGTAGGCGCGGATGGTGAGGGTGCCGGGCAGGGCGAGGCCTGCCCGGGCGAGCCCTGCGGCGATCCGGTCCCGGGCCGCACGCTGGGCTGCGGTTGGTTCCATGCGACACACCGTCTCAGATCCGCGGGCCTGACGTCTTTCCACAGTATTTTACTGTGGAAAGTTCATGTCCGGGAGGTCTCATGGAGCCGGCAGCTGCTGAGGTGGCCGCGTATATCGGGCGGTGGCGGCCGTCGTCGGTGTCACCGCAGGCGGCGGCGTTCGCCCGGGACGTGATCACCACGACAGGCCCGCAGGGCCGGGAGCGGGCGAAGAACCTGCTGTGGGCGGCGGGCAAGCTGGCCGATTACGCGATCGGACTGGGGCTGGAGACGGTGCCGGACGTGGTGCTGCATCCGTCGACAGCGGAGCGGTTCACCCGGTGCGCGCCGGGCCTGTCGCCGGTGGCGCGGCGGACTCTCCGCACGAACCTGCGGTTCATCGGCCGCCGGGTGGTGCCGCAGCTGTATCCGGCGGATATGCCGCTGCCCCGGGAGCGGGCCAAGGCGCCTTACAGCCCGGCGGAGATCGACGGCTTCCTGGCGCTGGCGGACGCCCAGCCCACTGCGGAACGCCGGATGCGGGCGGCCGGGCTGGTCTGCCTGGGCGCCGGCGCCGGGCTGATCCGCGCGACGTGCGCGGCAGCGACGTGGCGTGCCGCTCTGGCGGGGTGATAGTCACGGTGCGCGTCACCCGGCCGCGCACGGTGCCGGTGCTGGCCCGCTACCATGCCCGGCTGCTGGCTGCTGCCCGGTCCGCCGGGAGCGGGCTGGTCTGCGGCGGCGCCGATCCCGGCCGCCGGAACCTGACGAACCCGCTGATCACCTCCCTGGACGGCGGCAGCGGCCTGCCGCGGCTGGACACCAGCCGCCTGCGGGCCTCCTGGCTGCGAGATGCCGCGGAGCTACTCGGCCTGGCCACCTTCATGCACGCCGCCGGGATCACCTGCTCCCAGCGGCTCGGCGACCTGCTCGCCGGGCTGGAGCCGGGCAGCGAGGCCGACGCGGTGAGACTGCCCGGGGCCGCCAGGCGATGATCCCGCTGGCGGTGTTCGAGCAGACCATCGATTCTTCCGGCATCGCGCCGCAGATCGAGGCCATGCTTCCCGTCGGCGTGCGCCCCCGGCAGCTCAGCGTCCGCACCCTGCTGGCCGGCATGTGCCTGACCCAGGCCGATCACCGGCCCGCCCACCTCACCAGGGTCCACCAGGTGCTGACCGGCCTGCCCGCAGACGAGCAGCGGCGGCTCGGCGTGATCGCGGACTGGAAGCACGGCCCGCACCTGCTGACCTACCGGCAGACCGAGTACACCTTCGGCCTGGTCGCCGGCGCCCTCGGTGAGGACCAGCCCGGCGGGCTGCCCTCCCGACCGCTGCAGGCGGCCTGCGATGGCCTGCTCGAGGCATCCATCCCGGGCGAGTTCAAGGACGCCAGCACGTCGCTGGCCGTGGACTGGACCGACCTGGAAACCTTCTCCCGGCCCCCGCCCGCCAGAGGCGGGCCCTGCGCCGACCCCGAAGCCTGGCGGGGACACCGCAAGAACAACCTGCTGCGCCGCCTCGACGAGCTGTTCTACGGCTACTACCTCTGCGCCGCGATCATGATGCGCGAGGAAAAAGGTCCCGCCGCCGCCGAGTTCGCCCGCCGCGCCACCGTGTCGTCCTGCCGCCACGACCCGGTCCGCGCGTTCGCGCCCGTCCTGACCGCGATGCCCGCCGCCGGGATCCCGCTCGGCGACATCCTGTCNNCGCCGGGATCCCGCTCGGCGACGTCCTGGCGGACTCCGGCTACGCCCACCGCGACGCGGACGCCTGGGCCATCCCGCTCCGGCAGTCCGGCGCCCGGCTCGTCCAGGACCTGCACCCCCACGACCGCGGCCCCAAGGGCACCCACGACGGCGCCATCATCGCCAACGGCAGCCTCTACTGCCCGGCAACCCCGCGCTCCCTGCTCGAACTCGGGCCGCTGCCCCGCGACGCGACTCCGGAACAAGCCGCCGCCCACGACACCAGCACCGCCGAGCTCGCCCGGCACAAACTCGGCCGCCTCACCGCCGACGACCCAGACGGGTACCACCGCGTCCAGTGCCCCGCCGCCATGGGCAAGATCCGCTGCCCCCTGCGGCCTGCCTCGATGAACCTGGACCGGGACCGGCCCGAGATCCTCACCCCGCCCGGGCACCCCCAGGCCTGCTGCACCCAGCAGACCCTCACCGTCCCGCCTCAGGTCACCGCCAAAACAGCGCAGAAACACGACTACCCCTCCGCCGCGCACCGCCGCTCCTACGCCCGCCGCACCGGCGCCGAACGCGGCTTCGCCACCGCCAAGGACCCCGCCACCAACGACATCAGCCGCGGCTGGTGCCGCCTCATGGGCCTGACACCCCTCATGCTGTTCACCACCACGCTGCTGATCGTCCGCAACCAGCGCATCCAGCAAGCCCGGGACACACGGCAGCAAGAAAACCAGCGCCGCGCAGCCGCCGGGCTACCCCCGAAAACCCGAAAAAGACGCCGCAAGACCCTCGCCGGCCTCGCAGCCGGGCCGCCCTGACGCGCAACCGCCACGACCACGAGCCCTGCGCCCGTCACCACCAGCCAGGACAGCCGCCGCAACCAGGCCAGAGCATGCCCCGGCACAGGACAAACCAGGAAACCAGACCCCGCCACGGCACCGAAAACCCCAGCACCAGACCACCCAGCCGACGGGCCGGAATGCCAGAGGCAAACGTGAAAATGGTCCCCACAGAAACGTGAGGACCTCTTAGTAGCGGGGGCGGGATTT
>PMST01000472.1 GCA_003168295.1 Actinomycetota bacterium
ACGTCAGCTTGCGGCCGAACAGATCGCCCAGCCGTCCGCCGAACAGCAGCAGGCTGCCGAACGTCAGCGCGTACGCGGTAATGACCCACTGCCGGTCCACGTTGGAGAAATCCAGAGCTCGCTGTGCGTCCGGCAGGGCGATGTTCATAACCGTCAGGTCGAGCACGATCATCAGCTGGGCGAGCCCGACCAGGCCCAGGATCAGCCACCGGCGGCGGCCGGGCTCCGCCGCCGCTGTGGTCGGCGTGCCCGGCGGCCGAGGAGTGCTTGCGTTTGTTTCGCTCACTTGCTGCACCTATCTGGAGGTCCCACCTCCGCTTCGTTCACGCTACATTAGACCCAAGCGGAGACGCAACCTCCGGTCGGAAGAGTCAGGGAGGAACATGGTCCAGCCGGGTCGGTGTCATCCGGTGCGCCCGCTGCGCCGGGACGCCGAGCAGAACCGGCAGCGCATCCTGCGCGCCGCCGCCGAGGTTTTCACCACTCGCGGGCTGCAGGCCACCCTGGACGACGTCGCGCGGCACGCGGGGGTCGGCGTGGGCACCGTCTACCGGCGCTTCCCGGACAAGGAGTCGCTGGTCGAGGCGCTATTCGAGGAGCGCCTCGGGCGGGTGGCCGCCATCGCCGACAAGGCGCTCGCCGAGCCGGACTCGTGGACCGGCCTGACCGGGTTCCTCGAGCAGGCGTGCGAGCTGCTCAGCAGTGATCATGGCCTGCGGGAGATCCTCATGTTCGCCACCTACGGGCGGGACCGGGTGCAGGCTGCCAAGACCCGGATGCAGCCGCTGATTACTGCCTTGGTCGAGCGGGCGCAGCGGGACGGCAAGCTGCGCGCCGACCTGCGCCCCACCGACATGTTGTTCATCGAGTTCATGCTCACCTCGGCCGCCGGCTACGCCGAGCAGGTCAGGCCCCAGGTCTGGCGGCGCTACCTCGCCCTGCTCACCGACGCGCTGCGACCCGCCCGGGACGACACGGCACCGCTGCCGGTACCCGCCCTGACCCCGGACGAGATGGCCGCGGTCATGCGCTCGATCCCGCACGGCCGCAGTTGATCCAAGCGGAGTCTTTGACCGAACGAACCGCCATGCGTGCTGCCCGGAGGACCACGACGCATCCAGAGGACAATGAAAATCCTTCTGCCGAACGAACCGAGGTGCTCGCCCCCGGTCAGCCTTATCGCCATACGACCGACGTCCCGCTGGAGTTCTGCCTGCTCCCAGGCGAGATCGCCGAAGCCTTCGACGCGTAGCGCAAGGGCCCGCGGGTCTGTCGCGAGCCATGACCACGTCCCGGCGAATGTCGCGCACCGAGGTTAGGTTGTCTGCGCCGGGCGGACTACTTGACGGGTGCGTGCGCTAGTCCGGGCGGCGTCCAGCACGGCGGCGGTCGCGACGGCGTCCCAGGGGTCTACCGGCACCGGTTGGGTGCCGCGGATGGCGGCGGCGAAAGCGGGGTAGAACAGGTCCCAGGCCCCGCGTGCGGAGGGCACGAGTTCGGCCGTGTCGCCGCGGAGCAGGTGTCCCCACCGATTGGGTGGTTCTGCTCCCCACTGCTGGTCGGCCGACGCCGGTGATGCCCCGCTTCGCAGCCGGGCTTCCTGGCCATCGGCATCGGCGATGAGGTAGCTGCCCGAGGTGCCGGCGGCGCGCAGCCGCGGGCCGGGGGCCCCTTGCCGCCAGCTGCCCCACAGGTGGGACAGCGCGCCGCCCTCGTGGGTCAGCGCGATGAAGAAGTCGTCATCCAGGCCGCCGGGCTCGCTACGGTAGTGCATCTCGGCGTACACGCCGCTGACCGGGCCCGCGAGCACCAGGGCCTGATCGGCCAGGTGGCTGCCGAAGTCAAGCAGGGTGCCGCCGCCGGCCGCGGGTGGGCCGGGGTCGGGCCTGAACCGCTCGAACCGCGACTCGAAGACGGTTAGCTCGCCCAGCGATCCGTTGTCGAGGAGTTCGCGCAGGGTCAGGAAGTCCGAGTCCCAGCGGCGGTTCTGGTAGACCGTCAGCGGGACTCCGAGTTGCCCGGCAAGCTCGACGGCCTGGCGGGCCGACCCGGCGTCCGGCGCGAACGGCTTGTCGCAGGCGACCGCCAGGCCCAAGCGCAGCGCCTCCTGGGTGAGCGTGACGTGGGTGGCCGCCGGGGTGGAGATCGCCACCGCGTCGGCTCCCGCGCTGGCCAGCTCCTGCAGGGAGGCAAAGGCCGGGCGGGCGAGATCGGTGGCGACCTGGCGGCGGCGCTCGGGTGAGGTGGTGACTACGCCGAGGAACTCGCAGTCCGGGGCGGAGGCGAGCAGCGGCGCGTGAAAGTACCGGCCGCCAAGGCCATAGCCGACCAAGCCGATGCGGACAGGTGCGGGCACGACGGGACTCCTCCCAGAGCGATCGGTCAACAGGCTAGACGAACCAGGTGCGCCGGATGCCGGATCGGCTAGGGGATCAGCCGGTCGGTCAGGTCTATGAGCATCAGCGGGATCGTGCCAGGCGCCCTAATGCTTCGAGCTGACGCAGACGACGATGATGCCCGTGGGCGGGATCATCCTGGCCACCGGAGGTGGATGTGCCGTGGAGAGCGCCCGACCAGAATGTCGGTGGCGCGTGCTGCGATGGTCTCATGACCAAGCGTCACCGCCGGGGGCGTCAGGGCTTCCAGCAATCTCTCATCCCTATTCCGACTGCGGGCCCGCCGGACGATCCTCAAAAAATAAGTAATCGTTATACTGAGGAGGTGCGGTGGGAGATCCTGCTCCTGGAGCCCGTGTTCGACGCCGCCCGCGAGGCGATCATCCTGGTCGCCGGAGACAAGGCGCGACGCTGGAGCGGGTGGTACGCGGAAGCGATCCCGCTCGCGGAGGAACGCTACGCGGTGTATCAACGGGAGAACCGCAAGAAGGAGCAGTGATGAAGACAGTCCGCTGGGAGGACACCAAGCGGGAGATCCGGGAGCTTGAGCCCGGCTGGGATGCTCCGGACCGCGTCGCGGAGCGGGAGCGGAGCCGGGCGGAGATGCGCGCCGAGCAGCGCGGCTATCAGCTCGCGCAGTTGCGGAAGAACGCCGGGCTTACCCAGGTGCAGGTCGCTGCCCTGATGGGCGTCACCCAGGCGCGGGTCTCCCAGATCGAGCACGGCAAGATTACCGAGGTGGACGCCATCCGCGGGTACGTTGAGGCCCTCGGCGGCACCGTCGACGTCATCGCTCGCGTCGGCGACTGGACAATCAAAGTCGCCTGAACACGACTCCGGTAGTTCGGACGGGCAGTTGTTCGCCTACCGGTTTCCGTATGAGGGTGCAGTCCGCTGGCATCCCGAAACCTGCTGCGCCGTACGAAGAGATCCACCTCGTGGACATCTTGTGAAGGAACGAGCAGAGGAAGGCCAGTGAGCAGCTTCACCGAGGCCGGTGGCTGGATTGTTCCGTGTCCGGCGCGATGAGTTTCTTGAGCCGAGCACGCGACGCCTCCAGCTGTCCGGAGGTGCGTTGTCGGACCAACCCTGCAATCCGCCTGCAATGCCGGCCTGCGATGCTCCGAAGCATCTTGCCGGAAGGAGATATTGGCATGACGCACCTCACACGCGGTGCCGTTCTCATGCGGGCGGCATTGATCCCGGCGGCACTGATCCTGTTCGTGCTGGTCAGCGGGTTCCTGGCCCAGGTTCCGTGGGCTGCGGACCTATGGCCGTGGCCAGCTAAACCGCTCTCTTACATCTTCATCGCGTCGATCCTGGCGGCGATAGCGGTCCCAGTGCTCTGGATAGCGCTTACCGGCGAGGCGGCGGCGATTCGCGCCGGAGCACTCGATCTGACAGTGATGTATGGCGGGATGTTCGTATATGTCCTCACTTTGATCGGTGATCCGCGTGAGCCTCGGCTATGGACCTATGCGCTGGCGTTCGGACTCGCCGCTGCCGGGTCGGCCGGAGCGTTTCTCTTCGCGCGGCAAATCCCGTGGGCCGACCCGCGGCCGATGCCCCGGCCAGTGCGCCTGTCATTCGGCGCCTTCGCAATGATCTTGATCGGAGCGGGGGTAGCTTTGCTGCTTCAGGCCAGCATCTTTCCGTGGCGGCTAGGCGCAGAGACCTCGGTAATGTTCGGCCTGGTCTTCCTGGGTGCGGCAACCTACTTCATCTACGGCGCCCTGGATCCGCACTGGGGCAACGCCGTTGGGCAGCTGGCTGGGTTTCTTGCGTACGACTTGGTGCTGCTTGCGCCGTTTCTCGAGCATTTCAACACTGCCCAAGGCGGCTCGCTTGTCAGCCTGATAATCTACGTCGCGTTCCTCGTCTACAGCGGGACGCTAGCCAGCTATTATTTGTTCGCGTCGAATGCGACTCGAATTCGCCTCGCCTTAATTGGTTCGGACTCGTCGTCGGTGCTCCACCGAGATTGCCGCCCCGAGCACCGAGATGCCTAGTGCCTGCGCGCCCTCCCGATCGATGCACTGTGGAACTCCGAACTCTGACCGGCATGCGCGTTATCGGTGTGGCTGGCTCGCGTCGCAACTGGTGACGGACCATGTCACATGCGAGCTGTCAGCCCTGCAGGGCGTGCATCGCTGCCACAGCCCCCGGCTGGTGGCCCATCGCCAGGATGAACAGCCACAGCAGTATCGCCAGCCCCGCGTAGCTGGCCAAAGCAGCCTGGGCGGCACGCGGCCTGAGCGGCGGCTTGGCCGCCGGGAGGCCAGTCCCGGCCAGCTCGGCATCATCCTGGGCTTCAGCGATGCGCGCGTGCCGCCCTGCCCCGGGCTTGGGCCGCCACGCTGCCTGGTTCACCTGATAGCTGTCGTACAGGTAGTCGAGGAGTCCCAGCGGGATGAGGATGACGAAGATCCACAGATCCGCGGTGACTGCGAGCACCGCGCCCAGCAGCATCCCTGCGATGACCGCGACCAGCCCGGTCCGCGAGCCGACGGAGCAGCTGATCGACTTCACCACCCGGCCGCCGTCCAGCGGCACCACCGGCAGCAGGTTGAAGAGATTGATCAGCGCCATCCACGCAGCGGCAGCGGCGAAGGCCCCGTTGCGAGTGGCGAAGTACAGCAGCCCGGTCCCGGCCGCCAGCACGGCCCTGGCGAGCGGCCCGGCCAGGGCAATGGTGGCCTCGGCCCGTCGACGGCGCCCCCCGGCGGGGCTGGCCGTCAGGGCGNNGCCGTCAGGGCGGGGCTGGCCGCCGGCACGGCACCGGCCACGATGCTGGAGAGGTTCGACGACAGCAGGATGCAGGCGATCATCGGCAGGAAGGCCAGCCCGCTGGTCACCGGGCTGTAGCCCTTGACGTCCTGCAGGTAGTACGTGAGGAACAGGAAGATGCCGAAGACCGCGATCCCGGTCAGCCCGACCGCGATGTAGGAGCCGCCCCTGGCCCGGTCCAGGACTACCCGCAGCGGCAGCAGGGGGTTACTGACCCGGCTCTCAGCGAACGCGAACGCGGTCAGCAGGATCACTCCGCAGTCGTCCGGGAACGGTATGACGAGGAGATCGGTTTCGTGCACCCTGGGGAGGGCCTGGCGCACGCCTGCCATATCACCCCTACGAGCTGGCTCCCGCGGCAGCCGAACTCACTGGCTGGCTTGACCAGGCCGCCCAGATCGTGACCCAGCCGCCGCAGCACCGGGATCACCGTCCTCACGGATAGCGGCCCCCTCGCGTTCCCGCGGAAGCGGCTTGTGAAATTGTGCACAAGCCGTAGCGGGAAACGTCGGCAAGGGCCCCCTTGCGCAGCGCCCGCTACAGGCCACCGGATCGCGCATATAGCCATCGACCTCACCTGGCAAAGCGAGGCCGCCGGTACCGCGGCGCGGCGCTAGCCGCTGGTTGTTTCGATGAGGGTAGCGAACCCCGGTGTGCCGCCGCTGGTGCTGTACCCGGCTGTCCACAGCGGCTGGCCCGCGGTGGTGCCTGCCACAGTGTCCAGGACGTTGGAGTAGGCGGAAGGGTCGGTCGTCGGCACGATCTGCCAGGCTGTGCCGTTCCAGTGCTCGGCCAGGGTCTGCGAGTCCTGCGAGGTGGGCAGGGTGCTCCCGACCGCCCAGACGTCCCCCGCGCCGACCGCCGTCACCGCGCTGAGGGTATCTTGCGTGCCGTTCGCGGTGACCGAAGGGCTCGGCACCAGCGTCCAGCTTGTCCCGTTCCATTGCTCGGTCACGGTCTGGTTGAGATTCTGCTCACCCACGGCCCACACATCGCCGCTACTGACCACTGCGACCGAGTTCAGGCTGCTGTCGTACCCGCTAACCGGCTGGCTGACCTGCGTCCAGGTTGTCCCGTTCCATTGCTCGATGATGGGGGTGGGGTGCCGACCGTCACGGCCCACCGCCCACACGTCGCCGGACGAGACGGCGGCGACACCGGTGAGGTAGCCATAATCGCTCAGTGCCGGGCTAGGTACCACTTTCCACGCCGAACCGTTCCAGTTCTCGATTAGCGCCCCCGACACGCCGACGCCGCCCGTGGTGTGGCCGACAGCCCAGATGTCGTTGGCGGAGACCGCCGCGATGCCGAGGAGTTCGCTGTCCGCGGGCTCGCCCGCCGGGGACGGCACGACCGACCACGAGGTGCCGTTCCACTTTTCGATCAAGCTCTGGGTGCTTGTGGATGTCGTGATGCTGCCCACTGCCCAGATGTCGGTGCTTGACAGCGCAGCCACCGCGTGCAGCCTGGCGTCGTCGGAGGACGGTAGGGACGCCGAGGTGGCGACGGACCATGCGGTGCCGTTCCATTTCTCCACAAGCACATGGAACAGCAGTCCGGCGGACCGCTGGAAGCCGACCGCCCACGCGTCGCTCGCCGTGACGGCAGCAACAGCGTCAATCTCGTCGTAGTTCGTGCCCGGGTTGGGGCTTGCTACGGTGCTGAAGCTGCCTGCGGCCTGGGCTGTCATGCTGACCGCGAGCACGGCCGCACTCACGAGCGCGGCGGTCATGAGAGTCCTCACACCTGTGATACGGATGCACTACCTCGCTGGTTCAGCAGAGCGCATAACTAGATGTTGATGCCGCCGAACCAGGCCAGCGCCGCCACCACCACGGCGCTCGCCACCACGCAGAATTCGTTTTCCTTTTCTCCGAACGAACCGTGGTGCTTGCCCCCGCCATCTGGTCGGCGCGCCGCGTCTCAGGCGTGCTCGTCACGGCGTCCTCCCACTGAGGACACTGGCGAAGGTGCGGAAATTACCGCGCGGGCTCATCGGAGCGTAGCCATTGTTGCCAGGTCAGGTGCCCGCGGGCGTGGNNCGGGACAGAGATGGTATCCCGCGTCGAGCGCCCGGAGCGGGCCGGCGGCGGGGACCGGGACGAGGGTGGTGCGGCGGTTGGTAGCAGCCTGCCGTGTGGCGACGAGATCCCGTAGGGCCAGCACGTCCGGTCCGCCGAAGTCCTCTGCCCGCCCGGCCGGGCCCGCTT
>PMST01000449.1 GCA_003168295.1 Actinomycetota bacterium
TACGCCGCCACGCAGCGCTAGTCCTCATCCTCGTCGTCGACATCCAGGTACTGCTGGAAGCTGCCCAGATCTTCCGTCTCGCCGCGCTCGGCTGCCTCTAGGCCCTCGCGGATCTCAACCATGAGATCCGGGTTCCGCCACACGACCATCTCCCGCTCTGGGATGGATACGACCGGGATTAGCAGCAGGACACCATCAACATTGCGCTCAACCCGGTACCGGCGGCCCGGCTCGGCGCCTGCCCGGCCGAGGCTTACGCGTCCCCGGCTATCGACTTCGGCCTCAGCGACGGTCTCGAACTCTTGGTGGTCGTACCCAAGCGACTCCGCGGTCATGGCTCCTACCTCCCCGGATCACTCATCCTACAACAAGGTGCCATTGATGCATTATGGGATTTTAGGCACTGCCCACATGGTCACACTGCCGCGACTGCAGGTGATTGTGCCCCATCGCAGACTGGTGAGGGGTCCGGCGAAGATGCCGGTCTACTGTTTAGTTGTCGGTGGTCGTGTCGGTTGAGGCGCCTGCTTGTCGGCGGCTTGGGCCTCGATGAAGGCGGAGATCCGGTCGTTCAGCTCGTCGATCCGGTTGAAGCCGCCGTGGCTGCCGGGGACGATGGCGACCTCCGCGTGCGGGATGACGCTTCCCCGGGCGCGGGCCTGTGCCGGAGTGATGAGGGCGCTGCGCGCGCCGGTGATCAGCAGGGCCGGCACGGCGATCGAGCGGAGTTCGTCGTCGGTGAGGACGCCGGGGAACTTCGGCTCCATCCGGTAGCCGCGGATGGCGGCCCACATGAGCGTCATCAACTCCGGCTCCAGCATGGCCGGGCTGTCCAGCCACTGGGCGAGGCGGCGGCGCAGCGGCATCGGGGTGAGGGTGGCCAGGCCGCTGACGGACATCCACCACCAGAAGCGGGCGTCGAGCTTGGTGAGCCCGGCGGGGTCGAGCAGCGTGATGGACGCGACCCGACCGGGTGTGCGGATCGCCTGGTTCATAGCGACCCAGCCGCCGTAGGAGAAGCCCACCAGGTGCGCCGGGCGGTCGCTGAGCTGGCCCAGGAGCTCGTCCAGCCAGGCGGCGCAGGACGCCGGGGGAGCCATCGGGGCGCGCGGGACGCTGGGGTTCGCGTCGCCGGGCATATCGATTCCATAGACCGGGCCGTCCCCTGCGAGCGCCGCCACGTGCGGGAACCAGGCCGCTGCGTTGCCCCCGGCCCCGGTTAGCAGCACGACTGGCGCACCATTGGGATGCGGCCGGAAGGCGTGCACGCGCGTGGTCGCGGTCGCCGTCGCGACATCGAACTCCTCCCGCGGCTGCGGCCACAGCGCGAAGACCCGCTCGTACGCGGCCATGAACTTCTCTCGCGCCGCCTCGCTCACCCACGATCCCGGCTGACCCTCAGGCGCCGAGCCTGCTGCGCCGGTGATGCGCTTGATCCCGAGCATGTCCCGCCTCCTCGCGGCTGAGCCTGCCATCTTTATGGTACGAACGTATCATTAACAGGCTGGGCGGACAACGAAGGGTACGGTGAGCGGGTGCCGAAGCGGGTCGATCACGAGGAACGGCGGCGGCAGATCGCGGAGGCGCTGCTGCGGACGGCCGCGACACGGGGGCTGCACGCCACCGGGATGCGCGAGGTCGCGGCCGAGGCCGGCGTGTCCCTGCGGCTGGTCCAGTACTACTTCGGCACCAAGGAAGAGCTCCTGCTGGCCGCCATGCAGCACCTGGCCGCCCGGTTCGCCGAGCGGGGCATGGCGCGGATCAGGCGGCTCAAAGAGACAGCAGGCGCGGTCCGCCCGTGCGACGTCATCGCCGCCATCTTGACCGAGGGGCTGCCTGCCGACGACGAGCGGCGCACCTTCACCGTCCTGTACACGGCCTACTTCGCGCTCTCGCTGACCGAGCCGGCGCTGGCGATCGCCCCCCTGGTCAGGAACTCAGGCGCGGTGATCGACGTGGTCGCCGCCCAGTTGCGAGCCGGCCAGGCCGCCGGCGACACGCCCGCCCACCTGGACCCGGACCTGGAAGCCTTCAGCCTCCTGGCCATGTCCGCGGGCCTGGGCACGAGCGTCCTGGGCGGCCAGTCCTCGGTCGAGCAGGCCCAGGCTGTCATCGACTACCAGCTGCACCGCCTGTTCCCCGCGTCCCGGCCAGCGTGACGTCGAGCGTCCTATGAAAGCAGCGCTTATTGCGTGCACCGTTTACCCCAGCAGTACATTCTGACCCCATACGCCTCAGCCCGGTTTGTGTGGTTGTGGCACCGTAAACACTATCTTGTGTAGGTTGCAACAACCACACCACCACGTCGCCTCGGCAGGGCGGGGGGGCGCGGCGGAGACGGGGGGCGCGGCGGGCGGGGGCGCGGCGGGCGGGGCTGGTGTGGTTACGGTGGCGGTGGAGACAGTGGGCACTGGCGGGAACTGATGTGCTCGGCGCCGTAGCGGAGTCCGTCGATGATGAGCGCGACCATGCGCTGGCTGTACGCGGCTCCCTCGTTCGCCATGGGCACGCAGAGATTGGCGACGGCGTGCAGGAGGTCCTTGGGGCTGATGTCGGCGCGGATCTCGCCGCTGGCGGCAGCGGCTTCGAGCAGTGAGCCGAGGGTGGGTCCGAGTCGCTGCATGAAGTAGCCGGGCAGGGCGTCGAACGCCGGGTCACCGGAGTGCAGGGCCGTGGCGAGTCCTCGTTTGGTGGCGAGGAACTCGGTGTACCGGCCGAGCCAGCTCGCCAGGGCTGCTCCTGGCTCGAGCGCGGCGGACAGCGCCGGGGCCGCGTCGGCGCAGGCGTCGACCTCGCGCTGGAACACGGCCCGGACCAGATCCGAGCGCTGCGGGAAGTGCCGGTACAGGGTGCCTACTCCGACGCCGGCCCGGTCGGCGATCTGCTTGGCGGGGGCATCCACGCCTGCCGTTCCGAAGACGATCTTTGCGGCCTGGAGTAGAGAGTCAATGTTGCGTTGGGCGTCGGCGCGCAGGCGGCGCGCCTGAGGTTCGGGGGAACCTGGGGCCGCCGGGGTGGCCGGGTCCGTCCCGGCCGGCGCCGTAGTTCCTGCCACGAGACTCCCTGACTTGCTTAACCGGAACGTTATTCCGTATACTTCCGGAAAGGCGTTCCGGTTGATCCATGGTACGCCACCCATCGCATCGCGACCACTCAAGGACAGACTGCATGCAGTACCGCACCCTCGGCCGGACCGGCATCAAGGTCACCCCCTATGCGCTCGGCGCGATGATGTTCGGGGCCGGCGGCAACCCCGACCACGACGACTCGATCCGGATCATCCACAAGGCGCTGGATGCGGGGATCAACTTCGTCGACACCGCCGACCGGTACTCCGGCGGCGAGTCGGAGGAGATCGTGGGTAAGGCGCTCAAGGGGCGCCGCGACGACATCGTCCTGGCGACCAAGGTGCATAGCCCGATGGGCGATGATCCCAATCAGCAGGGCAACTCGCGGCGTTGGATCATCACCGAGGTGGAGAACTCGCTGCGCCGCCTGCAGACCGACCACATCGACCTCTACCAGATCCACCGGCCGGACCCCGAGACCGACATCGAGGAAACCCTGTCCGCGCTCTCGGACCTGATCCACAGCGGCAAGGTCCGCGCCATCGGGTCGTCCACGATGCCCGCCTCGGACATCGTCGAGGCCCAGTGGGTGGCCGAGCGGCGCGGCCTGGAACGGTTCCGCACCGAGCAGCCGCCCTACTCGATCCTCAACCGCGGCATCGAAGCCGAGGTGCTGCCCGTCGCCCAGCGCTACGGGATGGGCACGCTGGTGTGGAGTCCGCTGGCGAAGGGCATACTCACCGGGCGCCTCCGCAAGGGGCAGCAGACCGACCTCCGCCGGGCCGCCATGTTCACCAGCTTCAGCGACGAGTCCCGGCTCGATGCCGTCGAGAAGCTCATTCCGCTGGCCGCGGAGGCGGGCTTGCCGATGACGCACCTCGCGATGGCGTTCGCGATCGCCCACCCGGGCGTGACCAGCGCGATCATCGGGCCGCGCACGATGGAGCAGCTCGACGACCTGCTGGCCGGCGTCGACGTCGCGCTCACCGACGAGATCCTCGACCGGATCGACGAGATCGTTCCGCCCGGGACGGACGTCGGCGCGCCCGACCGGGCCGCCTACCTGCCGCCGGCCCTCCTGCGCCCGGACCTGCGCCGCCGGCCGGCCGGCGAACGCGCCGCCGCCTGAACCGCATCCCGGCAGCGCCCGCGCACGGCGGGCCCATCCCAGGTCTTCATTTCCGGGCGCAGAGGAAGGCGCCTCGTTTGGTGATGGTGAGCGGGGGTCTGGCTTTTCCGGCGAACGCGGCGGCCTGATCCGGAGGAACGAAACGGGCGATGAGGTAGTCGCGCACGGCATCGTGATCTGGCAGCGTGATCAGGGGGGCGTCCCAGCGTTCCGCCTCAGCCGTCCCGAAGACGGACGCCACGAGTCCGAGGGCTTCCTCGGCGTCGAAGGTGGAGCTGGCAGGCCGCCAGATGGGGGCGAGTTCGGGGCTGTCGTGCCGGCTGATCGCGGTCGCGATGAAGTGCCCACCCGGGCTGAGGATGCGGTGCGCCTCGCGGATGGCGGTTACCGGGTCGTCGAGGTGGTAGAGCATGTTCACCGTGACCGCTGCGTCGAACACCCCGGATGTGAAGGGGAGGCGGCGGGCGTCGGCCAGCACTCGCGGTTGCGGGCAGGCCGCCAGCATGACCGGCGATGCGTCGATTCCGATGATCTGCCGCTGCGGTGACCGGGCCGCTGCAGTGAACGCGCCTTCGCCGCAGCCGATGTCGGCGATCAGGCGCGCCCCGGCCCGGCCGAGCATGCTGGCGATGTGCGCGTGAATACCCGGCCCGCCGGTGAGGTACCTGCCGGTCAGGCTCGCGCCGAGCCTGAATCGTCCGGGACTGGTGTCGTAGTCGCGGGGAAGCGCCATGGCTTCAGACTCTCGCCCGGGCCGTTCCGGGGCAAACCTTTTTCGCTGGCCATCGGGCGCAAGTCGCGGGGCAGCCAGCCGCTGTGCTAGAAATAACGATCCAACCCGTGATGCTGGTCATCGGCGGCTACGTTGTCTTTTCGTCCGGCCTGGCGCGCCTGACGGAGAAAGTGCTCCTGACCTGGGACAGTAAGGATATTACGGGTGGTCGCGTGGCCTGGAAGTAACGGAACACTCATGTATCAGGCAGACGCTTCCAGCCTCTTTTAAGTTGTAAGTGTGACAATCTGGGGCCACATCTTAGACGCCATCGTGAGCCGGGCGTATGAACAGGTCGGAGACGACCACGCGCCCGGCCCGGTGGCAAGAGCAGGCGGTCTCGCCGGGCCGGCTGCTGGGTCACGCCCATTTGGGCGAGCCGATGATCCCCCGGGTCCGGAGGAGAACGCCGGTGATCGCATGGTCGCCGGATGCTGCGAGGCGCGACCGCTCGGCCGCGGCCAGGTTGCTGGTCAGCAGCCGCCACGCCTGCTCGGTCGTCAGGCTCAGCCGGGCCACCACCTGGGCGCCTGGCTCGTCGTGGTACTCCCATCCGGCCGCGGTGGCGACAAGCTGCCAGGTCCGGGTGACCGGGCCCGAGACGGCGATCGTCACGGTGTCGCCACGCCCGGCGGAGCACTGCTCAAGGCGGTAAGGGTAGGCCCAGCCCAGCCCGTCGAGCACGGGGCCGGCCAGGTCGGGGCGCAGGTCACTGGGGCGGCCGAGCGTTATTCACTGGGGCGGCCGAGCGCCTGCAGCAGCTGCTGACGGTGAATCCACCGTTCCGAGAGCTCGCGGGCCTGGTCGAGCCAGACCGGGACCGGGCTGGTGCCCGCCCACGACACCTGGGCGGTGCGCCCGCTCCACGCCGAACAGCCCGGCGAGATCACCAGGAGGCTGCGCGGGCGGCCCGGCCCCGGTCACCGGGTCGCCCGCCGCGTGGCGATCATGCGCACTGACGAGCCCGGGCGCAGTTTCGGCGGCACAACGGGCACCGGCCTATCCTGACCGGTCGGGTCAGGGGCCGCAACCGCATTACCGGCACCGACGCCAGCCAGGCGCCTGCCAGCTGAGGGCCGGCCCGCCTGGTGGGGCGCGGGTATGACCGGCGGCGGCTCCAACGTGGTGGCCGTCGCATCGAGGCCGGGCCTTGTATCGTGCGCCGGGTCTGGGTTTGGAGGGTTACGGTGAGGAAAGACACCCTGATGCTGCGTGATGGCGCGGCGTCATGGTGCGGTGAGGAGGAGATGTGGGGGACGACGGACGGCGGACCCGCATCATGGCGGCGGTGACCACGGAGGACGCCACGTCCGGTGCGGACGAGCTGGTACAGCGGCTCTGCCGGTTCGCGGTGGATGAGATGGCCCTGTCGGGGTGCGCCCTGGTGCTGATGTCAGGGGCGGAGTCGGCCAGTGTGCTGGCCGGGGCGGGGCGGCACGCCCGGACGCTTACCGGGCTGCAGATGGAGCTGGGTGAGGGCCCGTGCCTGCACGCCCATGCCCACGGGATTCCGGTGCTGCTGCCGGACCTGTCAGCGGAGAGCGCCAACCGCTGGCCGGCTTTCGCGGCGGCGGCCCTGGCGGCCGGCGTGCACGCCGAGTTCTCCCTGCCGTTGGCCGTGGGACGCGGCGGTATCGGCACGCTCGACCTGTGCCGTGACCGGACGGGCATGCTCAGTGACGAACACATAGCGGATGCTCTGGTGGCGGCGGAGATCGCCCGTGATGCCGTGCTGTACCAGCAGTACGCTTCAGGCGGGCCGGGTCTGCCGGAGCTGCTGGCGACCGCGGGCACGGATCGGATCGTGATCCATCAGGCGACCGGGATGATCGCCGCGCAGCTGGATGACACCATTGCCAACGCACTGGCCCGGCTGCGTGCCGCTGCGTTCGCGAGCGGGCGTCCGATGTACGACCTGGCCCAGGACGTTGTGGAACGGCGGGTGCGGTTCGATGAGTGAGACCGGGGCGGGGCGCCCCGTCTGGCCCAGGGATTCCGGTCAGGGCAGCCCGGGGGATGACGTGGCCCGCGAGGCCGTGCTGGCCCGGGCCTTCGTCCGGTTGGCGGATACGCTGGCCAGCGACTTCGACGTGGTTGATTTCCTGCATGGCCTGTCGGCCGACTCGGTTGAGATTCTCCGGGCCGCGGCGGCCGGGGTGATGCTGGCCGACGGGCGCGGCGGGCTGCGGCTGATCGCCTCCTCAGACGAGCGGATGCGGCTGCTCGAGCTCTTCGAGCTCCAGGGCGCGCAGGGACCGTGCCTGGACGCGTACTCCTCCGGCCGGACCGTCCAGGCCAACGCGGCCGACAGCCGCGCCCGCTGGCCGGTCTTCGCCCCGCAAGCCTGCGACGCGGGCTTCCAGCTCATGTGCGCCGTCCCGCTGCGAGTACGCACCGACGTCATCGGCGCCCTGAACCTGTTCCGCGCCAGCGACGAGCCGTTCACCGGCACCGAGATGCAGATAGCGCAAGCCATGGCGGAGATGGCGGCGATCGGGCTGATCCAGGAACGGGCGGCCCGGGAACGCAACCTGCTGACCGCGCAGCTGCAGGCGGCCCTGAACAGCCGGGTGATCATCGAGCAGGCCAAGGGAATGATCGCCGAGTACCTCACCATGACCGTGGACGACGCATTCAAGCTGCTGAGGAGCTACGCGCATTACCACAGCCGCAGGCTCTCCGAGGTCGCGGGCGATGTGGTGGACCGAAGGACCTCGAGCGCCGCGCTGAGACCACCATACGGCCAGCATCTTTAGCCGCTCGTCTTAGCCGAGGTCCCCGGCATAATCGAGCAGCTGAGCCCTGCTCCCGTCCCGCACGTGCTGGCCGCCCAAGGCAGTACAGTCTGTTCGGATGGGCAGCGAGCGTCGTAACCAGAAAGCCCCGGCGGCCGGGCCGGCTCGGCTGGGGCGAGACTTCTGGTTCTACTTCAGCGGGCAGGCCATCTCCCAGCTGGGCGGCTCGTTCACCCTCTTCGCCCTGCCGCTACTGGTCTTCAAGCTGACTCACTCGGCCACGAACCTGGCGTTGACAACCGCCGCGGAGTTCGTGCCCTACTTGCTGTTCGGTCTCCTGCTCGGCGCGGTCGTCGACCGGTTCGACCGCAAGCGTCTGATGCTGGGCAGCGACATCGCCCAGGCGCTCGTGATCGCCGTGATCCCCGTCCTGGCGATCGGCGGGGTGCTGCGGGTCGCGGACATCTATGCCGTGACCTTCGTGCAGTCGACGCTCGGGATCATCTTCGACTGCGGGGAGTTCGCGGCCATCCCCTCGCTCGTCGGCGAGCGGGAACTGGTCACGGCCAACGCTCGCATCATGGCGACAAACAACGCCGGCCAGATCCTCGGCCCCGGGCTGGCCGGCGCGCTCGTGGCCTTCGTGCCGGTAGCCGACCTCCTGTTCGTAGACGCCGGCTCCTTTCTCGTCTCGTCAGGCTGCCTGGCCCTGATCCGGTGCAGCTTCAACGCCGCCACACCGGCCACGCGCCCGGCCGGGTCAGCGATCCGGGCCCTGCTCGCCGACGTGCGAGAGGGCTTGGCCTATGTGTGGTCCAACCCGGTACTGCGGTCCATCTCGATCATGATGGCCCTCATCAACCTCGTCGCCACGACGGCCAGCTCCCAGCTCGTCCTCTTTGCCCGGCGCGCCCTGCACGCCACCAACTCCGAGATCGGTTTTCTCTACGCCGCGGGTGCCGCCGGCATCGTCGCGGTCAGTCTGGTGGCCGGGCCGATCCGCCAGCGTGTCTCCTTCCGCGTCGCCGCCCTCGGCGCCCTCGTCCTCGCGGGGTTGACCATGACCGCCATGGCCCTGGCCGGCTCCTACGCGGCCGCGCTGGTCCTATGGGCGGCGTCATCGGGCTTTGGCATGCTGCTCAACATCAACACCGTCGCCCTGCGCCAGGCGATCGTCCCGCCCCAGTTCTACGGGCGGGTGGTAAGCGTCGCCCAGGTCCTGGCCTGGTCGGCCATCCCCCTCGGGTCGCTGGCCGGAGCGGCAGCCATCAACCTGAGCGGGAGTGTCACAGGCGTCTACGCCGTCATCGGCGGCCTCATCGCCGCCATCGCCCTCGCCTTCGCCTTCAGCCCAGTCGCATACGGGGACCGTTACCTCGCCGACGCGGCCGCGCGGCGGGCCGGGGCGGCGGGCGCTGGACATTCGCCTGGGTCCGGGGCGGCCAAGCGCGAGGACGCCGGGCCTGGGCCAGGGCTCCCCCGCACCGGACCTGCCGGGGGAGCCGCCGACGCTGGCCGAGGTACGGACGGGAGCAAAGAGGTCCGCTGACACGAGCATCGCCCGCACCTGACCTGGACGTTGCGGAGATGGCCGGTGGCTACCAGGATGTAGGCATGACAGGTGAGTTCTTGCCAGCCGGGGACTCCCCTGGCCCCGGTGCGGAGCCGGAGCTGAGGGCCTCGCATGCGGACCGGGATCGGGTCGTCGAGGTTCTGCGCGTTGCTGCGGGCGACGGCCTGCTCACCGCAGCCGAGCTGGACGAGCGCCTAGAGATTGCACTGTCCGCTCGCACCCGCAGTGAGCTGGGTGCCTTGACCGCTGATCTGCCGCAGAGCGGGATTCAGCTGCAGGCCAAGGACCTGGTCCGGATTGACCAGCGCTTCGGCGATGTGACGCGCACCGGCCGCTGGGTTGTCCCGCGGCGGATGGAGATCCGGCTGACCGCAGGCGACGTGAAGCTCGACTTCACCGAGGCGGTGATCACCCAGGGCACGTTGCACATCGATGTCGACCTGGGAATCGGCGGGGACCTGACCCTGGTGACCCGGCCAGGCATCGTGGTGGATACCGATGGCCTGTCGGGGAGGCTCGGCGATGTCAAGGTCCGTGATGTCACCGACCCGCACACGCCGGTCATCCTGCACGTGGAACTAGCCGGCCGGGTCCGCGGCGGCGGCGTCGTAGCGCGACTTCCGCAGCGGACGTTCTGGCAGTGGCTGCTCCGCAAGCCCCGGCCGTATCGATAGCGGGCCCGCTGACGCAGCACTGATCCCACCTGGTCGCGGCTGAGTGGCGGCACTGCCGGTTGGCCCGCACTGGCGGGCTGCCGGTGCCGCGAGGGGTCTGGGAACCGGGCGCGGCCAGTAGTACGCTTCCGGTATGCAGGCGGTATTCAATCGCGGGCGCCCGCCCGCCGTGGGCCGCCGAAGGAGTGGAGCCGGCATGAGTCACATCGAGCCCGTCCCCGCGGACGAGATCCCGGACAGCCTCAAGGTCTTGTGGAAGGAAACCAACGAGCCCGGCCAGATGATGATCCAGGCGCTGTCCAACGCGCCGGTTCACGCCGAGCGGTTCCTGCCGTTCTACAACGGGCTCCGGTACAACACGATTCTCGGGCAGAAGCTGAGCGAGATGATGCGCCTGGCCGTCGTCCACGTCACCGGTTGCTACCACTGCCAGGCCGCGCGGCACCCCACCGACGACGACGGCAGCGGCCACACCCTGACCGAGGAGATGGCCCTGGCCGTCGCCGATCCGGACAGTCCGCTCTTCACGCCACGCGAGCAGGCAGCGCTCAAGTTGACACATGCCTTCGCGATCACCAACGAGCCGTTGGACCCGGCCGTGTTCGAGGCACTCCACGAGTACTTCAGCAACGAAGAACTCACGGAGATGGGCATGCTGTTGGCGACCTTCGTGGGCTTCAGCCGTTTCATGGCGACCTTCGAGGTGTTCGACACCTGCCCGCTTCCCAGCCCCGACCAGATCGCACCACCGGTCTACTCGGTTCTCGGCTGAGCCAGGATAAAGCCGGAAGCTTCGGGTCCTGGCTAGACCGGGATCTTGATGACCAGCGTGGTGCCGCCGCCGGCCGGGCTGGTCACCGCGAAGACATCCTCCGGCGCCGCCCCGCGTGCCACCAGCGTCGCGACCCGCCGCGGCGCGGCCTGCTCGTCGGCCAGCTGACGCAGCAGTGCCTGATCGGGCGGATCACGGCACTCCCTCCCGTCGGCGGCATGGACCGCACCGACGGCGGGATCTGGCGCGTTCGCAAGCTTGACGGTAGTCCGGTGCCAGGCGGGCGGCAACGATCGCGCCGCAGCCCGCGGCCCCTCAGCCAATCCAGGAAACGCAAGTTCGAGCTGGCGCGTTCACCGACTCACAAGTACGCGGGACGCCCGGAGTGCGAGCTTAGCGCGCGTCCTCTTCCGCAAATGCTGGCCGCCCAGCTAGGTGCCTCGCCTTGACCTTGACCTTGACCTTGGGGGAAACCGCACACTGATTTTGCCGGGCAAATGCCGGCAGTAAGGGAGCCGGTCATGGAGGGAGTGGGCATCGGAGAGTTCGCCAGACGTTCCCGTCTGTCGCCCAAGGCGCTGCGACTCTACGACGAAATGGGACTGCTGTTGCCGGCCCGGGTCGACGCCGCGTCCGGTTACCGCTTCTACGGGGTCGATCAGCTCGAGCAAGCTCGTTTCGTGGCGACGCTTCGCCAGCTCAAGGTGCCGCTGGCCGAGATCAAGGCCATCCTCGCTCTCGACCCCGGCCTAGCCGCTCAGCGCATCGCCGACTACTGGGCGACCGCCGAGACCGACCACGCTGCCCGCCGGGATCTGGCGGGCTTCCTCATTAACCGTCTTAACGGAAGGAGATCCGTCATGTACGAAGTCGAGACCAGAGAAATCCCGCGCCGCAGCCTGTTGTGCCTGAAGCGCAACGTCGACGGGCAAGCCGAGGCCTGGGCGCTGGGCAAGGAGTTCGTGGGGCTGTTCAAGGAGCGCCCGGCGCCGCGCATGGAGGGACGGGCCGGGGCCGCGTTCTGCATCTACTGGGGCGAGATCAGCGACGACAGCGACGGACCGCTTGAGTGGTGCCGACCTGTGCCCGACGAGCAGGCGGAGACTCTCGCCGCGGCCTTCGCAGAACTATCACTTCGCACCGAGCCGGCGCACCAAGAGGCCTTCGTCAATCTCGGCCCGGGCGGACAGGTAAGCACTCCGCAGTGGCAGCTCATCTCGGAGTCCTTGCACACATGGGGCGGCGAGCGAGGCGTCCAGCCGAGCGAGCTCGGCGTCCGCATCACCTACCTCGCGACACCTCCGATCACCAACGACAGCGTGCCGGATTGCGACTTCGCCGTCCCCTTGCGCTGACCTGAGCCGCCCGAACTTCATCGGAGTCCGAAACCGGACCGCATAACGGTGCTTGCCGGGCTATATCGGGCAACCTGTGGATTTCTTGTGTATAAGGCGGTGGATAACTGCCGTGAGATGCGGATAAGTGGCCTCGTCCTGTGGACATCGTGTGGATGGGGAAGAAACTTAAAATGAACTGCTGCAGGCTCTTGCGCGACAAGTCGCAGAGGGCGTAGAAATGCTTTCACCGTTGGAAACGGGCACCATCCGGGGGCAACCCCGGGACGCGGGAAGCACTGGGAGACTGGTAATTCTAGCGGGTGCCTGGCCCTGGCGGGCGGCGCGCAGCGCCGGGGAGGCCGGGCAACTGGCCGACCTTGGTGCGGCGAGGCCAAGCGCAAGGCCCCCTCCATCTCATACATGGAGGGGGCCTTGTTGCATTCTGCCCGACATAAAGAGTTTTGCCGGGCCGACACGCTGGCAAACGTGGTCATGCGCGAAGTCCGACGGCCGCATGCAGGTTCACCGGGCAGGTCTGCTGGGCGCTGGCCATGACTAGCACGAGCTGTGTCAGTTTCCGGCGCTGTCCCTGAGCCACCAGGAGAAACCCGGCGCCCAGTTCTACGCGAACCGGTCCGCGAGCAGCGGCATGCCGACCCGTGACCGGGCGGCACTGAGCCCACGGGCAATGGCGTTACCGGGGAATGCCCAACTGCGGGTGCCTCTTCGTGGCGGCCATTTGCTGCCGGTGCGTATTGGGGCTGAGGCGACTGTCCTTTCCTGACAGGGATCTAATAAGATATTCGAAGGGAAAGAACGGGGGATCAAATGACGGGGAGCAAGAATCCTAAAAGGTATTCTCCGGAGTTTAAGGAAGAAGCCGCCAAGATGGTGATCGACCTCTCCAGGCCGATCGCTGAGGTGGCCCGCGAACTCCGGATAAACCGCACCACTCTCGGGTTCTGGGTGAAAGCGTACCGGCAGCAGCATTTGGGGACCGGGCTGCCGATTGATAGGCCGGACCAGGCGCGGAACCAGCCGGCCGATAGCACCGGCCAGCCAGCCGGCGCCGGTCACAACGCCGAGCGGGCGGAACTGACACGGCAAATCCGCGCCGCCCTCGCCGGGCTGGACCACGACGAACGCGAGGCCATCGAGCTGAATCTCAGGCAAGGCCTGGATACCGCAGAACTCGCGGCCGCGCTCGGCGTGCCGCGAAACAAAGCCGACGCCCTCGCCGCACGTGCCCGCGGCAAATTGGAGCAGGCCCTCGGCGCGCTCCTGGTCGCGCGGATGGGACGGGAGGCCTGCCCGGAACTCGACGATTTGCTCGCAGACTGGGACGGGCGGCTGACAATGCTGACCGCGCACACGCGTGACCTGATCCGGCAGCACACCGAACGGTGCCAGGCTTGCGCCAGAAGCAGCCACCGGGCACTGCGCGCAGCCGTGCAAGCCGGCCTCGGACCGCCGGCCGCGGTGCGTTCCGGGCCGCGGGAGCAAGTGCTTTATCCCGGCGCCGGCGAAAGCCCGGACGCGGCAGCAGGGCGCCCGGACCAAAGCCAGTATCCGGACCCGGGACCGCCCGGCGAACCTGCGCGGACGGCTCGGTACCCCGGATGGAGCAGGCTCCGGGACAACCCCGGAGCCGCGACCGCGACCGGAGCGATCGCGCTGTGGGGCACCGCGGCCCTGACCGCCGTTCTGATCATGGTCACCGGCGGCCGCACCATCACCAACCTGGCCGCTCAGACCGGCAACGGCCCCGTCTCGGCCGCCAGCGCACCGGCGAGCCCGAGCCGCGTGGCATCCCCCACCGGCCCGGCCGGTAGCTCACCGGCCAGCTCGCCGTCATCCAGCCGCCCGGCCTCCGCAGGCATGCTTACGCCGGCCGCAGCCCTCGCCGGGACCCCTGCTGTGCCCGGGACCCCTGCTGTACCCGGGACCCCTGCCGTGCCCGGGACCTCTGCTGTACCCGGGACCCCTGCCGTGCCCGGGACCCCCGCCGTACCGCGGCCTGAGGCGTCGTCATCGCGTTCGCCCAAGCCTTCACAGCCGGCCTCTCCGTCGCCCTGGCCATCACGGACGCCGGCGCCGGTGCGCTCGGCGACTCCGAGACCGACGCCTACACCCTTGCATGTGCCCTCGCCGTCTCCGTTGCCCTCGCCGTCGCCGCTCCCCTCGCCGTCGCCGCTGCCTTGGACTCCCACACCGAGGCCCACGCGGTCACATTCACACCCGCCGACTCCGCCGCCCTGGACTCCCACACCGAGGCCGACGCGGTCACATTCACACCCGCCGACTCCGCCGCCCTGGACTCGGCACCGGCACCACGACCTCACCTTCGCCCGCACCGTTATCCCCGGATAGCAGCGACGGGATACGGTGCTGCACCACGCGCACCCGTTCGGCTACGGCTGACTGACCATCGGGCCAGGCCCGCGCGGTGGAGTGGGGGCGGTTGGAGCTCAGCACTTCGTTGCTGTTTTCACCGAACTCGAACCCGGGTAAATCGGTGGAGGGTTCAACCTGGGTCGGCAGGGTGGTGGACGAGGGGAGGCGTGGCGTATGGCTAGCAAGGGCGGCGTGCTCGCGGAGCTGGATCTCAGCCTGAAGCTCACCCCGAATCAGGAAGCGGCCCGCCTGGCCGCGGCTCAGGGCCGGTTGCTGCAGCTGCGGCTGGTGCTGGGCGGCCTGATCGGGGACAATCCGCAGCTCGGGCCGCCGGTCTGCGTGGTTTTCGAGGGGTGGGACGCCTCCGGCAAGGGCGGTGCGATCAAACGGCTCGTGGCGCCGCTGGACCCGCGGCACGTCCGGGTCGCCCAGTTCGGCGCGCCCAGCTATGACGAGAAACGCCACCACTTCCTGTGGCGGTTCTGGCCGACGCTGCCTGGCTGGGGAGGCATGGCGGTGTTTGACCGGTCCTGGTACGGCCGCGTCCTGGTCGAACGGGTCGAAGGATTCGCCACCGAGGAGCAGTGGCGGCGCGCCTACCGGGAGATCGTCGAGTTCGAGCGGACGCTGGCCGACGAAGGCATGATCATGGTCAAGTTCTGGCTGCACCTGTCGTCCGGGGAGCAGCTCAGACGATTCAAGGCGCGGCAACGCGAGCCGCTGAAGAGCTGGAAGCTGACGGCGGAAGACTGGCGGAATCGCGAGAAGCGGCGGCAGTATGAGGCGGCCGTGGAGGAGATGCTGGACCGGACTGATCACGCACGCGCACCATGGGTGCTGGTTGAGGCCGAGGACAAGCGGTGGGCCAGGGTAAAGGTGGCCGAGTCGGTGGTCGCGGCCATCGAGGCCGGCCTGACCGCACGGAACCTCCCGGTTCCGCCGGCGTCCCCGGCCGCAGCGGTCCGGACAGGATAGATCGAGCGCCAGGATCGGATCGGCATCCGGGCCATAAGGCGGGTATTTACCATGCCGCCCGAACGTCATTAGGGGAAGGGGTTGGTGTATCAACTACGGAAGACCTGCCTCCGAAGTACTAAGGTGATTTACCACTGGCCTTGGGGGAGGTCCAAATGCCCGTTCCGCGGCATTCCGTGGCATTGTCGAGTGTCCAGCTTCCGGTTACGGCTGAATGCGGTGGCGTGACCGAATTGCGGGTGCATGGTGTGGGCGGTACGCCGCCGGACGCGGTCCTCGGCGACCTGGCTCCCGAACAGGTGAGCGGCGATGCGGTCGCTGGTTTTTACCGGAGTTCGGATCACCGCGCCAGCGACGGGGATCGGGAGGCGCGCCTGGACGTGACCCGGCACGTGGAGGTCTATTCGTGGGGCGGCCTGACCTCGCAGAGCAAGGTCCGGGTCCTGTGGCTGGCGCTGCTGCCGTTCCTGCTCGCCAACCTGGCGGGCTGGATGTGCTCGGCCACGACCCGCGAGTCGTCGTGGAGGTTCCGGCTGCACCGCCTGGCCAGCGGGCTGGGCGCGCTGGCGCTGACTGTGAACGCGGCCCTGATCGCGGTGCTGATCAGCGCCGACGTCGTCGCCTACCAGACGGCGCGGGCCGGGCTGGCCCGCCATCAGTGGTGGCTCGCGCCGCTCGGCTGGCATTTGGTCGCCGGTCATCCGGCCCGCCAGGTCATGCTCGGGGTCCTGGTGCCGGCGCTGTTCGTGCTCGCGCTGACCTGGCTGGCCAGCAGAACATGGCGGTACGAAGCCGTGCGGCCGCCGTACCGGATAGGGGACAAGCAGAAGGAGCCGGCCAGGAAGGTCACGGCGGCCACGCTTGCGGCCGGCCTGGCCGACGACGGGTTCTGGGACGGCGAGAGTAGCGTCAGGCTCATCACCTGGCTGCATGTCGCCGTGGTCGCGGGATTCCTGGCGATCACGCTCGGTGTCACCACCAAAGCGCTCGCCGTCACCGGATCGGCGCATGTCGTCGCCTTGGAGTGGATCGCGATAAGCCTGGGCGGCGCCACGGTCGTCCTCGGGGTCGGCTACGTCTGCCTTGACGCCCTCGGCGCCCTGCCCGATGAGCTGCGGGGCAGGCTGCCGTTCCTGCTCGGGCCCGGGGGCGCCGCCCTGATCGCGGCCGGGGTCTTCGCCTGGCTGCAGCCGGCCGGGCCGACGCCCCGAGCGGCCGAACTGCCCGCCATGGGCAGCGTGATCGGATGGACGACGCCGGCAATCGCGGCGATCCTGGCGGTCGCGCTGATCTCCATGCTGCTCGGCCTGCCCGGAGGTTCGGGAACCCTGATCGGCGGCCCTTGGGTCACGCTGATGCTGGCGTTCAGCGTGCTTAACACCCTCCTGCTCGGCGCGGAGATCTGGGTGGCGCACCTAGTGGGCCCGGTGACCAGCAACGCGGCTGACGCGCTGTCCCGGCCGCAGGGCAAGATCTACCTCCCGCAGGTGATCGCCTCGGGGGTTCCGCTGGTGGCGTGGGCGGCGGTGCTGGCCGTTCTGGTGGCCGGGCTCATCGAAGGTGTCCGGTGGCTGGGGATCCGTCAGCTGCCCGCCGGGATGGCCCGGGATTACCGGGACCAGGCCGCGACCTTCAGGGATCCGCTGACCGGACCGCGGAGTCACTGGTACTGGTCTGGGCTGAACCCGTTCTCGCCGCCCGGGGACCAGTCCGGCGATCCCGGCTCCGGCCAGGACTGGGAGCAGAAGATCGCCCGGACCAAGTTCCTCGGCGACGCGGCACACGACGCCACCTGGCTGCTGTGGGGCATCATCGTCGCGCAGCTGGTCATGGCCCTGTGCGTCTGGCGGCTGCACCTCCAGCCGCCGGTGGTCATCCGCAACGTCGGGGTTCTCATCGCCGGCCTGGCGCTGCCGGCGCTGATGGCCTTCCTGTACTCGGCCTGGAGCGACCCCGCTAAACGGCGCACGATCGGGGTCCTGTGGGATGTCGGCACGTTCTGGCCGCGCTCCTATCACCCGCTGTCGCCCCCGTGTTACACCGAACGGGCGGTGCCCGAGTTGCAGCGCCGGATGTGGTGGCTGCACGACAACGGCGGCCGGGTGGCGCTGGTCGCGCACAGCCAGGGCGCGGTGCTCGCCACCGCGGCGCTCGTCCAGCCCGGCTGCCGGCCGGATGGCGACCACCCGGCCCTGGTCACCTTCGGCAATCCGGTGTGCAAGCTCTACAGCTGGGGCTTTCCCGCCTACTTCGATCGCACGCTGGTCGAGCGGCTGGAGCCAGGCGGGCAGGCACGGGTGAGCGACTGGTGCAACTTCTCCTACCCGACCGACCCCATCGGCGGCCCCGTAGCGAAGGATCTACGCCAGGCTGACGGCAACCCCGTGGACCACGGCCTGCTTGACCCGGCGGAATGCTATTACGTCTACGGGCAGCCGCCGCCCTCAGCCAAGGGCCATTCCGGCTACTGGGCCGATCCCCGGGTCTGGAACCTGATCAATCAGATCGCCGCGGGTCAAGGTGGGGATGCTCCGGTCGCTGCAACCCGGGCCGTTCCGTCCCTAGAGGAGCCGGCCGTACCTGACCAGCAGGCCATGCCCCGGTCCAGCCGCTCGGGTGGGCTCGTCAGGAGGAGGTAGGCGCTCTTTTAGAGCCGTTTCATGGAGTCTTCGGCGGGTAGCGGACGGCCCTCAGGCTAATTCCTTCCCGGGAGGGCGCCATGGCCGCGAGAGATTACGGGGGCATAGGGCAGTCCGGCGATGGGTCGCCCGCGCAGCCGGACGGGCAGAACCGGTACGTTTACCTGCTGTCTGTCATCGGCGCGATGGCGGCCTGCTGTGGGGTTACGACACCGGCGTCATCGCCGGGGCGCTAGCCTCGCTGGCACGGCGTCCGGGGAAATCGCTAATTCGGGTAGACGGTCGGGGTGGTCGTATGGGTGCGGCCGGTGGGGGTGCGCCATCGCAGGACGCCGGGTTTCGGCGAATCCAGCCACCAGCCCTGGGCCTGTTTAACGCGATGATGGTGACGGCAGAGAGGCGAGAGGTTACAGGGACACGTGAGACCCCCGAGGTGCCAGGGGGTGGTGTGATCCAAGTCGCAGCGGGCCGCGGGCTGCCCGCAACCGGGAGCGGTGCACGTCGCGTTGCGGGCGG
>PMST01000186.1 GCA_003168295.1 Actinomycetota bacterium
AGCGCCGCCGCCAGCAAGCTGAGCAGCGGATAAACGGACCGGTCCGGCCAGGACAAGCGCAGCCCCATGGCCACGAACACGGCCAGCCCGACCGGGAGGATCCCGGTCAGCTCCGGCCGGGGAAGCGGATCCTCCCCGGCCCGCACCGCCCTAGCCCGCAGCACGGCCAGGGCCACACTCGCCAGCACCGCAACGGCCGCCACGACCTGCACCGCGTCCAGCGCGTAGTGCGAAATCGGCTGGAAGTGCGCGCCGGCCGACGGCCAGGCCTTGCCGGACGGCGACGCGGTGAGCGGGTCGGTCGCGAGGATCACCGCAGCCACGACGGTCAGGGCGCTGGAGACCAGCCGCATGCCGAACCTGGCGGCCTCGCTCCCGGCGACCAGCTCGACCAGCCCCCAGGCCAGCCACAACGGCGCGAACAGCTGGGTCGGCAGCTGGACCGCCCGGAACGTGGCCAGGCCGAAGCCACTGGCGAACCCCATGCTCTGCGCGGCGAGCGCCACCGCCAGCCCCAGGGTCGAGGCGGTCCACAGGATCAGGTAGATCCGCGGCTGATGAACGCACCGCCCAGCGAGCACACCTGTGGCCGCGGCGGCGACCAGCACGCCCGCGAAGCCGATCAAGACGGGAAGAGACATCAAACCCTATGGTGCATGACGCCCGGCTCGGCCGGGGCCATGACGCAGGGAGTCGTTACTTCTTGTTGCGGCGCTGGATTCGCGTCTTCTTGAGCAGCTTGCGATGCTTCTTCTTGGCCATGCGCTTGCGGCGCTTCTTGATGACAGACCCCATAAGACCACCCTTCCTTGGCACTGCGGTGACGGGCACGCCAACGCGCTCGCCCGGTAGGGGCGGTTGGACACACACCCAACGTTAGAGAGTACCCCCGATGCGGGGTGCTAGGGCGCGCGGCGACCAGAGCTACCGCACGCCCCGCGTGCCGCCGGACCCCTGTCGCGCAGGGATCCGGCCGGGGCCTGGCCCAATCTGGGCTGGCCGGGATGGGGACAAGGTCAAGCGGTGCCGACGAAAGCAGCTCTCAGGTACTGATTAACGGCTGCCTCCGGCACCCGGAAGGAACGACCTACCCGGATCGCCTCCAGTTCACCGGAGTGCACCAGGCGATACACGGTCATCTTTGACACGCGCATGATCAAGGCCACTTCGGCAACGGTGAGAAATCTGACGTCGCTAAGGGGGGTTTCACTTGCCATCGAGTTGCCTCTTCCGTACGAAGCCAAGCACTTGACGGGATTCGGCGCACCAGTCACGTACGTCTCCAGGGTAAGTCCCGCACGGAAAAGAGCAACCCCGTCGATAGCCTCATTGTTGTTACCGTTTGGCCGCAATCCCCGCCAGGTGGGCGGAAAAAACTTCGTGGCCCTCTCTGACCTGCACCTTTCTGGAAAGTTCTTTCACCTGTGATGTGCCGGCGTGAGCCAGCGTTCGCACGACACTAGCCAAATCCGAGGCGGCNNGCGCGTGTTCATGATGGCGGCAGCCACAAGATCATCGGGATCGGCTCCCGCGCCGAACGGAATGCAGCGGGCAACCCCGACCTCCTATCTGGTCAGGCGTTTCTTCCGAGCCCGGCGCTACCTCGGGCCAGGATCGGCGCCGAGCTCCCGGCCCCGGTCCCGGGCGGCCTCGATGGCCGCGAGGAACGCGGCCCGGACTCCGTGCCGCTCCAGCTCCCTGATGGCCGAGATCGTGGTCCCGGCCGGCGACGTGACGGCCTCGCGCAAGATCACCGGATGCTCGCCAGATTCGCGCAGCATGGTGGCCGCGCCGTAGACGGCCTGGGTGACGATCTCCAGCGCGGACCCGCGCGCCATGCCGAGCAGGATGGCCGCGTCTACCATGGACTCGACCAGGTAATACACGTACGCCGGGCCGCTGCCGGACAGCGCGGTCGCCGCGTCCTGCTGCGACTCGGGTATCCGGAGCACCTTGCCGACCGGGCGGAACAGCTCTTCGGCCCGCCTCAGGTGCTCTTCGCCCGCGTAGGCCCCGGCCGAGATCACGCTCATCGCCTCGTCGACCAGAACCGGCGTGTTCGACATCACCCGGACGACCGGCACATCGCCGGTCAGCCGCTGCCCGATGAACGTGGTGGTGATCCCGGCCGCGACCGAGATCACCAGCTTGTCCGGCGCCACCACGGCGGCTATCTCATCAAGCAGCCTGCCCATGTCCTGCGGCTTGATCGCCAGCACCAGGGTGTCCGCCAGCTTCGCGGCCGTCGCGGCGTCGGTGACCTGCACCCCGTAGCGCGCCTGCAGCTCGGCTCCCCGGTCCTCGCGCCGGACCGCGGCGACCACGGCGGACGGCGGCCGGCCGGCGCGCAGCAGCCCGGACAGCAGCGCCTCGCCCATTTTGCCGGTACCCAGGATCGCGATCACGAGGTACGTCCCGCCGATCGCAGCGAGCGCAGGAAGAACGCGAGGTTGCCCGGCCGTTCGGCGAGCCTGCGCAGCAGGTAGGCGTACCAGTCGCCGCCGTAAGGGACGTACACCCGGACCTGCGCGCCGGTATCGGCCAGCCGCCGCTGCTCGGCCGGGCGGATGCCGTACAGCATCTGGTACTCGAAGCTGTCCGCGGCCCGCCCGGTCAGCAGGGCCAGCGACCCGGTGATCTCGATCAGCCGCGGGTCGTGGGTGGCGAGCATCGGGTAGCCCGGGCCGTTCATCAGGACCCGCAGGCAGCGTGCGTAGGACGCGTCCACGTCGCGGCGAGCGGTGAAGGCCACGCTCTCCTGCTCGCGGTAGGCACCCTTGCAGAGCCTGACCCTGATGCCGTACCCCGCCAGCGCGCGGCAGTCGGCCTCGCTTCGCCGCAGGCACGCCTGGACGACGCAACCGAGATCGCTGTGCTGCGCCCGCAGCTGGGCCGCGATCCGCAAGGTCGGCTCGATCGCCTCGAACTCCTCGGCGTCGAGCGTCACCGTGGTGCCCGCCTCCCGGGCGGCGTCGCAGATCCGCGAGATGTTCTCGGTGGCAATCCTGGCCCCGAGGAACAGCCCCACCGCGGTCGGCTTCACCGAAACCTCCGCGGCCCCGCGCGGGGTCAGCCCCTCCGCGCTGAGCTTGCCGAGCAGCTCGATGTACTCATCGGTAACGGCCGCGGCCTGCGCCGGATCCTCGGTGGCCTCGCCCAGGTAGTCCAGGCTGACCTTCAACCCAGCGGCCCGCAGCGCCCGGGTCACCCGGACCGCGTCCTGCTCAGTTTCGCCTGCCACGTAGGAATCGACGATGGCCCGCGTCCGCGGCGCGGTGGTGATGAGCTGGCGCAGCCGAGAACTGGCTGACGCCGCGAGCAGGACCCTGCGCAGCACGACGCGGTACCTCCCGTTCGGATAAAAAGATCAAATTACCTGTCGGCGGCGCAATGTTACCTTCACGTTCGCACCGGCGTCCGGCGGGACGATGACCTCCTGCGCGGCGGCGACGCCGCCGGCGAGCAGCGTCGCGTCCACCGGCACGGTGCGCTTGACCAACCCGAGCCCGATCGGGCCGAGCTCGTAGTGCCGCGCCGCCGA
>PMST01000152.1 GCA_003168295.1 Actinomycetota bacterium
TCGGGGCGATGAACGAAGGCGCCGCTACCGTCTCCACCGGCGGGGTGATCCTCGGCGCGAACCCGCGGCTTGGCTCGATGACCCGCCAGAGTGTCTCGGACCTGATCGGGACCCCGGTGCTTGACCTGATCGCGGAAGCTGACCGCCCCGCGTTCGACCGGCTGGTCGATGTCGATGTCGGCGAGAGCGCCCGCGGCGAAGTGGATCTGAGGGCAGCTGGTGGCACGACCGTTCCTGTCCTGCTGGCGGTCAGCGGATTCGATCGCGACGGGCTGCTGCTGCGGTGCCTGGTCCTCACCGATCTCACCGCGCAGCGCGCCGCGGAGGGCCAGGCGGCTAAGGCGCGCGAAGCGATGCGGGAGCAGGGCGCCTTCCTCGAGCAGGCGCGGGAGGCCCTCGGGCTCGGCTGGTGGGCTTCGGCTCCGGACGACGATCACATGATCACCTGGTCACCGCAGGCCCATCGGATCTACGGGCTGATCCCGGCGGAGTCCGCCGTGAAGACGGAGACCCTGTGGGGTATTGTCCATCCGGACGACCTGGCGGCGGTCGCGGAGGCACGCGGGGCGGCGCTGGCAGGAGGCGTTCGCTATCAGGTCGAGCATCGGATCATCCGCCCTGACGGCGCCCTGCGCTGGGTGCTGCAGGCAGCGGCCGTCGAACGGGACGATACGGGCGCGCCGGTCCGGTTGCTGGGGATCTGCCAGGACATCACCGACCGGAAGTGCAGCGAGGCCGAGGTCCGGACGCTCAACGCCGAGCTCGAGGTCCGGGTCGAGCAGCGCACGGCCGAACTGGAACTGTCGAACAAGAACCTGCGGGCGTTCAGCTACTCGATCGCCCATGACCTGCGCACTCCGCTGCGCGGGCAACAGGGGTTCAGCGAGGCGCTGCTCGAGGAGTACAGCGAGATCCTCGGCGAGACCGGCCGCGGCTACGCCGGGCGCATCGCGGCGGCGAGCGAGCGGATGGGCGCCATCATCGATGACCTGCTGCGCCTGTCGCAGGTCACGCACGCCGACATGAACCTGGAACCCGTCAATCTCAGCGCGGAGGTCACCGCGATCGCCGGCGGCCTGCGATCAGCTGATCCCGGCCGCCGGGTCAGCTTCGCCGTCCAGGAGGATGTCTGGGTAACCGCGGACCGTATCCTCATCCGCACCGTGCTGGACCACCTGGTCCAGAACGCCTGGAAGTTCACCGCCGGGCGCAAGGACGCCACCATCGAGTTCGCCACCGCCGCCCCCGCTGATGACGCCGCGGTCTGCTGCTACGTGCGTGACAACGGGGCCGGCTTCGACCCCGCCTACGTGCACAAGCTGTTCCAGCCGTTCCAGCGGCTCCACACCACCCGCGAGTTCCCCGGCACCGGCGTCGGCCTGGCCAGCGTCCAGCGGATCATCGAACGCCACGGCGGGCGCGCCTGGGCCGAAGGCGCCGTCAACGACGGCGCCACCTTCTACTTCACCCTCGACGCGTAAGACAGTGCCAGGTAGTTCCGCGGCTTTAGGAGCCGAGCCACTTCGTGCTCCAGACGTAGGTATCGCCGGCGGTATCGGACGTGGCCAGGGAGCCGCCGTCCGGACTGAACGCGACGCCGATAAGGTTCTGGCCGGACGTGCCGGGCAGCCTGTCCAGGAGCTGGCCCGCGGTCACGTTCCATAGATTGAGGTTGCCGTTGGTGTCGGCGGCGGCGAGATAGCGGCCGTTCGGGCTGAAGGCGATGTCACCGAAGTCACCGTCGTCGAAGGACTGCAGGGTCGTGGTGAGCTTGCCGGCGGCTATGTTCCATAGGTAGACGACGCCCCCTCCGGTGCTGCTCGAGGTGTCCGAGACAGCCAGCAGGCTTCCGTCCGGGCTGAACTTGACGTCGTAGAGACCTTGGCTGTGCGGGTCATGGAAGGTGTGGATGAGCTTTCCCGTGGCCACGTTCCACAGGTACGCGCTGCCGTCGGTGTCACCCGCGGCGATGAAGCTTCCGTCCGGGCTGAACGCGACGCCATACACGCTCTTACCCGCGGGGTCGTGCAGGCTGGCGGTAGGAGCCGAACTGACGTGGCCGGTCGCCACGTCCCACAGCGAGACGCTGCCATCGGCGTCCCCGACAGCCACGAAGCCGCCGTCCGGGCTGATCGCGATGCTGTCGTTGCCCTTGCCGTTCGCGTTCGTCAGGGTGGCGGAGAGCTTGTCGGTGGCCGCGTCCCACAGGTAGACGTCGCCGCTCGCGTCGGCCGTGGCGAACGAGTTGCTGTTCGGGCTGTACGCGACGCCGTTAACGCCATTGCTGTTCGGGTCGCGGAGGGTGGCGGTGAGCTTGCCGGTGGCCACCTTCCACAGGTAGGTGCGGCCGTTGCTGTCGCCGGTCGCGAGGACGCTGTCCGATCTGAACACTACGCCGAAAACGTTCTTGCCGCCCGGATCGTGCAAGGTGGCCTGGGGCTGCGAGGGCGGCCCCAGGCTGGCCGCGACGGTCGGACGCGGTGACGACGACCGTCCGGCCGCGAGATGGGCCGGCTTCGGCCCACCGCTGCTCAGCAGGACACCGAGGCCCGCGGCGACCGCCGCGACGACGACGCCCGCGGCGATAAGCACCGTACGGCGTGAACCATGACGGGCGGATCCGCGTTCGCCCGGTTCAGGCGGCGCCAGTTGACCGGTCGTGCGGTCGCCGGTCGGCGTGGTCCGCGTCTGCTCGTACCACGGGGGAGGCGATGGCGGCTTGGCGACCGGGACGCGATCGTCCACCGAAGTGACCCCGGCGGCGGTGCCGGTCTGCGCCAGACGGGCCAAGATGCTGGCCAGGCCGGGTCTGTCGTCCGGGGATTTAGCCAGGCACTCGCTGATCAGCTGCCGGAACCCGTGCTCGTCGGTCAGGTCGGTCAGGTCGGGCGGTTCGGTGGTGATGCGGTACATCACGGTGACGATCGAATCGTCGCCGAAGGTGACGCGGCCGGTCGCGGCGAAGGCCAGGGTGCAGCCGAGCGCGAACACGTCGCTGGCGGGCCCGGCCGGCTCGCCGCGCAACTGCTCGGGGGACATATAGGAGTAGGTGCCGACGACCATCCCCGTCGTCGTCATCGGGCTTGCCTCGGTCGCCCGCGCGATCCCGAAGTCGATGATGCGCGGGCCGTCGTCCGCCAGGATCACGTTGCTCGGCTTCAGGTCGCGGTGGACCAGGCCGCAGGCGTGGATGGCGGCCAGTCCCTCCGCGAGCCCGGCGCCCAGCCCGCGCGCCCGCTCCAGGCTGAACGGGCCGCCTTCGGCGACCGCCTCCTGCAGCGAGGGGCCGTGAATGTAGGCCGTGACCATCCAGGGCGGATCGGCACCAGGGTCGGCGTCGACGACGGATGCCGTGTGAAAACCCCCGACCCGCCGGGCCGCGTCGATCTCTCTCGCGAATCGCTCGCGGAACTGCCTGCTGCTGGCGTGTGCGGGATGGATGAGTTTCACCGCGACCTGGCGGCCGCCGGGAGACAGGCCGAGGAACACGCTTCCCATCCCGCCTTCGCCCAGCCTCCCGGTCAGCCGGTAGCTACCGACCCGGCTCGGATCACCAGGCTTAAGAGGATCCATAACCCACCCGAGTCCCACCCCAGCCGTTATCAAACGGACCACGGATAGCAATATCTCTATGAGCAGAGAAAAGCTGATACTAGCCGGTCAGCGCCACTTGCGGGACGCCCGGCGGGGTGAAGCCCATGATCTGCCCGTAGAAGGAGACCTCGGCCTCGAGGCTGGCGATGATCGTCTCTGCTTTCCGGAATCCGTGTGACTCGCCCGCGAAGGCTAGGTACGCGTAGCGGATGCCGTGCGCGGCCAGGTCGGCGGCGATGGACTCGGACTGCACGGGCGGGACGATCGGGTCGTCGAGCCCTTGCAGCAACAGCACCGGGCAGGTGGCATCGTTCACGTGCCCGACCGGCGCCCGCTCGGCGTACACCGACTCGCACTCCGGGAGCGGCCCGATCAGGCCGTCCAGGTATCGCGATTCGAAGTCGTGCGTCTGAGCGGCAAAGCCCCGCAGGTCGCTGACGCCGAAATACGAGGCCGCCGCCGCGAAAACCCCCTTCCGCCCGGTTCCCCCGACCGCGTCCGGGCCGATGACACCGATACCCGACGTCACCGCGGCCAGCGCCGTCCAGCCGCCGGCCGAGCCGCCGCGGATGCCGAGTCGGCTGGAGTCCGCCTCGCCCGCCTCGGCCAGCGCGAGCGCCGCCGCCATCGCGTCGGCCACGTCCACGATGCCCCACTGGCCGCGCAGCCGCTCCCGGTAGGCGCGGCCGTACCCGCTGGACCCGCCGTAGTTCACGTCGATGATCCCGATGCCCCGGCTGGTGAAGAACGCCTTTTCCAGATCGAGCCGCGGGCCGACCTGCGAGGTGGGACCGCCGTGCACCCAGACGATGTACGGCGGCCGCTCATCGTCGGGCGCCCGGGCCGCGGGGTTGGTCGGCGGGTAGACGAGCGCGTGCACGACGGAACCGGACGGCCCGGTCAGCCGGGCCTCGCGGGGCACCGGCAGATATCCGGCGTCCGGCACCCAGTCCAGGGTCCGGCGCAACTCGTGCACCTCGGCGGCCTGCTGGCTGTGGCCGGCCGCGGGGATGCCGGCCGTGATCACGCTCATCGGGACCGCCGGGCCTCCCGCGATCGTGACCACGCTCCGGCCGGACGCGGAAAGCCCGGATCCGAAGACCTGGTACGGCAGGTCGAGGTCAACGAGCTGGCCGGTACCCGGGTCGAGCACGCCGAGCCGCGGCTGGCCTTGCCCGTGGACCACGGCGATGCGGCCGTCGCCGAGCACCGCGTACGGGTAAGAGCCGAGCTGCCACAGCGGCTCGGCGAACTCCTCCTCGCGCGGGCACAGCGCCTGGGGGAAGGCCAGCAGGTCAGCCAGGTACAGGTTCCACCAGCCGGAACGATCGGAGATCACGTACAGGCTGCGGTCGTCCCGCCAGACCGGGGCCAGCACCGACTCGGCCTCGCTCCCCATGAGCAGCTGCTGCTGGTTCTTATCGCTCACCGGGCCGTCGCCGAGCGCGGCGACCCTGAGCTCGGTGCCGTCCCACGGCATCTGCGGGTGGTCCCAGCAGATCCAGGCCAGCCGGGTGCCGTCCGGGGACGGAGCCGGGAAGGCGTAGAAGTCCGAACCGCTGACCAGTACCCGGACCGCGTCCGGGTCGCCCGCGGCCGAGCCGTCCAGCGGGACCGCCACGATCGCGCGGCTGATCCGGCCGGCCCCGGCCTGGCTAGCACCGTGCCGTTCCCGGACGCACCACACCTCGTTCCCGCCGGGGGCGAGGACGAAATCGGCGAACCGGTCACCGGTGTCCGCCCCGGGTGCCGCCGTCAGCGGTTCCGGCTCCGGTCGGGCGCCGTCCCGGCTGCGGTACAGCCGCTGGTCGCTGAAGTTGGCGAAGACGAAACCGTCGGCGAGCGGAAGGTAGGACCGGCCGCCGTACTCGTGCACACGGGTTCGGGCGTTCCACGGCGCCGCGAGCAGATCGCGGCTGACCCCGTCCGGTCCCTGGCAGACCACGGTCTGCCGCCCGCCTTCGGACGGCCGCAGCTCCTGCCACCACGCGCATCCGCCGGCCATGGTCGGAAAGGCGAGCCCGATCTGCTTGCGTGCGACGTCGACGCCCCCGATCGGAGAAGGCCATTCGCCGTAAGATGTCGTTTCCGTAGCCATTTGCATACCGAATATCATGCCGGAAGCCGGCCGCGGAGATCACCGGGCCCCGGTGCGCGCGCCCGCGCCTATCCTGGTCGTGTGGCAGCAGGCGGCAGGACTTACCAGATTCGCACCTACGGGTGCCAGATGAACGTGCACGATTCCGAGCGCCTGGCCGGCCTGCTGGACGAGGCCGGCTATCGGCCCGCGCCCGACGGCCAGACGCCGGACGTGGTGGTGTTCAACACGTGCGCGGTCCGGGAGAACGCGGCCGACCGGCTGTACGGAAACCTGGGTCATCTGCTGCCCCAGAAGAAGAACGGCATGCAGATCGCGGTGGGCGGCTGCCTGGCCCAGATGGAACGCACCAAGATCACCGACCGCGCGCCGTGGGTCGACGTGGTCTACGGCACCCACAACATGGCCTCGCTGCCCGCCTTGCTCGAGCGGGCTCGCGTCAGGCACGAGGCGCAGGCCGAGTTCGCCGAGACGCTGGAGACGTTCCCCTCGCTGCTGCCCGCCCGGCGTCAGTCGGTCTATTCGGCCTGGGTCGCGATCTCTGTGGGCTGCAACAACACCTGCACCTTCTGCATCGTGCCGGCCCTGCGGGGCAAGGAGAAGGACCGCCGGCCCGGCGACATCCTGGGCGAGATCCGCGCGCTGGTCGCCGACGGGGTGCTCGAGGTCACGCTGCTCGGCCAGAACGTGAACTCCTACGGCGCCGAGTTCGGCGACCGGACCGCGTTCGGCAAGCTGCTGCGCGGTTGCGGGGAAATCGAGGGCCTGGAGCGCGTCCGCTTCACCTCTCCGCATCCCAGGGATTTCACCGACGACGTCATCGACTCGATGGCCGAGACCGCCAACGTCATGCCGAGCCTGCACATGCCGCTGCAGTCCGGCTCCGACCGCGTGCTGAAGACGATGCGCCGCGCCTACCGCCGGGACCGCTACCTGGCGATCCTGGACCGGGTCCGGGCCAAGATTCCCGATGCTGCCATCACCACCGACATCATTGTCGGTTTCCCTGGCGAGACCGACCTGGACTTCGAGGACACCCTGGACCTGGTGCGCCAGGCCAGGTTCGCGGGCGCGTTCACCTTCCGCTACTCCATCCGCCCCGGTACCCCCGCCGCGACGATGGACGATCAGGTGCCCGCGGGTACGGTGCAAGAGCGCTACGAGCGGCTCGCCGCCCTGGTCGAGGAGACCACCTACGAGCAGAACGCCAAGCAGGCCGGCGCTGCCGTCGAGGTCCTCGTGGCCGAGGGTGAGGGCCGCAAGGATGCCGCTACCCACCGCATGTCGGGCCGGGCCCGCGACAACCGCCTCGTGCACTTCGCCCCACACGGGACAACCCCGCGCCCGGGCGACATCGTCACCGTCACCGTGACCCGCGGCGCCCCCCACTACC
>PMST01000447.1 GCA_003168295.1 Actinomycetota bacterium
CGCGAACGCCCGCGCCGTCCTCAACGACCTGGACTCGCGCGGCATCACCCGCGCGGTGCTCGTAGGGCATTCCTACGGCGGCGGGGTGGCGCTGTCGGCGGCGAGCCTGGCGCCCGGCCGGGTGGCGGCGGTGGTCCTGCTCGCGAGCGTCGGCCCGGGGTGCGTGACCCGCTGGGACAGGCTGCTCGCCGCACCCGGCGCAGGCCCGCTGTGCGCGCTGGTGGCGTGGCGGCTGACGCCCTGGATCGCGCGGGCCCGGCTGGCCAGGATCGCGCGGCGGCGGGGCCGCCCGCTGCGTCCGGACGAGCACGTCAACTGGCAGGTCTGGGGCCATGCGGACGGCGGACACCTGCCGCTATGGAGCACCTTCCTGACCGAACAACGCGCCCTGCTGCGTGAGCTCGATGAGCTGGAGGACGCTCTGGCCTCGGTCCGGGCGCCGGTTCTCGTGCTCGCCGATCCGCAAGACTCCGTGGTTCCCTTCGAAACCGCCTGCCGGCTGGCACGCGCCCTGCCGCATGCTCACCTGCAGCTCGTCGAGGGCGCGGGTCATCACCTGCCCAGGCGAGCCCCCGCGGTGGTCGCCAATGCGATCGCGGCGTTCCTGGCCACGGCCGACCGCACCGACGTCCCCGATCGCTCAGCCCGCCGTGACGTGAACAGTTCGCAAGTCCTATCCGTGTTAGTAGGACGGGGCTGGTGTGCGGCGGGCTCCAGTGCCATACATCCGGAAGAAGGGAAGATACAGGTGGCAAATACCCGTCACGACCGTGCGGGCGGCAACTCAGCCGGGCCGCGGCGAGGCTCGCAGCCCAAGACGCGCGCCCGCGAGCGGATCGCGGCCGAACGAGCCGCCCGTAAGCGCGCCGAAGCGCGCCGGCGGATCCTGGTGGCGGTCGCTTCGGTCACCGCCGTGCTGGCGGTGGTAGTGGGACTGGTCGCGGTCAAGCTGACCGCTACCCCCGCTCGTTTGGTCGCTAGCGAATCGCCGGCGTCCTCCCTCGTCGTCCGGCAGGTCACCACCGTCCCGGCCGCCGTGCTCGCCAGGGTAGGCCCCGGCCAGGAGATAACCCCGCTTCGGGCGGTCAAGACGTCAGGGCCGCCGCTGCAGATCGGCGGCAAGACGGCGATCGTCTTCGTCAGCGAGGAATCCTGCCCGTTCTGCGCGGCCGAACGCTGGTCGCTGGCCGTCGCACTGTCCCATTTCGGCAGCTGGAGCCAGCTCGGCACCACGACGTCATCGGCCACCGACGTCTACCCGGACACCGCCACGCTCTCGTTCCGGACGGCTCACTACCAGAGCACCGAGCTCACGCTGCGGACGACCGAGCTGACCGACAACGCCGGCCGCGCGCTGCAGGCCCAGACCCCGCTGGACAACAGCCTCATCAGCACCTTCGACGTGCCTCCCTACGTCAACAGCGCCGACCAGTCCGGGGCGGTCCCGTTCCTCGACATCGCCAACCGGTATGTCCTGGCGGGCGCGCAGTACGACCCGCAGGTCCTCGCCGGCCTGTCGGCGGCGCAGATCGCCAGCCAGCTCAGCAACCCCGCCAGCCCGGTGGCCACGGCCATCGACGGGTCAGCCCAGGTCATCGTCGCGGCCATCAACCAGGTTCTGCGCGACCAGGCGGGCCCGCCAGCCACGGCCGGATCCGGGGGCTGAAGCCCCCGTCGCCGACCGCCGACGGGTCCGCGTCGCCATCGCCCGATAGGCGGGCGAGGCTCACATATGCTTCTGCCATGCCAGGCCCGCCAAGCGNNGCGACGTCGGGGAACCGCGGTCGAGAAGGCAATCTCTGACGCTGTCATTGCTGAGCTAGCCGAGGTCGGATTCGGGCGGCTGAGTTTCGAGGGCGTCGCCGAGCGTGCGGGCACCGGAAAGAGCCCGCTTTACCGGCGGTGGCCTGACACCACGTCTCTCGTGATCGACACGTTGGAGAAGCTGGGTTCAGACCCAGCCGAATACGCCCGGACCGGTGTTCTGCGCGACGATCTGATCGGGCTCACGGTTCACATGATCAAAGCGCAAAAGGGCGTTAGGGGTGATGCGTACCGAAGCCTCCTGGGCGAAGCGCATCGCCAGCCTCAACTACTAGCCCGGTTCAAGTCACAGGTTTTCGACCCCCGTTTCGAGGCATTGACCGAATTGCTGCGCGACGCGGCCAAGCGCGGCGAGATATCTTCGGAGCGCCTGACACCCGTCGTCCTCGAGGTACTTCATGCGTTGATCATTAAACGCACACTGCTTGATACTCACGACCCGACGAAAAAAGATATTACCGAGATGGTGGACGAGGTACTCCTACCTCTGCTCGTGACCCGCCTTGGTGGATGCCCCGACCACGATGGCGTCGGCACAGCTCTCCCGGGCGATCCGGTGGAGCTCAGCCAATGAGTCACCCCGGGTAGCCACGAAGGTAATGGAAATGCCATGCTCCCGGGCCTTCTCCTCGGCTTCATGGCGAAGATCGGCGGCGGTCTGTTCGAAGGCCTCGGAGTGCGCCATGCGAAGCACGGCAGCTGCGCTGGGTTCGGTGACGCACATCGGTGCGACTGATCCCACGTAAACGGCGACGAGCCGGGCCCGCTGGCGGCGCGCTAGTCCCGCCGCATATGCGCCAGCCCGCATGGAGGTCGCGGAACCGTCAATGCCGACCACAATCGCCGACGGTCCGTCGGTTCCCAGCTCGAAGGAATGAGCATCGGTCATGGACCTTCTCCTCTTCGCAGGCGGGGGTCCTGTTGGTCAACGGGCGCCCTGTTCTTGTGCCCTCCGTCCCGACGAACCTGACCGTGATCATGGCGGCTGAGCACATCTACCGGCGGACGCTCTCTCGCTGAGCCCGGCAGCCGGGCTCGGTACAGCCGCCGGGAGGTGCTGGCCGCGGGCACCTGGCGCTTCGGCCGTAAGGACAGGATTGTCGTTGACTAAGGGCGGATTCATATCTAACGTCACCGCTAAGACCGCCGACTGGTTGTCCCGACCGCGACGTGGCACGGCGAGCCGAGGGCGTTCATCATCGGCGTAGTGATTTCACAGACGAGGTGGTTGCGGTGCAACTCACCAGGCAGCATGTGGTTGACGTGTTGCGCAAGGCCGGATTGCCGGAGATGGCCGAGGAGGCTCAGCGTGAGCTGCCCGACCCGGTCGATAGCGAACAGGCGGCGGCCTGGGGTATGCCGTACGGCATCAGCATGGATAACCTCATCAGCCGGATGGGCGGCAGCCCGTGAGAGTCCGCTAAGACATCCCGGGGACGCGGGCTGGGAGTCCTGAGGGCACGCAGTACTGCCGTTCCGAGATTAGAAAAAGGAGCGGTCGTGGGACACGAAAACTTGGCCGGCCGCACGAGGTGTGTCATCGGCCGCAGGGGACGAACTGACGGCCGTGGAGCTCGCGGGCGATGATGATTTTCTGGATCTGAGGGTGCCGTCGGCGCGGGCTAATGAACCCGCACGACGACTACCAGACTCGACACAGCAGACGGGAGCCTGCCGATGCCGGTACCTCGGTCTACTATCTCCGTCGTGACTGCAGGCGACCTGAGGAGCTTCCCTCGACCTGGTGAGAGCCTTAACGTCTATGCCTCGGGGACCCGCTCGCGCGGAGCTAAATCCTACTTTCTGTAAGCGTATCGTTACTCTGCTCGGAGTTGACGATCCCGGTGTGACGTAGGCCTGCTGGTACCGGCGCGATCCGGCCACCTTCGCACCCGGCACGGCCGGCCGCGGGATAGCGTTAACCGCATGGCGATCATGACGCGGCCGCTTGGCCGGACGCAGACGGACGTGACCGTCCTCGGGTATGGCGCTATGGAGTTGCGAGGCGGCCCGAGGGGACCTGAGATAGCGGACGAGGACGCCGGGCGCCTGCTCAACGCGGTCCTGGACGGCGGCATCAGCCTGATCGACACCTCGCCGGACTACGGCCGCAGCGAGGAGCTCATCGGGCGCTACGTGGGGCACCGGCGCGATGAGTTTTTCCTCGCCTCCAAGTGCGGCTGCCTACTCGAACCGCCCGCGGACTCGCCGCCGCCGTACCCGCACGACTACAGCCCCGGCAACGTCCGCGAGGTGGTCGAGCGGTCGCTGCAGCGGCTCGGTACGGACCACCTGGACCTCGTCCAGGTGCACATGTCCCCGAGCCGGGCCACGCTGGAGGAGAACCACACGGTCGAGATGCTCCAGGAACTGCGGAACGAAGGCAAGGTTCGGTTCATCGGCATGTCAGGCATCCTCCCTGACCTGCCCGACCACCTCGCAATGAACGTCTTCGACGCCTTCCAGATCCCCTACTCGGCCGTCCAGCGCGACCACGAGGACCTCATCACCGAGGCGGCGGACGAGGGCGCGGGAACGCTGATCCGAGGCGGCGCGGCCCGGGGCGCGGCCTCAGAGGAGAAGAACTGGCGGACCGGCCCGCTCACCCAGAAGCCGGGCCTCGGCCAGCAGAACTGGGAAACCTCGGGCATCGAGGACCTGCTTGCCGACGCGGGCATGTCCACCATGGAGTTCGTCCTGCGGTTCACCCTCAGCCACCCCGGCCTGTCGACCACCATCGTCGGCACCGCGAACCCGGCGCACCTGACCACCAACATCGCCACAGCCGAGAAGGGACCGCTGCCTGCCGACCTGTACGAGGAGGCAAAGAAGCGGCTGCCGCGGTAATTCGCTGGCCGGCGCCGGTCTGGTACGGACCGCCAGTGAAGCCTGCTGAGGGCCTGCGCGCAGGACCTTTCCGGCTGGAACGCAGTAGAGAACCGAATGTACAGTATCCCTATCGGAAAAGTCGGATATGCCTCGCTGAGGAGGACCCTGCCGTGGAAACCTGGGACGCCATCCGCGCCCGCCGCAACGTCCGCGCCTACCGGCCTGACCCCGTGGCGGCGAGCGACCTCGACCGGATCACCGAGGCAGGCCGACGGGCGCCGTCGGCATCCAACCGGCAGCACTGGGACTTCGTCGTCGTCACCGACCCGGACGAGCTCCGCGCGCTGTCCACCGTATGGCGGGGCGCCGGCCACATCGCCGGGGCCGCCGCGGCCATCGCCCTGGTGCTGCCGCAGACCGACGACGACCGTACCCGCCTCCTCGACTACTACGACCTCGGGCAGGCCACCTACGCCATAGCGGTCGCCGCCGCCGACCTCGGCATCGGCACCGCCCATGCCTCGGTCGGCGACCAGGATGCGGCCCGGAAGATCCTGGGTGTGCCCGGCGATCACGATGTCACCTTCCTCCTCGGCGTGGGCTACCCGGCGGACCGGCCGCTGCGGCCCATCGCGAATCCCAACCGCCGCCCGGCCGGCGAGGTCGTTCATCACGGCCACTGGTAACCAGCCATTGACATACCGCGGACGGCCCCGACCAGGATCCGGCCCGGGGCAAGACCGGGCATATCGTTACGCCTATGGTGATCATTCCTGCGGACGTGGCGGTCAGGCGGCCCAGCGTGCGGTGGGCGATGTGCGTCATCGGGACCGGAATCCTGGCCGCGGACCAGGTCAGCAAGAGCCTGGTGCTGGCACTGGATCCGGCCTCGGCGCGCGGCTCAGCCAGCGGCTGGCTGACGGTACATCTGATCCGCAACACCGGCGCGAGCGGCGGGTTCGGAGCGGCCTACCCGACGGTGATCACTGCGCTGGGCGCCGTCATTGCGGCGACCGCGGGCACGCTGGCCTTGCGTACCCAGAGCCGGGCGGTCGCGCTGTGCCTGGCCGCCGTGCTGGCGGGCGCGGCGGGCAATCTCGCGGACCGGGTCTTCAGGGCCCCCGGCCTGGGCCGCGGCGCGGTCGTGGACTGGATCCATGTCGGCGGTTCGCGCGCCTCGTTTAACCTCGCCGACCTCGCCATCCAGCTGGGTGCCCTGGGGACGGTCATCGCGATGTTCGCCATCCGCCCGGGGGCCCGGCAGCCGGTTCAGCTTCCCGCAGAGCTGCCCTGAGGAGCTGGGCCGCCGATCCGGCTGCAGTCTTAAGGTAGAACCGGCTTACAGCAGGCTGGGCGCGAAGGACGCAGGGAGGCCATCTCATGCACAAGGAATTCACTGCCACCTTGGTGCGAAGCGAGGAAAAGGGCGGCTGGACGTACCTGATCTGGCCCGAATCGGTGGACTTCTTCGGTACCAGGGGCCTGGTCAAGGTGCGGGGAACCATTGACGGTCACCCGTTCCGCAGCTCGTTTATGGCCCTGGGCGACGGCAGCCATAAGCTCCCGGTCAAGGCCGAAATCCGCAAGGTCATCGGCAAGGACGCCGGCGACACGGTGACCGTCTGCCTGCAAGAGCGGATCGGCGGCCAGGGGAACTGACGATCTCCTAGCCGAACGGGCCCGCAGTGCGCGCTCCAGGCATGGTTGTGAGCCACGCGCCTACCGGGCCGGTGTTACGGGCCCGGTCCCGGCCCCGGTGGCGCGGATGACGGTCGCGATGTCAGACAGGTCGTCTTCCTTCAATTCCAGGCTGGCGGCGGGCAGCCACCCGTCGACCTGACCGGGACCGCGGGCTCCGACGATCGCGCCGGTCACCCCGGGGAAGGTCAGGGTCCAGGCGACAGCCACCGCGGCGGGCGTGACCCCATGCCGTTCGGCGACCGGGCGCAGTCCTTCGGCCAGGGCCAGGTTGGCCGAGGCGGCCGGCCCGGTGAAGTCGGGGTGGCCGGCCCGCCAGTCACCCGGGTCTAGCCGGGCCGCCCGCTCCGCGGTGAACGCGCCGGTGAGCAGGCCCGAGGCCATCGGGCTGTAGACGATCGCCCCGGCTTCATGCTCGTGGGCCCACGGCAGGACGTCGGCCGCGGCGCCGCGGTGGATCAGGTTGAACTGGGGCTGGATGGCGTCCACGTTCGCGATGGGTTCGGCCGCTTCCAGCTGGCGGAGGTCGTGGTTGGACAGCCCGGCGGCGCCGATCTTGCCCTCGCGTTTGAGGTCGGTGAAGACCTGCCAGTACTCCTCCACCGGCGTGCCGTCCTCCGCAGGCCAGTGCATCTGGTACAGGTCGATCCGCTCGACCCGCAGCCGCCGCAGCGAGGCCTCGACTTCGGTCCGCAGGCTGGCCGGCGCGCCGACCCGCCGGGGCGCCGCGGACCGGTCGGCCGGATCCCAGACCAGGCCGCCCTTGGTGAACACGTAGGGCCGGTCCGCCTCGGGCAGGCCGGCCAGCGCGGCCGCGACCACCTCTTCGGAGTGGCCCAGGCCGTAGACGGCGGCGGTGTCGATCCAGTTGATCCCGGATTCCACCGCGTGCCGGATGGCCGCGATCGACGCGGCGTCGTCCTGGTTGCCCCAGGCGAAGGCCCAGCCGCCCCCGCCGATGGCCCAGGCCCCGAAGCCGACCCGGGTCAGGTGCATGCCGGTCAAACCCAGCCGCGTGGTGGGAAGTGAGGTTGTCATAATCGTTCTCCTTTGTGAGGGATGCTTGCTCTCAGCTGGGTTCAGCCTCGTGCCCGCCGGGGTGAGGCGGCGTCACACCGGCGGGTGATTCGCGGTCCCGCCCCGAAGACGCCGGACCTCGAGGAGCTCCAGCCCGAGCGCTTCGATCTGAGCCAGGACGCCGTACAGCGCGGCCTGGTCCGTCAGGGCACCGGTCAGCAGCGTGTCCTCGCCGTGCGTCTCGGCGCGCAGGCCGGGGAACGCGGCGCGCATCGTCCGCCCGAGGCGCCCCCGGACGCGGATCTCGTGGGTCATCGGCGGCCGCGGATCATGCTGACCGCACGCTACGGTCCTCATGTCATGTCCTGCGCAAAACGGGAGATCGAGAACAGGCACAGGACCGCGAGCAGGATCGAGAAGGTCAGCACGGCCGGGAAGGTCCCGGTGAACCCCGACAGCACGCCCACGCCGACCACGGGAATGATCAGCCCGGCGTAGCAGGCCACGAAGAAGGCGGAGATGGCCTGGCCGCGCCGCTCGGCCGGGGCCAGCCGGTTGGCGGTGGCCAGGCCGCCCAGGAAGATGGCGCCGACGGCCACGCCGCCGGCCACCGTGCCGGCCAGGAACAGGGCCATTCCGGACTGGGCCAGGCCGGCCACGATCAGGGCGAGCGCGGCCAGGAACAGAACTAGGCCGGCCAGCACGACGCGCCGGCTGCTGAACCTGAACAGCGCCACCTGGGTGACGGTCCCTACCGCGAGCAGCAGGAACACGACGGCTCCCTGAACGGCGTGGTTACCCTCATGCAGCTGGCCGGCGATGAAGCCGGGCACCAGGGAACTGAACAGCCCGAGCAGGGCGAAGGCCGAGAAAGCGGCGACGCCGGCGGCGATGAACTCGCCCCGGCCCCGCTCCGGGATGCCCAGCCCGGCGAAGCGCAGGGTCGGGCGCGTGCGGCGGCCCACCGTCTCGGGGACGAACAGCAGGATGAGGCCCGCCACCGCCAGGACCGCCAGGTACGTCTCGAACACCAGCGTCGTGGGGTGCGGCGCGTACTGCGCGAACAGCCCGGCGACCAGGGGACCGAGGCCCAGGCCGGCCATGTTCGCGGCGGTGGCCACCAGCGACGCCCGGCGGCTGGCCGAAGCCGGCACAAGCTCGGTGAGCGTGGCCGTCGCCGTGCCCGTCATCAGGCCCGCCGACAGTCCCGACACGATCCGGGCCGTGATGAGCGCCGCCAGGTTAGGGGCCAGGATGAACACCACCGTGCTCAGCGCGCTGGCCCCGAGGGCCACGGCCAGCACCGGCCGGCGCCCAGCCAGGTCCGAGGACCGCCCGGCCAGCAGCAGGGTCGCGATCACCGCCGCGGCGTAGACGGCGAAGGTCACCGTCACCATGGCCGCGGAGAAGTGCCAGCGGCCCTGGTAGATGACATACAGCGGGGTCGGCAGGGTGGTGCCGAGCATGGTGACGCCGAGTACCAGCGCCAACAGCCAGAATGCGACCTGCCGCGGGACGGCCGGCGCTCTCCGCCTGGTCGGTGACGGCCGGCCATGGTGGCCGGTACCGGGCCGGCTGCGGGCCGGCCGGGGTACCTGCGTGGTGGTCATGTCGGTTCCTTTCGGTCTTTAAGCGAGGTGGCATCAGCCTCGCGCCCGGCCGGGTGAGCCGGCATCACACGCTCGGGTGATCCGCAGGCCGGGCTCGGCCTATCGGCGCGGGAGACGTACTGTTAGAAGCGGTACCTGCCGAGGAGAGCCGCCGTGGAGCCTGCCGTCGGGTCCGGGGCCATCGCCGCCCCGGCCGTTCCGGCTGCTCCGCCTGTCCGGGATGGAGTCGTCTCGCGCCCGGGGCTTTTCCGGCAGCTGACCCAAGCGCAGCGCGTCGTGCAGGTGTCGGCCCCGCCGGGCAGCGGGAAGACGGTCTTGCTCCGGTCCTGGATCGCCGGAGCGGGCCTGGCCGAGTGCACCGCCTGGGTATCGGTACCGGGTGAGGAGTGTGATCCTGCTCGGCTCTGGATCTCGGTGGTCGGCGCGCTGCGGGACACCGCGCCCGGGTCCGCCCTGGTGCGCGGGCTGACGGCGGCGCCCGACCTGGACGGCTGGACGGTGGTCGAGCGGCTGCTTGACGACCTCACCTCGCTCGAGGACCGGGTCTGGCTGGTGCTCGATGACCTGCACGAGCTGGGCTCGGCCGAGGCGCTGCGCCAGCTGGAGCTGCTGATCATGCGCGCACCGACCACCCTGCGGTTCGTGCTGGCCACCCGCCATGACCTGCGGCTGGGCCTGCACCGGCTGCGGTTGGCCGGGGAGCTCACCGAGATCCGCACGGCCGATCTGCGGTTCAGCCGGGCGGAGGCGCGGGCGCTGCTTGGCTTGGCCGACGTACCGTTGTCCGACTCCGCGCTGGCTCTGCTGTACGACCAGACCGAGGGCTGGGCGGCGGGACTGCGGCTGGCGGCGCTGTCGCNNGGGCTGCGGCTGGCGGCGCTGTCGCTGGCCGGGCACCCCGATCCGGAACGTTTCGCCGCCGAGTTCGGCGGCAGCGAGCGCACGGTCGCGGAGTATCTGGTGGCCGAGGTCCTGGAGCAGCAGAGCGACGAGGCCCGGCTGCTGCTGCTGCGGACCTCCATGCTGGAACGGGTGAACGGAGAGCTGGCCGACCTGCTGACCGGCGGCTCGGGCGGGGAACGGGTCTTGCAGCAGCTCGAGGAGGCAGGCGCGTTCGTCGTCTCGCTGGACGCGCGGCGGTCCTGGTTCCGCTACCACCAGCTGTTCGCCGATCTGCTGCAGCTGGAGCTGAGAGGGAGCGCAGCGGCCGAACTGCCCGTGCTGCACGAAGCCGCCGCCGGCTGGTACGCGGGACACGGGTACTCGGTCGAGGCGGTCCGGCACGCCCAGGCCGCGGGAAACTGGGCCCTGGCCGCTCGCGTGCTGTCAGACCACTGGGTCAGCCTGGGCCTGGCCGGGCTGGGCGGCACCGCGCACGAGCTGCTCGCCCGGTTCCCGGCCGACGTGGTCACCGCCGACGCCGAGCTGGCCGCGCGGGTGGCCGGGGACCAGCTGGCCCGGGGATCATTCGAAGAGGCCGAACGGTACCTGGCTCTCGCTACCCAGAGACTGGAATCGCTGCCCCCGGGCCAGCGCGGGCGCCCGCAGGTCGTGGTCGCCGTGGTGCGGATGCGGCTGGCCCGGCAGCGCGGCGACCTCCCGGCCGTGGCCGAGGAGGCCCAGCGGCTGCTGGCCCCCGCGGTGGCCACGGGCCTGGCGGAGCCCAGGCTAGGCGGGGACCTGCGAGCCCTGGCGCTGATCAATCTGGGCATCGCCGAGGTCTGGTCCGCTCGCTTCGATGAGGCGGACCGGCACCTCGAGGACGGCATCGCCCTGGCGCGCGAGATCGGCCGGCCCTATCTGGAGGTCACCGGCCTGGCGCACTGGGCCCAGCTGCTGAGCTGGCGGTCGTTCCCGCTGGGGACACAGCGGAGCCTGCAGGCGATCGAGCTGGCCAAGGAGCACGGCTGGGCCGATGAGCCGGTCACCGGCGTCGCCTACCTCGACCTCGGCGTCGCGATGGTCGCCCAGGGACGGCTCGAGGAAGCAGAGCGGGCGCTCGGCCGGGCTGAGCGCACCGTCCGGGCCGAGGTCGAGCCGGCCGCCGGGATGCGGCTGCACTACGGCCGCGGCATGCTCGAGTTCGTGAGCGGCCGTCTCGACGCCGCACTGCGCGCGTTCCGGACAGCCGAACGGGTGGCTAAATCGCTCGTCACACCGCACACGCTCGCCATCCGGGGGCGCTCGCACCTTTTGCAGACGCTCGTGCGGATGGGTGAAACGGCGCGCGTCGAGCAAGCCCTGACCGACATGGACAGACCGGAGCGGGAACGGGCAGAGATACGCATCGCGGAGGCATCGCTGCGGCTCGCTCAGGACGACCCGAAGGCGGCGACCGCCGTGCTCGCGCCCGTCATCGACGGGTCGGCTCCGTTGACGAACGCCCATCTGTGGGAGGTTCAGGCGTTCCTGCTCCAGGCGATCAGCTGCGACGCGCTCGGCGACGCGGACGCCGCCAGCCGCGCCCTCGAGCAGGCCCTCGACCGCGCCGAGCCCCAAAGCCTGCTCTTCCCTTTCCTGTACGACCCGGCACCCGAGCTGCTAGATCGCCATCGCCGGAATGGCACCGCGCACGCCCCCCTGATCGCCAAGATCCTAAATGTCCTGGCCCCAGCCAGCCAGCCCCCCGCAGGGGGCCCCGGGGGGTACGGGGGGGCGGGCAGCCCCCCCGTAAGCAGGGGGGGTCTGGGGGGGATCGTACCCCCGAGGCTAATCGAGCCGCTCAGCCACGCCGAGACCCGCGTCCTGCGCTACCTGCCCACCAAGCTCTCGGCACCGGAGATCGCCGATGAGCTTTACCTTTCGGTGAACACGGTCAAGACCCACATGCGCCACCTGTACGACAAGCTCGGCGCGCACCGCCGCCACGAAGCCGTCGAGCAGGCCCGCGCCCTCGGGCTGCTCGCACCATCCCCGCGGCGGCCCTGACCAAGCCCGCCGCCCAGGCCAATCACCCGGCCGGGTGACGCCGTCTCACCCTTCCACGACCGAGCCTTGGCTGGTCGGACATTCGCCGACGGCGTCATACGCGGCAGGCGATCCCGTCGAGGACGGTGCTGAGCCCGAACCGGAACTCATCGTCTGCGAAGTCGGCCGGCGGGGCGGTCGCGCGCTGGGCCATGGCGGCAACTAGGCACGGGAAGCGTTCGGGGTCGGCCAGCCGAAGCAGCATCCGGGCGTACTGCGAACCCGGATTGTCGCCGGACCGGACCTGACGGCCAAACCCGGTCGCGAGCTGACTCTGTCCCCGGACATAGACATTGACCAGCAAGAGCGCCGACAGCTTCGCGGTCTCGGCCAGGCGGGTCGGGCGCAGGGCCTCGAGGCCGCGCTCGGTCCATTGGATCTGGTACGGGAGCGCGGGCGGATCCGGCAGGGATACCCCGAGCACCCAGGGGTGGGCCTCGAGCCTGGAGCGCACGGCGTAGGCCCAGGCTGACAGCCGGTCGCGCCAGGCCGACGGGCCGTAGGCAGGGAAGTCCGGCGGGCCGAGGGCCTCGTCGATCATGAGCGCGAGCAGCTCATCCTTGGCCTGAACGTAGCGGTACAGACCCATCGAGGTCATGCCGAGCCGCGCTCCGACGGTCCGCATGGACACGCGGCTGAGGCCGCCCTCATCAGCCAGCTCGACGCCGGCCGCGGCAATCGCGCCCATCTGCAGGCTGCGCCGGGGCCCCGGCCGCCTTCCATCGTCGCCGTGCCAGGCCAGGTCCACATAGTCCGGAATGCTCATGGTGTTCTACCCATCCAGGCGTCCTGCCCGGCCCGCCTTATCTGCTTGCAGTGTACACAGTCGAAGGCCTACCATCTGCTTACATCGATATCAGTTTTCCATGTAAGCAGATATGGTCAGGGAGGACCTATGCACAACAGGGACGTGCTCATCTCGGGGGCGGGCGTGGCCGGACTGGCGCTGGCCTGCTGGCTGCGGCGGCTCGGCTTCACCCCGGTCGTGGTCGAGCGGACGTCCGCGCCGCGCGACGGCGGCCAGGCGGTCGATCTGCGCGGAGCGGCGATCGAAGTGGCCCGGCGGACCGGAATCCTGGACGCGGCCAGGGCCGCGCGCACCGGAACCCGCGGGATGTCCTACGTGAGCTCCGCCGGGAAACGGCTGGCCAGCATCAACGGCGCATTCGGGGTTATCGACCCGGCCGATGTCGAGATCGTCCGCGGCGACCTGGTGAGCATCCTGTACGAGGCGGTCAGGAACAACGTCGAGTTCATCTTTGACGATTCCATCTCGAGCCTGACGGACGCCGCGGACGGCGTCACGGTGACCTTCGAGCGGTCGGCGCCGCGCACGTTCCACCTTGTGGCGGGCGCCGACGGGCTGCATTCCCGGGTACGCGACCTGGCCTTTGGCCCGGAGTCGCGCTTCATCGGTCAGCTAGGCCTGTACCTTTCGGTGTTCACCGTCCCTAACGACCTGGAGCTGGATCACTGGCAGCTCATCTACGCCACCCCCGGCAAGTCGGTGACTGTCACCAGCGCGCGAGGCAATCGCGAGGCGCGGGCGATCTTCTTCTTCGCCTCCGGGCCGCTCGAGTACGACCACCGTGACCGCGGCCAGCAGCAGGAACTCCTCGCCGCCGCGTTCGCCGGAGAGGGCTGGGAGGTGCCCGGACTGCTCACGGCCATGCGAGAGGCCCCGGACTTCTACTTTGACTCCGCTAGCCAGGTCCGGATGGGCAGCTGGTCGGCCGGGCGGGTCACGCTGGTGGGTGACGCCGGCTACTGCCCGTCGCCGCTGTCCGGCCAGGGCAGCAGCCTCGCCCTGGTCGGGGCCTACGTCCTGGCCAGCGAGCTGCGCGCCGCTGATGGCGACCATCGCGAGGCCTTCGCGCGCTACCAGCAGCGCATGCAGGATTTCGTCGAGCGCAACCAGCAGATAGCCACCGGCAACGCCAAGCGGTTCACGCCCGCTACCCGCCGGCAGATCTGGCTGCAGAATCAAGGCATCAGGGCCCTGCCGTACATGCCCGGCAAGAACTGGATCCTCAGCCTCGCGACCAAAGGCGTCAAGGAGGCCGCCAACGCCATCACCCTGCCCAGCCCGGCGCCGTACTAATACGAAACAGGCAGATCGCCCAGTTGCTCGCAGCCGCTAGCCGGATTCCCTAGCTTTGGTGGCCATAATCATGTGAAGATCGCACAATGTAACAGCTAACTTCTACTCCGAAGGGCCCCTTCGCATGCTTGAGGATCTCGATGGTCAGGTCGCTGTGGTCACTGGCGGGGCCAGGGGCATTGGTTTCTCCCTCGCTGGCGCCCTGGCCCGGCTGGGCGTCCACGTCGCGCTGCTCGACCTGCTGCCCAGCGTCACGGACAGCGCCAAGACGCTATCCGCGGCCGGGGTGCGGACCCATGGGCTGAGAGCGGACGTGACCAGCGAGGACGCCTTGGCCGCGGCGTTCGCCGAGGTCAGCCAGGAGCTGGGCTCCCCCGCAATCCTGGTCAACGCCGCCGGGATCACCGTCTGGGAGGACAGCCTGGAGGGCACCAAGGCCTCCTGGTCGAAGGTGATCGAGGTCAACCTGACCGGGACTTACCTGGCCTGCCAGGCATTCGGCCGGGCCTGCCGGGACGCCGGTCACGGCGGCGCGATCGTGAACGTCTCGTCGATGTCCGCCACCGTGGTCAACATCCCGCAGCACCAGGTCAGCTACCACGCGTCCAAGGCCGGGGTGGACATGGTGACGAAAGCGCTGGCGGTGGAGTGGGCGCCGCTCGGGATCCGGGTGAACGCCGTGGCGCCCGGCTACATCCTCTCGGATATGACCCGCCAGTTCACCGAGGCGAACCCGGAACTCGCCGAGCAGTGGCGCGGGCTGATCCCGGCCGGCCGGATGGGTGAGCCCGCGGATCTCGACGGCCTGGTCGTCCTGCTCTGCTCGTCGGCCGCCAGCTACCTGACCGGACAGTCGGTGGTAATCGACGGTGGTTACACCGCGCTCTGAGGCGGCCGGCCGTCAGGGCAGCAGGACCCGTCAGAGCAGCAGAACCCGGTCCCGGTAGGGGTCCAGCCTCGAGTCGGCGGGGTCGAGTTCGGTCACGACGGTCTGGATCTGATCCAGGCTCAGCGCGCGGACCGCCGAACGCTGGCTCAGCTTGCTGGAGTCCACCGCGAGCACCAGGTACTGCGAAGCGCGGACCATCGCCTGCTTCATCTGGACTTCCTCGACGGTGGGCTCCATCGTGCCGAGCTCCGGGTCCAGCGCGCTGGTGGACAGGAAACCGCAGGAGAGGGAGAAGCTTTCGAGCGTTCGCTGGGCCACCGGCCCGACCAGGCTGCCGGTCCGGCGGTCGACCTCGCCGCCGGACAGGAAGGCCCGGACGTCGGTCCGCGACTGCAGGGCCTGGAACGCCGGGATGCCGTAGGTGACGACCAGCAGATGATCAACGGGAGGCAGCTCCTCGACGAGCGCGAACAGCGTGGTCGAGGCGTCGATCGCGACGGATTCGTGCGTGCGCACCAGCGGCGCGAGTTTCTCGGCGATCCGCCGCTTGGCGCTCAGCGCCTTGGACTGGCGGATCTCGAACTCCTCGGTGCCCACAAAGATCGCGCCGCCGCGGACCAGGCGCGCGCTGCCCTCGCGTTCCAGGCCCTTGAGGTCACGCCGGATGGTCATGTGGTGGACCCCGAGCTGACCGGCGGCGCCGGTGATGTCCACCCGGCCGGATGCGCGCAGCAGGTCCAGCAGGACCAGGCGGCGCTCTTCGGCGGCGAGCGATCCGTCCAGGCTCATCGGTTCCCGTCCTCGGCCGGCCGGTCCGTAGCTGGCCGTTAAAGGTACCTGGCCGCGGGCCGCGGCTAGCTGTTACTATATGACAAGTTCACAAAATGTAACAGCTAGTTGATGGGGTGACGACGCCGTGGCCGATTCCGGCCCCGTGAGCGACCTGATCGGTCGCAGCAACCGCCTGGGCTCAGACCCTCGGAACACCAACTACGCCGGCGGTAACACCTCGGCCAAGGGCACCGCCACCGACCCGGTGACCGGCAAGCCGGTCGAACTGCTCTGGGTGAAGGGCTCCGGCGGTGACCTCGGCACGCTGACCGAGTCGGGCCTGGCCGTCCTGCGGCTGGACCGGCTGCGCGCTCTGGTGGACGTCTACCCGGGGGTCGAGCGCGAGGACGAGATGGTGGCCGCGTTCGACTTCTGCCTGCACGGCCGCGGCGGCGCCGCGCCGTCGATCGATACCGCGATGCACGGGCTTGTCCCGGCCGCGCACGTCGATCACCTGCACCCGGACGCCGGGATCGCGTTCGCCACGGCCGTCGACGGCGAGGCTCTCACCCGGGCGTGTTTCGGCGACCGGGTCGCCTGGGTGCCCTGGCGGCGTCCCGGCTTCCAGCTCGGCCTGGACATCGCCGCGATCCGCTCGGCCCACCCGGAAGCGATCGGCGTCATCCTCGGCGGCCACGGCATCACCGCCTGGGGCGAGACCAGCGCCGAGGCCGAGGCCAACTCACTGGAGATCATCACCGCTTGCCAGGGGTACCTGGACGAGCACGGGAAGTCCGAACCGTTCGGCTCTCAAATGGACGGTTACCAGCCCCTGGGGCCGGCCGAGCGGCGGACCCGCGCCGCCGGGCTGTTCCCGGTCCTTCGCGGGCTGGCCTCTACCGATCGCCGTCAGGTCGGGCACTTCACCGACGACGCGCGGGTCCTTGACTTCCTCGCCCGGGCCGAACACCCCCGGCTGGCCGCCCTCGGTACCTCCTGCCCCGACCACTTCCTGCGGACCAAGGTCCGTCCGATGGTCCTCGACCTGCCCCCGTCGGCGCCGCTGGACGAGCAGCTCACCCGGCTGCGTGAACTGCACGTGGCCTACCGGGAGGACTACCAGAAGTACTACGAGAGCTACGCCACGCCGGACTCCCCGGCGATGCGTGGGGCTGACCCGGCGATCGTTCTGGTGCCGGGGGTCGGGATGTTCAGTTTCGGCGCGAACAAGCAGACGGCCCGGGTGGCCGGCGAGTTCTACCTGAACGCGATCAACGTGATGCGGGGGGCCGAAGCGGTCTCCAGCTACGCCCCGATCCCGGAGTCGGAGAAGTTCCGGATCGAGTACTGGTCGCTGGAGGAGGCCAAGCTGCAGCGGCTGCCGAAGCCCAAGCCGCTGGCCGGCCGGATCGCCTTTGTTACCGGCGGCGGCTCAGGCATCGGCGCGGCGATCGCGCGGCGGGTGGCCGCCGAGGGGGCCTGCGTGGTGGTGGCGGACCGGGACTCCGACGGTGCTCGCCGGGTGGCCGAGGGCATCGGCGGTCCCGACGTCGCGACCTGGGTGCAGGCCGACGTGACCGACGCCGCCGCGGTCGGCGCGGCGATCCGGGCCGCGGTCGTCGCCTTCGGCGGCGTGGACCTGGTCGTTAACAACGCGGGGTTGTCGCTGTCCAAGACGCTGCTCGAGACCACGGAAGCCGACTGGGACATCCAGCACGACGTGATGGCCAAGGGTTCCTTCCTGGTCGCCCAGGCGGCCGCCCGGGTCATGATCGAGCAGGCCCTCGGCGGCGACATCGTCTACATCTCGTCCAAGAACTCCGTCTTCGCCGGGCCGAACAACCTCGCCTACGGCGCGGCCAAGGCCGACCAGGCGCACCAGGTGCGGCTGCTGGCGGCCGAGCTCGGCGGCGACGGGATCCGGGTCAACGGGATCAACCCCGACGGTGTCGTCCGCGGCTCCGGGATCTTCGCCGGCGGCTGGGGCGCGCAGCGGGCCGCCGTCTACGGGGTGGCCGAGGAGGACCTGGGCGCCTACTACGCCGGCCGCACGCTGCTCAAGCGCGAGGTGCTGCCCGAGCACATCGCGGCCGCCGTCGTGGCCCTGACCTCCGGCGATCTATCCCTCACGACCGGCCTGCACATCCCGGTGGACAGCGGCGTCCCCGCCGCTTTCCTGCGCTGACCCGGAGTCCGACATGGCAGCTGAACTGCGCACCCTGGTGGAGCTTTCCCGCACCCTGGGTGACCCGAGCCGGGATCTGGTCATCCTGGCCGAGGGCAACACCTCGATCCGGACCGAGGAGGACCGGATGCTAGTGAAAGCCAGCGGTTCTCAGCTCGGCACCGCCGCCGACGAGGACTTCGTCGAGGTGAACACCGCGACCATGCTCGACCTGGTCAACGACGAGGCGGCCGGAGAGAAGGACGTCGAGCGGGTGTTCGGCGAACTCGGCCGCAGCGGCAAGCGGCCCTCGGTCGAGGCCATGCTGCACGCGATCTGCCTGAGCATCGGCGGCGCCAGCGTCGTCGGGCACACCCACCCGGTGCCGGTGAACATCCTGCTGTGCTCCCCGCACGCCGAGCGGATGTCCTCCGACGTGCTGTTCCCCGAGCAGGTCGTGATCCTCGGCCGGAACCCGGCCTTCGTGCCCTACACCGATCCGGGCCTGACCCTGGCCCGGGCCGTGCAGCGGGAAATGGTGCGGCGGATCGAACTCGACGGCGCCCCGCCGAAGGTGATCTACCTCGGCAACCACGGCATCTTCGCCCTCGGCCAGTCCGCCGCGGAAGTCCTGCAGATCACGGCGATGGCGGTGAAGGTCAGCCGGATTCTCGGCGGCGCCCTCACCGTCGGCGGAGTGCACACCCTTTCCGAGCATGACGTGGCCCGGATCGACGGGCGACCGGATGAGATCTACCGGCGCCAGGTGCTGGCCGCCAGCGGGCCCAGCACCGGCCGCCAGGATGACGGCACCCATGCCTGAATCCCTGCAGGACCGGGTCGCGGTGGTCACCGGCGCCTCCAGCGGGATCGGCCTGGCCATCGCCCAGGTGCTGGCCGCCCAGGGCGTGCGGCTCGTGCTCGGGGCCCGTTCGGTGGGCAAGCTCGGCGAAGCGGCCGCCGCCCTCGGCGAGGCGGCCACCCCCGTCCGCACCGACGTGACCGACACCGCCGACGTCGAGGCCCTGATCGGGACGGCGATCGAGCGTCACGGCCGGATCGACATCCTGATCGCCAATGCCGGCGTCTACACCGGCGGCGACTTCGCGGCCGGCGACCTGGCCGAACTGCTCGGCCTGATCGACACCAACGTGGGAGGCGTGGTGCGCACGGTGCACGCCGCGCTCAAGCACATGATCCCCGCCGGGACCGGAGACATCGTGATCACCAGTTCGGTCTCCGGGCACCAGGTGATCGACTGGGAGCCGGTGTATTCGGCGTCGAAGCACGCCGTGCACGCGCTGACGCACGGTGTCCGGCGCCAGCTGACCGGGACCGGAGTGCGGATCGGCTCCGTCGCGCCCGGTGTCGTCCTGAACAACATATGGAAGGTGACGGACGCGACCGCGGTGGCGGAAGGCGTCGCGGCGGGGACCGGGCTGCGGTCCGAGGACGTGGCCGACGCCGTGCTCTACATGCTGACCCGGCCCCGCCACGTCAACATCCGGGACCTGGTCATCCTGCCGGTCAACCAGGAGATCTGAGCGTCAGCGGTCCTTGGCGCCGGTTCCTTTTCCGGCGCTCTAGGACTCCCTGGCCAGGGACAGTACCAGGCCGCGGGCGGCGAGCCCGTCCCTCAGGTCCGCGCGGACGTCCGCCTCGGGACGGTCAGTGCTCACCTCGAGCAGGATGCCGCGCCCGCGGTAATAGTCGACCAGCGGCGCGGTTTCCCTGGCATAGACGGCGAGCCGGTGCCGGATCACCTCGAGCGTGTCGTCGGGCCGGCCATCAACTTCGGCCCGCTCGAGCAGCCGGGCGACGAGTTCTTCCTCCGGCGCGGTCAGGTAGATGACGGCGTCGCTGCTGATGCCGAGTTCGACGGCGATCTGCGCCGCGCGCAGCGCCTGGGGCATCGTGCGCGGGAATCCGTCGAGCACGTAGCCGCCCGTCTCGTGGGCCGCGGCGACCACGGCTGGTATGAGGACATCGAAGATGAGCTCGTCCGGGACCAGGTCGCCGCGGTCGGTGTACTCAGCGACCTTCCGCCCCAGGTCGGAGCCGCGTGCCACCTCCGCCCGCAGCAGTTCGCCCGAGGAGATGTGCGTGGCGCCCGTCTGCTGCATCAGCCACCTGCTATGGGTGCCTTTCCCGGCGCCGGGCGGGGATAGCATGACCACCCGCATTATCGTGACGGCACCCCTTCCACTTAAGTTGGGCCCTGCCCGTCCAGTATCCCTGGTTCGTAGCGCCGGACGCTCATCGACGGCTCGGACCGCCATGACAGCCTGTCAGAGGGTCAGGGGAACCGGCAATAGGGGCCGCCCCGCGCCGAACCCGCCGCGACGCAGCGAAAGCGAGTCAGCTCGTTGGCGTGATCGGCCGCCCGCAGGCCCAGCCCGGAGGCTTAGCTCTAGCGAACTTGGCTTGTCTCGCGCAGCGGGACCGGCTGCGACCCTTAACACCCGCGCCACGAGCCTCTCCCGTCA
>PMST01000306.1:0-4580 GCA_003168295.1 Actinomycetota bacterium
TCAGGTAGCCGCCGATCAGCGGTCCGGCGGCGATGGCCACGCCGCCGAGACCCGACCAGGCCCCGATCGCCCGGGCCCGGTCGCCGGGCGCGAACGACGCCTGCAGGATGGCCAGGCTGCCCGGCGTGAGCAGCGCCCCGCCGATGCCCTGGAGCACCCTGGTGATGATGAGGAAATCCGCGGTGGGGGCGAACCCGCACGCCGCCGAGGCCAGGGCGAACCAGATGATGCCGATCAGGTACACCCGGCGCCGGCCGAACCGGTCCCCGAGCGAACCGCCGATCAGCAGGAACGCGGCCAGCGTCAGGATGTAGCTGGTCATCACCCACTGCAGGGCCGCGATGCCGGTGTGAAAATCACGGCCGATGGTCGGCAGGGCGATGTTGACGACCGTGGCGTCCAGCGCCGCGATCCCCGAACCGAGCACGGTGATCGCCACCACCCACCGCCCCGGGGCCGAGGAGTAAGCCAGAGCGGGAACATCCACCGTGGTCATGTCGTCGGCGCGGCGGGCCTGGCGAAACGGTGGCATAGAGATCTCCGGTGGTCGGTAAATACAGTCTGGTGACCAGGCCGGTGGGCGATCATCACCTGATCTAGGTGATTCACCGGCCCGCGCGGTCCGGCCTCGTCGCGAATCACCGGGATCTGGTGAAGACAACTCACCCACCTGGCAGCGAAGCTAGACATGGACAGGCCTGATGACCACAGACGCGAGGCTGCCGTGACGCCACTGAGACAGGTCCTCGAACCCTACGACCGCGCCGGCATCGTGGCGGCCGCCCAGCCATCGCACACCCGGGCTACGCACCTGGACGCCGATGGTGCCGCGGTCGCCGGGCTCGTAGCCGACGTCGCCGCGGCGGTGAGCCGGCACGCCGCGGCCGTGTCCGAGGATGTCTACCAGGAGATACTCCGGGAGATCGCGCAGCTGAACGACGACAAGCCGCTGCGCGCCCTGCTCGCCTCGAGCGTCGACAGCAACCTGGACGCGTGCCTGCAGATCATGCAGCACCGGATCGATCTGGCCGCCGTGCAGGCCCCGGCCGTGGCCGTTGAGTACGCGCGGCGGCTGGCGCAGCGCGGCACGCCGCTGACCGCGCTGCTGCGGGCCTACCGGCTCGGGCACGCGCGCTTCTCCGACTGGCTGCTCACCGAACTGGCCCGGCAGGCCGGCGACGCCGAGATGATAACCGCCGCGACGCTGGGCATGTCCAAGATCGTGGCCGGTTACATCGACCAGACCTCCGAAGAGATGGTCGCGGCCTATACGCAGGCGCGGGAGAACTGGCTGCGGAACGGCAGCGCCGCGCGGGCGGCCGGGATCCGTGACCTGCTGTCGGGGGAGCGGATCGATTTGAGCGCCGCGGAGGCCGCCCTGGGTTACCGGCTGCGGCAGTACCACGTGGGCCTGGTGTGCTGGACGGGCGACGCGGCGGGCCGCACTGATGAGATCACGCGGCTCGAGCACGCCATCGGCCAGGTCGCGGAGCATGCGGCTTGCTCCGGCAGCCCGGTGTTCTTGCCCCGCGACGAATCGAGCGCGTGGGCGTGGCTGCCGCTGGGGTTCCGGGACACGTTCGGCTCCGCGGCGAGCGCGGCGGAGTTCGACGGCGACATCCATTTCGCCTTCGGCGACCCGGCGAAGGGGATGACGGGGTTCCGCGTCACCCACGCCCAGGCCGTCGCCGCCCAGGCGGTCGCGCTGGCCGCGGCCTCCCCCGCGCCGCGGGCAGTGACGTTCGGCCAGGTCGCGCCCGTGGCGATGATGCTCGGGTCGCCGGAGCTGCTGCGAGCCTGGGTGCTCGGCATGCTGGCGGGCCTGGCCACTGACGACGAGCACCACGCTCGGCTGCGAGACACCCTGCTGGTCTTCCTGCAATCCGGGGGCAGCTACAAGACCACCGCCGAACGGCTGATGCTGCACAAGAACACGGTCCAGTACCGCATCCGCAAGGCCGAGGAGAGTCTCGGCCAGCCGGTGAGCGAGAACCGCCATGACGTGGAACTCGCGCTGAGGGCAAGCCGGTGGCTGGGCTCGTCCGTGCTGCAGCAAGCCGCGGTGGGTCAGGGGTAACGCCTCGGTCTCCCAGCACGGCTAGCTGGATCGTCTTGGCGGTGACGCCTGTTCCTGGATCCAGGCACTCGCCAGCGTGGTCCAGATCGCGGTCTGGCCAGCGTCCTGAGCCAGGCCCAGGCCGTGCAGGCCGTGGGCGAACACGTGCACGGCGTGGGGAACACCGCTGGCCGCGAGCGCGGAGGCCAGGCGGTAGGTGTGTTCGGGAGGGACGTAGAGGTCCTCCGCGGTGTGCCAGACGAAGAACGGCGGCGACGTCGGTCTCCATCGAGGTGATGGCGTAACCAAGGACAGCGAACTGCACCGCCTGATCGGGGGCGGCGCCTGGCGCGAGGGCGGCCAGCCCGGCCAGGTGACCTCCGGCGGAGAACCCGATGAGCCCGATGCGCTGCGCGCCTGCGGCCCGGCGGCGGCCGATCTCAGCGCGCAGCGCGTCCAGCGGCACCGGGTGCCGGACGTTGAGCGGATAGCGGAACACGCTGGCCTGGACGCCGATCCCGCCGAGCCACCTGGCCACCGGCTCGGCTTCGTGCGGAGCGTGGGCGGCGTACCCGCCGCCGGGCAGGACGATCATGTGCGCCGCACGTGTCGTCGTCATGGCTGTCCTCTCCGTCTCTCCCAGTCCGTCTCTCCCAGGTCTAAGCCATGATGACAAGGACGAGCCAGGGATGACACCATGACAGGCGTCGGCTTTGGGGCGGAGCGGGAGGTCGAGATCACGCCGTGAACGTGGCGATTGCAGGTGCCCACGGACAGATCGCGTTGCGATTGGCGCGGCTGCTTGCGGCCCAGGGCGAGCGCGTCACCGGGCTGATTCGTAACCCGGATCACGCGGCCGAGGTCAGCCGGGCGGGAGCAGCTCCCGTCCTGTGCGACCTGGAACGGGCGAGCGTCGAGGAGATCGCCACCGCGATCAAGGGCACAGACGCCGTCGTCTTCGCGGCCGGCGCCGGACCCGGTAGCGGAGCCGCCCGCAAGCTGACGCTGGATCGCGACGGAGCGATCAAGCTGCTACGCGCCGCGACGACCGCCGGTGTCCCGCGCTACCTCATGGTCAGCGGGGCGGGCGTGGAGAACCCGCCGGACGGCGACGAGGTGTTCGCGGTCTACCTGCGGGCGAAGGCGGAGGCCGACGCGGCGCTTGAGGCCAGCGACCGGGAGTGGACGATCCTGCGGCCGGGCGGCTTGACCGACGATGCGGGGACCGGGAGCGTCCGCATCGGCAGCGTGCCCTTCAGCGGGCCGGTACCACGTGATGACGTCGCGAGCGTGCTCGCCCGCCTGCTGACAGATTCACGTAGCGCCGGCCGCGTCCTTTACCTGAGTTCCGGCGCGCAGTCGATCGAGCAAGCTCTCGACGAGGCGCTCGGCAGTCCCGGGTGAGCCGTCACTTCGGCACCGTGTGCTCAGGGGCTTCCGCCCATGAGGTCGGTTAGCTCGTCCCGGGACTGGATGCCGTGCCGTTCGGCGAAGTCCTCGAGTTCCTGGCTCGAGAAGCGCTCGGGCATTTCTCGCGCCGCGTCGGCGGCGGCCTGCTCTCGGCCTAGCTTCCGCAAGATGTCGATTAGCCACTGCCGCTCATAGTCCATTGGCCTCGGCCTCCTCGGGTCTACCGTAACCGAGCGGCGGCGGAGGATCAGTCGATGCGGCCGCGATCCGGCGTGCCCTCACCTATTTAGGTGAGGGCACGCGAGGTCGCCTTATCCGACCATGAAGGTTAGGGTGCGGTTGGAGGCATGGTCATGGTCGACGTGGTGCTCCGGGGGCGATCCGAGCCGATGGCTGCCGCCCTCGGTGTCGTCCGCAAGATCATCAGGACCGGCCAGGGCGACGGTCTGGTCATCACCGGAGAGGCCGGCATCGGCAAGTCCGCTCTGCTCACCGCCGTGCTGCGGGAGGCCGGGCGGCTCGGCGCCGCGTGCGGGACCCTGCGAGCGGACCGGATCGGCCGGATCGTTCCGGGCGGCCCGCTGCTGACCGCGCTGCGCGACGGCCTCGATCCGGTCCTGGCGGCCGAGACGGCGGAACCGCTAGCGGCCCTGGCCGGCCAGCCGCTGCGGCTGCTGGACGCGGTGGCCGCCGCGCTGGAGCAGCGCGCCGTCGAGCGCGCGATCGTGATCGCGATCGACGACGCGCAGTGGCTGGATGACCTGAGCGCGTTCGTGCTGCGCTCGCTGCCTGGTCGGCTGGCCCACTCGCCGGTGGCGTGGCTGGCCGCCGCGCGCACCGTGGACCTGCCGTTCCTCGCCGGGGCGGCCGGTGACGCGCCGCTGCGCCGGCTCGAGCTCGGGCCGCTGGCGGACGGCGACATCATCGCCATCGCCCATGACCAGCTCGGCGCTCTCCCCGGGACCGCGACCCGGCAGATGCTGGAGCAGGCGGGCGGTAACCCGTTCCTGGCGGTTCAGCTGATCGGCGGGCTGCGGCACGCACAGGCTCGCGGCACCGATCCGGATGGCCTGCCGGGCGAGCTCGTCCGCGCGGTCCAGCGCCAGCTGCGGAC
>PMST01000306.1:4634-10617 GCA_003168295.1 Actinomycetota bacterium
CGCTGCTGTTCCGGCATGGCCTGGTCCGCGAGTCGGTCTACGCCGGCCTGCCGGCCCGGACACGCCAGTTCATCCACCTCACCTGCGCCCGCCACCTACGCGAGGCAGGTTCCGACGCGCTGGCCGTCGCTGCGCACGCCCGGGAGGCCATCACACCAGGCGACGAGGCGGTAGCGCTGCTGCTCGCCGATGCCGCCGGCGAAGCGGTGACCTCGATGCCCAGGACCGCCGCCGAGCTGATGCTGACCGCCTTCGGGGCGCTCCGGCCCGGTCAGCCGAACTGGCTCGCGCTCGGCGAGCGCTGCGTCAAGCTGCTCAGCCTGGTCCAGCGGTGCACGGACGCGCTGGCCGTCGCGGACAAGCTGATGGCCTACGTGGATGACGACGAGGCGGCCGGCCGGCGCAAGGCCAGACCATCGGGCAGCTGGTCTCCGCCTACCCCGGTTCGTGCGTGCTGCCGCCCGCGAACGTGACCGCGCAGGCGTACCCGGGCGCACCCGCGGGCGCCTTCGACGTGTACGTCAAGCAGAGCGTGTTCCCGTCCTGCATGGCCAACGGCCTGCCCGCCAGCGAAGCTGCAGAGCTTGCGGCCACCCAGCGGCCGCTCAGCTCCATCGCGCTGACCCAGAAGTCGGGCGTCCCGGCCTGGAAGACGATCCCGTCCTGGGCCGTGATCGGCACCGCTGACCACGCCATCCCGCCCGCGGAGCTGCCGGCCATGGCCCAGCAGGCCCACGCTCACATCACCATCGTTCCAGGTGCCCCGCACCTGTCGATGATCTCTAATCCCGGGATCGTGACCAGGGTCATCCTCGCGGCAGTCCACGCAACTTCCTGAGCCGGCCACGCTGGTGCCGGCACCGGGCCGCTGGCACCAGCGCAAGAAACAGCGAACGGAGGAGGAGGCCATGGCATCCGAACGAGTGCTCGACATGTCGGTGCAGCGCCACGTCTTCGACCGCGCCCTTGAATCCGAGTGGTGGTAGCTCATGTCCGCCGAGGCATCCCTTCAGGAACGCTATTCGCAGGCATTCCGGGAGGACACCGGAGAGTCCTTTGCCGCGATCACCGAGCCGGACATTATGCTGTCCGGCAGCATCTTCTTCCGGCCCATCGCCGGGCGCGCCCAGGTGTGGCTGACGCTGCGCACCGCCGCAGGCATATACGACGAGCTGACGTTCACCAGTGCCGCCGAAGCGCCCGGCCGGGCGTACCTGGACTGGACCGCCCGCGCCCTCGGGCTGGACATTGACGGGGTCACCGTGCTGACGGTCGGCCCGGCAGGCACCTTCACCGGCATCGCCATTCACCACCGGCCGCTCGGCGCCGTGCTGGCCTTCTCCCGCGAGACGGGACGCCGGCTCGACGGGCTGATCGAGCCTGACCACTTCGCCGCGGGTAATCGCCACGGCACAACAGGAAGGACTACGCAATGCCCATGATCGACGTGTACGCCACGGCGGGCACATTCACGGACAAGCACCAGCTCGCCGCCGATCTCGCGGCGACCCTGATGGCCATCGAGAAGGTCCCGGACATCCCGATGTTCCGCCTGAACACGGCCGGCTTCGTCCACGAGCTGCCGGCCGGCGACCTGTCGAACGTCGACGGCGAGTCCAACTACGTGCGCGTGCAGGTGCTGACCAACGCGGGTGCTCTCGACCGCGACAAGCAGCTCGCGGTGGTGAGCCAGTTCACTGACATCATCGCGGACGCCGCGCACGATCCGGCGCTCGCCGAGCGGACCTGGGTGCTCCTGACCGAGGCCGTGCCCGGGGGGTGGGGGCTGAGCGGTCACGCGAACACCAACGACGAACTTGTCGCCGCGGCCCGCAAGCAGATTGCGGAGCTGCAGGCAAAGGCCGGGGGGCCTGCCTCCTAATCGGCGGGCGCGATGGTCGTTGCCCCAGGGTGGCGGGCCGGATGGGCCCTCGCTGCAATCAGCATGGCTCTGACGTACATTCTGCTTGTGGTGGCCGACCGATGAGCGCAGGGCAGGACGCGATACCACCGATCCCGGCTGGGAGCCGGTACGTCGCGATGGGCAGTTCCTTCGCGGCGGGACCTGGCCTGGCGCCGCGTGTCTCCGCCAGTCCGCGCCGGGCCGGCCGGTCGTCGGTCAACTACGCCCACCTGGTGGCCCGTGCGCTCGGGCTCGATCTGCATGACGTGACCTACTCCGGCGCCACCACGAGTGACATCCTCACGGCTTCCGCCGCCGGCCAGCCCGCGCAGCTGGAGACCGTCACACCGGACACGCGCCTGGTCACGGTCACCGCGGGCGGCAACGATGTCGGCTTCCTGCCCCGCCTCACCCTGACTAGCCTGCCCTGGCCGCTCCGGGCGCTGCCGCGCGTCAAGGCCCGTGTCGCCGGGTTCGGGGATCCGGACGCGACCGATGAACGCTTCGCGCAGCTCGAAGGCAACCTGGCGATGATCGGGCGCCGACTGCGCGACCGTGCCCCGGCCTGCCGGGTGCTCTTCGTTGACTACCTGACGATCCTGCCGCCGCACGGCGACGACCGCGGTGGACCTCCGCCGGCCGAGATCGCGGAGTGGGGACGCGCGATCGCCGCCCGGCTCGCTACGACGACGCGGGCGGCGGCCGCAGCTGCCGGGTGCGAGTACGTCGCTGCCTCAGCCGCCTCTGCCGCTCACCACGCCTGGTCGGCGACCCCGTGGACACGGCGGTTCCACCTGTCGTTGCGCGGAGGGGCGCCGTTCCATCCCGACGCGGCCGGGATGGCGGCCGTCGCCGAACTCGTGCTCGGGATCCTCGCCGGGCCGCCTGACCGGTTGGCCGGCTGACGGACTGATCTGCTGGGCCGGTCCGGGGTGCTCCGGGTCACGCATCGAGCCGGGCGGCCGGCCCGCGGGCGAGGGCGGCGTCGAGCAGGGTGGCCGCGGCGGCGCGGGCCGCAGCGGCCGCGCCGGGATCGTGGTCCATCCGCGCGGACTGCCCGCTGCCGTCGTAGAGCAGGTGCAGCTGGCGGGCCAGGATCTCGGGTTCGGGCACGCCGGCCCGGTCGGCCAGCTCGGTCAGCAGCGCGCGCACCCAGCGGCGGTAGGCCTCGGCGGCCTGCTCAGCCAGGTCGCCGGGGTGGGATTCCGCGCTGGCCCGGGCGAACGCGCAGCCGCGGTAGTCCGGCTGGGCGAACAGCTCGCCCTGGCCTTCGAACACGGCCAGCAGGCGCTCGCGCGGGGTGTCGTAGCGTTCCACCGCCTGCGTGATGCGCTGGGCGACGCTAACCTGACGGGTCTCCAGGTAGGCGCGGACCAGCTCGTCCTTGCTGCCGAAGGTGTTATACAGCGACGCCTTGGCCACACCGGCCTGCTCGATGACGCGGTCGATGCCGACCGTGTGCACGCCCTCGTTGTAGAACAGCTCGTTCGCCGCGGCCAGCAGCCGCTCACGCGCCGACGGCCGGGCCGCTTCCTTGACAGCCATGGTGACGGNNCGGGTCTTGGCCAGGCCGAACAGGGCCAGCGCGGCCAGGGCGATCACCGCGGCGCCGTAGTAGCGGGCGGTGTCGATGAGCCCGCCGCCGTGCACCACGCCGAACCCGGCCAGTACGGCGGGAACGCCCAGCCCGAGGTAGGACACCACGTAGAGCAGGGAGACCAGGCCGGCCCGCTCGTGCGCCGCGGCTAGCGGCACCACCAGGCGGATGCCGCCCTGGAAGCCGCTGCCGAACCCGACGCCGGCGACCACGGAGCCCGCGAAGAACAGCGCCGACGAGCCCAGGCTGATGGCCATGACGGTGACAGCCACGCCGGCGATCAGGGCCAGGATGCCGGCCAGCATTACCGTCCGGGCCGGGGCCCGGCGCAACGCGATGATCGCGACGACGGCCGAGGCGGCCAGAACGAACAGGCTCAGGGCGCCCAGCACCACCTCACCCGAGCCGGTCAGCGCGTGCACCAGCGCCGGGCCAAGCGCGCCGTACAGCCCGGCCAGCGCCCACACCGCGAACAGCACGGGCACCGCGGTCAGCACCGGGGCCCGCAGCGCCCGCGGCAGGGTGATCTCGGGCCGCAGGCTGGCCAGCGCACCGGGTGCCCGGCTGACGGTTTCGCGCATGGCGGCGATCGCAATCATCTGCAGGGCGAGCACGCCGATCAGGGCCAGGTAGATGAGGTGCGTCGGGGCGGGCAGGAAGCGGACCGCCAGCGCGGAGGCGATCGCGCCGGTCGCGGTGCCCATGCCCGGCGCCACCGCGTTGGCGAACGTGCCGAGCTCGCGGTCCATGTCCAGCATGGCCGCGCCGATCGCGCCTAGGGCCGCGCCAGTGGACAGGCCCTGGACCACCCGGGCGGCCAGCAGCTCGGGCACCCCGGTGGCGGTGGCGAAGATCACCAGCGCGCCCGCGTGCACGGCGAGCGCGGTCACCAGCACCGGCCGGCGTCCGACGTGGTCCGACAGCTTGCCCAGGGTCAGCAGGGCGGTCAGCACCGCCACGGCGTACACCCCGAACACCACCGTGGTGGTGATCGGCGTGAAGTGCCATCGGGCCTGGTAAATCGCGTACAGCGGGGTGGGGGCGGCGGAGGAGGCCAGCAGCGCCACGATCAGCGAGGCCAGCACGAAGACGGCCGGCCGGCCGCTCAGCCGGTGACTGCCCCGCCCGCGCAACCAGGGCTGGCGCGCGAACGGGTCAGCCGGGAGGGCCGCCACGGTTTCGCTAACTGGACGGCGGACCGGCAGAGTCCGGGCACTCGTGGCCGATTCGGCCCACTCGGCCCGGTGCGGGGCCGGTGCTGCCTGCGCGATGCCCGCTTCCGGCTCGGCACTGTAGTGGAGCGTCATGTCTGGTTACTCGCCCTCATTGAGTAGACAGGTCTGTATGGATTTGATAATAGACAGACAGGTCTAATCAGTCAAGTCGTTCCCGGATGTCCGACCGAGAAGCTCCGCCATCTGGGGTGAGCCGTATCGCTCGGCCCAGGGGGCACCCACTAGCCTTGTGTCCCATGAGCACTATCGATCCCGCGGGTGACCTGTTCCTTGTCGTCGGGTATGACGGTTCGCCTCCCGCCACCCGCGCGCTCGACGCCGCAGCCGGCCTGCTGCGCGGGCGGACCGGCCGGATCGAGGCGGTGTACGTCGCTCACATGCCCGGCCTCGACATGATGTCGTCAGGCGCCCTGGCCGAAATGGAAGTCAGCTTCAACGAAGTCGAGCAGGAGCTGCGCAACGCGGTCGGCGAGCAGCTACGCGGCCGCGAGGACCGCTGGGGATACGAACGGCGTGAGGGCCCGATCGCGGATCAGCTGATCTCGGTGGCCACCGGCATCGGCGATGCCCATCCTGGTGACACCGTCGTGATCGTGGTCGGGAGCTCGTCGACCGCCATGCACCGCGTGGTCGGCTCCGTGGCCGTCAACCTGGCGCGCCGCGCGCCGGTACCCATCGTGGTCGTGCCCTAGCCGCGTCCCAGTTCGCGCGGTCCGCGTCAGTCGGAGGCAAAGGCTCGCTGGAACTACAAGCGGATGACGGCCTTGCCGCGGAGGCCGCCCTGGCGGAGCCTTTGGAGAAGCTGCTCCACGCCGTCTAGTCCCACCGTGGAGCTGATCCGCGCCGTGATCGTGCCGTCGGCGAGCATGCGCGCGACCTCGGTCAGCCCTTGCGGCGACAACAGCGGATTCGCGCTCGACGCACTGTTGTGCGCGGTGATCTGCCGGCCGGCGAACCACTTTTCGTCGGCCGCGAAGATCGTCGAGACCAGGCGGCCGCCGGGCTTGATGAATTCGGCGTCGGCCCGGATGGCGTCCGGGCCGCTGACCAGATCCAGGACCGCGTCGACGCCGCCGGGGTGAGCCGCGCGCAGCGCGCTGGCCACGTCGACGGCCTGGCTGTCGTAGACTTCCGCGGCGCCGAGGCGACGAGCCTCGTCGGGGTCGCCGCGGACGGTCGCGATGACGTACGCACCGCGGGACAGCGCCATCTGCACCGCGTAGCCGCCGACCCCGCCGGTCGCGCCCA
>PMST01000116.1 GCA_003168295.1 Actinomycetota bacterium
GCCGACGACCTGGCCTCCGCCACCGCCCTGGCCACCCAGATGGTCCGCGACTTCGGCCTCAGCGAGGCGATCGGCCCGGTCAGCTACAGCGGTCCGCCCGCCGGGTACCCGGCGCTCGCCGGCCCGCGCGGCTACTCCGAGCACACCCAGTGGCTGGTCGACCAGGAAGTCGCCGCCATCTTGACCCAGGCCGAAACCCGCGCCCGCGACCTGCTTACCACCCACCGCGACGCCCTCGCCCAGCTCACCGTCGCCCTGCTCGAGCAGGAAACCGTCACCGGCGACCAGGTCCGCGCCATCGCCCGGACCGCCATGACCACGGCAAGTGAACCACCTCCTTCTACTAACCATATTAGTAGATAGTGCGCCATCAATACCTAAGGAGCTAAAGCCATGCGACACCCGAGAATCATCATCGCCAGCCTCAGCCTGGCCGCAGCGGCCGCCCTCGGCGGCGGCATCACCGCCGCCGCCGCGACCACCTCCCACGCCAGCACCCCGCCCGCAGCCAGCCAGCACGCCACGGCCACCGTCCGCACCATCCAGGCCAGCGTCGCAGGCAAGACCGAGACCATCCTGGCCAACAGCCAGGGCCTGCCGCTCTACTACTACCTGCCGGACACGGCCACCACGTCCAACGTCACCGGCGCACTGGCGAGCCTGTGGCCGCCGCTAACCTCCGGGTCACCAGCCGCCACCGGACTGACCGGCAAGCTCGCCGCCGTCATGGACACCCACGGCGACCAAGTCGCCTACAACGGCCACCTGCTCTACACCTTCGCCGACGACCACACCGGCCAGGTCACCGGCCAGAGCGTGCAGGACTTCTTCGTAGCCACCCCCAGCCTCACCCCGACCGCCGGGACCTCGGCCCCGACGGTCACGGCCCCGGCCGCCCCGACCGGCAGCGCTTACGGCTACTGATACAGCCAGATCTGCTGATTCCATCCCTTCGTAACCGGAGCCCCTGATGGCCACCACCGCCCGCCCGGACACCGTGCCGACGCCTCCGCGTCGGCGCGACCAGCCAGTGACCCGCATCGCGGCCGCCGCCCTGGCGGTGACGGCGGTGGCGGCCGCCGGCGTGGCCGGGCGGACCGAGGTAGCCGCATCGTTCGCGGTGCTAGGTCCTCTGCACTGGCTCTGGATCCCGGCCGCGGTCCTGCTCGAGGCGGCTTCGATGGCCGCCTTCGCCATCATGCTGCGCCGGCTGCTCGCGGCCGGGGGCGCCAGTGTGGGTGTCCGGCCGATGCTGGCCACCGCCTATGCGGCCAACGCCGTGTCGGTCTCGGTCCCGCTGGCCGGACCCGGACTGGCCACGGCCTTCACGTTCCGCCGCTTCACCCGGCAGGGCGCGGATGTCCCGCTGGCAGGCTGGTCGCTGCTGGCCGGCGGGGTAGTGTCCTCCGCTGCGGCGGCCCTGGTCGTGGTCGGCGGAGGGCTGGCGTCCGGGAACATCCTGGTTACCGCGGTCGCCGTTCCCGGTGGCGTGCTCGCCGTCGCCGTCCTGGTGGCGGCGGGAGCGGCCGCGCGCCGACCGCGGCTGCGCGGCGCGCTCGAACGGCCCGCCGCGTGGACGCTGCAGCAGGGATCCCGGCTGCTGCGCCGGCCAGCCACCGAACCCCGCCAGACCATCCGGGCCTGGGCTGAGCGGCTGAGTTCACTCCAGCTTTCCCCTGCGGGCTGGACCACGGTGACCGGCCTGGCGCTGGTCAACTGGCTCGCCGACGCGGCGGTCCTGGCCGTGAGCATCCGGGCCACCGGCGCCGCCGTGCCCTGGCATGATCTGCTGCTGGTCTACGGCGTGGGCATCACGGCGCAAAGCCTCAACGTCACGCCCGGCGGACTCGGGATCGCCGAGGGATCACTCAGCCTGGCCCTGGTCGCCACCGGGCTGGGCGCCAGCCAGGCCCTGGCGGCCGTGCTGCTCTACCGCCTGGCCAGTTTCTGGCTGGTCGCACTGGCCGGCTGGCTGGTCCTGCTCTGGCTCCGGCGCCCCCGCAGGACGCACCCCGCCCCGGAACAGGACCCGCGAAAGGACACCGCCATGGCCGCTGACCCACGGACCGCCAACGTAGGCGCCGCTGACCCGGGCACCGCGGACATTCCCGCCCGGCTAGGTGCTCACGAGCTGGTGCTCCTGCATGGGCAGCCCGGCTCGCCCGCCGACTGGCAGCTGGTCACCCGGCGGCTGCCGACCCAGCTCCACGCCGTCGCCGCCGACCGGCCGGGATACGGCTCCAGCCAGCTTCCGGCCGGCGGGTTCGCGGCGAACGCGCACGCCGTGCTCGATGACCTGGACTCGCGCGGCGTCAAGCGCGCGGTGCTGGTGGGGCACTCCTACGGCGGCGGAGTGGCCCTGTGGGCGGCGAGCCTGGCGCCGCACCGGGTGGAGGCGGTAGTCCTGCTGGCCAGCGTCGGCCCCGGCTGCGTGAACCGCTGGGACAGGCTGCTCGCCGCGCCCGGCGCCGGGCCGCTGTGCGCGCTGGCGGCGTGGCGGCTGACGCCGTGGCTGGCCCGCGCCCGGCTGGCCAGGATCGGACGGCGGCACGGACGCCCGCTGCGGCCGGACGAGCACGTCAACTGGCAGATCTGGGGCCATGCGGGCGGCGGACAGCGGCCGCTGTGGCGCACCTTCCTGACCGAGCAGCGCGCCCTGCTGCGCGAACTCGGCGAGCTGGAGCGCGCCGTCTCCTCAGTCCAGGCACCGGTTCTCCTGCTCGCCGACCCCAGGGACACTCTGGTTCCCGTCGGTACCGCCCGTAGGCTCGCCCGCGCCCTGCCGGATGCTTGCCTGCTGCTTGTCCAGGACACGGGTCATCACCTGCCCAGGCGAGCTCCGGATACTGTCGCCGCCGCGATCGCGGCGTTCCTGGCCGCGACGGAGGAACCAGCCCCCCGTTCGGAGACGCGCGGCCGCAGTGACATGAACATCCCATGAGTCCTATCCGTGTTAGTAAAGGGGGCCCGGCGCGTCGCCGGACCCTCGGCATACCGGAAAGGAAAGATCAGGTGGCAAACACCCGTCACGACCAGGCCGGACGCGAGTCAGCCAGGTCGCCGCGAGGCCCGCAGGCCAAGATGCGGGCCCGGGAGCGGCTCGCGGCCGAACGGGCCGCCCGCAAGCGCGCCGAGGCACGCCGCCGACTGCTGGTGCCGATCGCGGCGGTCACCGCCGTGCTGGCCATCGTGGTGGCCTTGGTCGCGGTAAAGCTCACGGCCGGTCCCGCGCATCTGGTCGCCAGCGAGGCGCCGGCCTCGCCCGCCGTCGTCAGGCAGGTCAGCAGCGTTCCGGCCGCCGTGTTGGCCAGCGTGGACCCGGGCCAGGCCGTTACCTCGCTGGAGCCGGTCAAGACGTCCGGGCCGCCGCTGACCATCGGCGGCAAGCCGGCCATCGTCTTCGTCAGCGAGGAATCCTGCCCGTTCTGCGCGGCCGAACGCTGGTCGGTGGCCGTAGCCCTGTCCCATTTCGGCACCCTGAGTCGCCTCGGCACCACCAGCTCATCGGCCACCGACGTGTACCCGAACACCGCCACGCTGTCGTTCCGGACGGCTCGCTACCAGAGCGCCGAACTGACGCTGCGGACGACCGAACTGGCGGATAACGCCGGCCGCCCGCTGCAGCCCCAGACCGCGCTGGACACCAGGCTCATCGACGCCTTCGACGTACCCCCCTACGTCAACAGCGCCGACCAGTCCGGCGCGGTCCCGTTCCTCGACATCGCCAACAAGTACGTCCTGGCCGGCGCGCAGTACAACCCGCAGGTCCTGGCCGGCCTGTCCGCGGCCCAGATCGCCAGCCAGCTCACCAACCCGTCAAGCCGGGTAGCTCAGGCCATCGACGGCTCCGCCCAGGTCATCATTACGGCCATCGACCAGGTCCTGCACGGCAAGCCGACCCCGCGGACAGCCGGGGCCGGGGCGTGATGCCCGCTCCGGTGCTTCCATGTCAGATGAGCTACGTGACGACGATGCCGGCGGCAGCGAGGCCCGGGACCTGGGCAGCTCAATCCGGCAGACCACGTGGTGACGATGCCGGGCCGGATCCCCGGCGGACTGGACCCTAATGGTGGAGCGGGATATCTCTCGCACCAGGTCGCCTCAACCGCCGGACGAGCACAGGCCCGGTCCCCTCATATCGAGTCACGCAATCTCAAAGAGCTACGCTGCATGGCGGCTGAAACGCCTGCTGATCAAGAAGCACGGCAGGAACCTGCGCGCCGGGCAGGCGGACCGGTGGACCGAGGAATGGCTGCACGGGCTGGGCCTGCAGAAGCTCTCCGGCACGATCCCCTATCCGAAGGCAGCGTAACCATCTCAAGAAGATCGCCGGTAAGCCGTATGCGGGAAAACCGCACGTACGGATTGAAAGGGGGATGGGGAAACGGGCCGCTCGCGGCACCGCGTCCCTGACCGCCAATGGCCATTAGCAGGCAGTGGGTAATTGACCTGATGAATCAGTTGGGTTACCGCGAGGCAGCAGAGGAGGAGTCGCTCCCCGATCAGCTTGACCGCAAGCAGCTCGAGGAGCTCTGCGACCGGCACGGCATTCCCCGTTCTGAACTGGAAAGCCGGATGGGAGGCAGCCCTTGAGTTAGCGTACAAGCCAGTGACTGGTTTAGATCTGCACTATTAACTACCTCCTTATCGGTTGCACCGGGCCGGCCCGGCTCTCCTTAGCCTCGATCGTTCAGATGGTTTGAGGACTGGTTACTGATTGTGCTGGCGTGCGTTTTTTGGCCTCGTGTCCGTTTCTCCTTTGGGCCGGGGTGCCTTGACAGCGAACCCCATGTAGGAGATGGCGGTACTGCTTACCTGTCCGACGTCCAGTCGCCGGCTGAGCTCCCCGTAGGTAATCCGCCCCAGCCGTGCGCTGGCCAGGCTGCGCAGCACGGCGAGGGGCATTGCGCGTACGCCGAGGCCGGTCGTCTCGCCGGGGGCAAGCCCGTGGCGTTCCAGGATGGCGACCAGCTCGGCGGGCGTTATGAACATGTCCCAGTCGTGGAACGCCACGTCGGTGAGCCGAGTCAGCCGCCACTGCTGTACTGCCTTGATCGCGAGCAGCTTGCTCGTGCGGGTGCGGTTAATGGTGTCGAACAGGTACAGGCCGCCGGGCTCGAGCACCCGGGCCGTCTCACTGATCACGCGGTCCACGTCAGATACGTGCTCGAGCACGTCACAGCAGCAGGCTACGCCAAAGGCAGTGTCCGGCACCGGCAACTCCTCGCCGGCCCCGACCCGGTAGTCGATGCGCAGGCCCCGCTCGGCCGCGTGGGCGCGCGCCGCGTCAATCGACACCGGCGACGGGTCGACCCCGGTCACCCGGCAGCCCAGGGCCGCGAACTCCTCGGCCAGGAACCCGCCGCCACAGCCGATGTCCAGCACCCGCAGCCCGGCAATCCCGGCAATCCCGGCACCGAACTGGCGGGCGAGCACACCACGGAAATAGGCGAGCCGGCCCGGCGTCATGCTGCCGTGCAGCAAGTTAAGCAGGCTCGTCTCATCCCACCACGACCCGCCCAGCCGGTCGTACACACCATTGTCAATGGAACGCACCATTGGTAGTCAGGGGCGCGGTGCCGCGAGCGGCCCGTTTCCCCATCCCCCTTTCAATCCGTACGTGCGGTTTTCCCGCATACGGCTTACCGATGATCTTCTTGACATGGGTACGCTGCCTTCGGATAGCGGATCGTGCCCAAGAGCTTGTGCAGGCCCAGCCCGTGCATCCATTCTTCCGTCCACTGGTCCGCCTGCAACGGCCATTAGCGCTCGTCGTATTTTCACGAATTCTCCTCTGCTTGCGTTCGCCGTGCTGTGTGCGTGCGAGCCCGACACCAGAGGACACGAGCCGCATGTAGTTGACTGTTCAAATATCTGAACTGTGACCGTCGTCACAACAGCGGGCCGGTCACCTTCAGCCAGCCCGACGGGCGCAGCTGGAGCGAACCCAGCCGCTGCGCCCAGGCCCGGATGATCTGGCGGGGCTCGCCGGCGGGCCGGCGCAGCAGCCGGTATCCCTGCCGTAGCGTCCACGCGGCTGGCCGCTCGAGCGCGCCGCGCAGCCGGGGCTAGCGCGAGGCCGCTCCGGCCACGGCAAGGCGGCACCGCGGTCTCGGCCGGAGCCAGGTCCGGCGCGCACCCGCTGACGCGAATCTGGTGATGGTCATATCCGCCTGCCCGGGCCATCGGTCCGCTGGCTCCGCTCGAAAGGAAGGGAGCCAGCGAACCGGGGCATCTGGCCGTCTCAGTAGCCGTAAGGGTTGCCGGACGGAGCGGCCGGGGCCGTGCCCGCCGATGTCGAGGAGCCGGCGATCGGGGTGAGGCCGGGGGGGGCCACGAAGAAGCCCTGCACTCCCTGGCCGGCCACCTGGCCGGCCTGATCGTCAGCGAAGGTGTACAGCAGGTGCCCGTTGTAGGCGACCTGGTCGCCGTGGACGTCCATGACCGCGGCGACCTTGCCGGTCAGCCCGGTAGCGGCCGGTGACGCGGACGTCAGCGGCGGCCACAGCGCCGCCAGCCCGCCGGTGACGGCCGACTTCGCCGCCGTGTCGGACAGGTGGTAGTACAGCGGCAGGCCCGCTTTGTTGACCAGGACGGTCTCGGTCTTGCCTCCGACGGTCGCCTGCACGGTGCGCACGGTCGCCGCGGCATGCTGGCTGGCCGCGGGCTGGCTGCTGGCATGGGAGGTAGTCGCCGCGGCGGCGGTGACGCCGCCGCCGATGGCGGCCGCTGCGGCCAGGCTGATGCTGGCGATGATGATTCTCGGGTGTCGCATGGTTAGCTCCTTGTGGTATTGACGGTGCACCATCTACTAATACGGATAGTAGAAATGTGGGGTTCACTCGGCCGACGGGTTATTTCAGCGGTGAGGCAGCCGGGGGCGGCGGAGCGTGGTGGGTGTGGCCGCGACTTGCGGTGGGGCAGCCGACGGCTGGGACGTGCTGGGGCTGGTGGCTGCGGCGTCCTGCGGGCGTGCTCCCGGCTGCGCGGGGGCGGCTTGTGCCGCATCCCGCTGGGCACGGGTGCGCAGCGGGATCTCCTTGAGGATCAGGGCGAGCAGGAACGCCGCTGCCAGCTGCGGGATCAGGTACGCGTACAGGGGCGGGAGCGCCTGGGCGAACGCGGAGGCGATGACATGCCTGAGGGGGCAGGTAGCTGGGCGAGGCCCTGCGGGGTGATCGAGCTGACCTGCGCTGCGCTGAGATGGCCGGCCCCGGACGCCGACACCGGCCGGACCTGGCCGCTTTCATCCATCCGCGGCGTCACGTCAGTGACATGAGGTGTTTAGATCGAGGTGCCGACATGCCCGGTTTCGCCGGTGCGAGCGCCAGCAGAGAGAACGGCAGGCACCGCGGAGAGCCCGTTATGCCGGAAAGCGCAAGTCTTCACTCGGCGAGCGGCCTAAACGGGCGAGCGGCAACGCAGGAACTGCCGTCGGTCCTCCGGGATCATGGCCTGCACGGCCACGCCTCCAGCTCGAGCGAGTCTAGGCTTGCGGCGAGAAGCCCGATCGCCAGCTGCATGGCGCCGGCCATCGTCTGGACGCCAGCGGCGCCGCCGTCGGCGCGCTGGGCCCGCTCACGGCTCCTGCGGCGGAATGGCCGCCAGCGGTGGCGTCCGGCCGGGGCGTCCGTCGTATGGTCCTGCCGCCCGGCCGACGCGCCCGGCAGGTCGTTCTGGCGATGGGTGCTCGTATCAGGCAACACAGGGCTGGCCGGCATGGCGAGCTGCCTGGTCGCGCCGGCTCTGCTAGGCGGCCGGGATCCGTCCGAGTGCGAGCGCCACCAGTGCCGGGGTCAGGGCCAGCAGTACCGGGGTCAGGGCGAGCGCCGCGGCGGTGGCGCGCAGCAGCTGCCGGCGGGCGCGGCCCAGCGGTTCGGCGGGGCCCAGCAGCCGGTGTATCCGCTGCACCGAGTCGGTGGCACTCGCCGCCAGGGCCGGCGCGGGACTTCCGGCCGTGGCGAGTTGGACCAGGGCGGTGGCGAGCAACCGCGGATCATGAGCTCGGGTCGCCGCATCGTCGGCGTGCAGCTCCACCAGCCGGGCCACCTGCTGTTCGGCGTCCCGCATCAGCGGCAGGAACGGCAGCACCTGGCGGCCGATCCTCGCCACGGCCAGCAGCCGGTGGTGACGGCCGGCCAGGTGGGCCCGCTCGTGCGCCAGGACTGCATCGAGCTGGCCGGGATCCAGCGCCTGCATCGCCCCGGTGGTCAAGATCACCGTCGGCTGCCGGCCGGCCACGCAGTAGGCGGCCGGCTGGTCATGCTCCACCAGCACCGCCCCCAGGGCCGGGGCGGGACGGCCGACCAGCCGCGCGGTCTGCGCGTGATGCAGGGCCTGCCGCCCGGTGACGCGGAGATACGTAGTCGCGGTGAGTGCGGTGCGGGCCAAGACGGCGCCCGCCAGGGTCAGGCCCAGCCCGGCGACCGTGGCGCCGCCCGGGGTGCCGTAGGTGGCGCGGAGCCGATGCACGCAAGCCCCGACCAGGTGACTCAGCCCCCCGCCCAGGGCAGTGGCATGAACGGCCAGCGTCAGGCCGGCCAGCCCGAGGGCGGCGATGACCGACCATCCGGCGGCCAGGTAGACCACGATGGCCAGCAGCGGCGCCCGGGCCGTCCACCGGGCCCGGCCGAGCATCCTGGACCCCAGGACGCCCAGGCAGGCCGCGTAGGCCACCAGCACCGCGGCGACGGTCACCGGGACTCCCCGGCCTCGGACTCGCCGGGTGCCTGGCCGAGCGCCTCGCGCAGCAGCGCCGCGTCGTGCGGGCTCATCTGGAGCGCGAAATGCGCCAGCGCCGTGCGGTGGTCCGCGCTGGTGGCCAGCGCGTCGCTCATCAGCGCCGCGGTGTAACCGGACCGCGACCCGGTGGGCTCATAGCGCCAGGCCCGCCCGTCCCGCTCCCGCCGCAGCCACCCCTTGCGGTGCAGGTTCTCCATCACCGTCATCACGGTGGTGTACGCCGGCGCCCGGTCATCATGCAGAGCGTCGACCACCTCGCGGACCAGCACCGGCCGGCCCCACTCCCACAGCCGGTCCATGATCACCGCTTCCAGCTCACCCAAACGTCGCATTCTCACTCCCGAACATGGCCATGCCTACGGCGTACGCCGTTACCTACTAACACGCATAGAACAA
>PMST01000488.1 GCA_003168295.1 Actinomycetota bacterium
ACGTCCGTGATCATGCGGGCCGTTTCGCCGCGGTAGGCCGGGGCCAGCGATGCATTTATCCGGAACGGCACGCGTTCCTCGGGTCCGGCCAGCCTCGTGCCGCTCCCGGCCGGGGCCCCGCCGGGCTCATCCGCGTCGGTCACGCCGAACGGCGCGATCGTCCACCACGGCAGGCCAAGCGCCGCGGCCGCGGTCCGGATCCGGTCGATCGGCTGGAAGGCCGCGGCCCCGAGGTCGATCGGCGCCTCCCCGCCGACGGCCGCGCTGAACCACGAGGCCTCGAGGAACTCCTGGCTGGTCCGGAACAGTTCCTCGGCCCGGGTGCGGACCCGCTCGGGATCGCAGGCGAGCACGATGCCGCCCGGCGGGACGTAGTCCAGGAGCAGTTCCATCCGCTGGGCGAGCACGGGGGCGAACGCCTCCATGCCCTCGACGGTGATTCCCTCGGCCAGCTTGCCGAGGATGTCGGCCAGGTCGGGGTGGATGTCGGCGAGCTCCTTGGCTCGGTCCCGCACCGCGGGGGTGAGCAGCAGCTCGCGGCACGGCGGGGCCCAGAGCCCGTCTTCGGCCACGCCGATGCTGCGCTGATCCGCGACCTTGAAGTACCGGATCTCCTCCACCGTGTCGCCGAAGAACTCGACCCGCACCGGGTGTTCCTCGGTGGGCGGGAACACGTCGACGATACCGCCGCGGACCGCGATCTCGCCCCGGGTGGTGACCAGGTCGGTCCGCGTGTAGCCGATCTCGACCAGCCGGGCGAGCAGGTCGTCCAGTTCGCACCCCTGGCCGATGTGCAGGCTGACCGGCTCGAGATCCCCGAGCCCCGCCACGATCGGCTGCAGCAGGCTCCTGANNCGGCGCCACCACCACGGTGAGCGGCCCGTTCGGCTCACCGGGATCAGCCGGATGAGCGAGCCGCCGCAGCACGGCGATCCGCTGGCCGACGGTGTCGGATCGCGGTGAAAGCCGCTCGTGCGGCAGCGTCTCCCAGCCGGGAAAGCACGCCACGGTGCCGGGCGCCAGGAACGAGCCGAGCCCGGCGACCAGGTCGTCCGCCTCGCGGGCCGTGGCCGTCACCGCGAGCACGAACCCGCGAGACCCCTGCGCCCGGCGGGTCAGCGCCGCGGCCAGCACCGGGCGCAGCGACGGCGGCGCCACCAGGTCCTCCCCGGCCGGGATGGCGTCGTGATCGACCCGGGCCACGACGTCGTGGAGCTGAGGGTCGGCATCGAGAATGGTGAGCAGTCCTGCGAGGCTCATGGTGTCCCTGTGATCGCTGTTTGTCCCTTGTCCTGGCTGCCCCGCGCCCGCGGCGGGACTCACCTTCGAAGTCCCGACCTGGTCCCGGGCAGCATGAATCCGCCGGGCTTTGGCCAACCCGGCTCTTTACCGAACCCTCTAAGTTTACGCGTTGCCCGGGGGCCGCGCACAGTGCCCTCGACAGGGGCCCGTCGGTAGCGGCCGGTCGGTAGGGGCCCGCCCGCAGCGGCCCGTGTCCCGGCCGGACGCGGGAGCGCCTCCGGGATAATCTGTAGTCAATCAACTACGCTGCGAATTTATGAACCCGGCCCGCGAACACGACGAGGCGCAGCGTGCGGTGCTGCGGGCGCGGCAGACGGCCAGCCAGGCGCGGATGACCGCGGCGACCAAGGCCTACCGCAAGGCGCTGGTGCGGGAGATGTTCGCGCAGCCCGTCCGCGATCAGGTCTACCGCTGCATCGGCCGTCCGGTCAGCCTGCTGCGGGCCGGGTACCTGGCCTCGCCCGACGAGCTGGGCCTTGACCAGCTGCGCGCCAGCGGCTTTGAGGTCACGGTGCTGACGGTCGACGAACACCGCCCGGCGGGGACTCCCGCCGAAAGCCGGGGGGCGGGAGAAAAGACCATCCTCGGGGACCTGCGCACGGTCCCGATCCGGCCGCGCTCGTTCGACATCGTGCACTGCGCGCTGCTGCTTGACCGCATATCGCACGTCGAGCTGGTCCTGGACCGCTTCACCGCGGCGCTGCGGCCCGGTGGCGTGCTGCTGCTGCACATCAGGGACCGGGACTGCGCCGCGGGGTTCCTCGACCGGATCGCGCCGCTGTGGGTCAGGCGCGCGCTCTGGGCCAGGCTGAACCCCGGGCAACCAGGACCGTACCGTGCCGTCTACGAGCCGGCCGGGTCCGATCGCGGTATCCGGGCCTATACCCAGCTGCGGGGGCTGGTCATCGTGCACCGCGAGACCGCCAGGACATCCGCGGCCGGATCCGGACGGGCCGGCCAGGCGGTTTCCGCGCTGCGCGGTTTTATTTCCCGGCTGACACGCGGCCGCCTGACCGATGCGTACGACGAGGTGCTCTACGTGATAAGAAAGCCAGAGGACCGGCTCGCGCGAGTGGTGTAGCGTCCGGCCCAGGGCTTGTCCCCCTTCCCGCTCTGGACACAACGGCAGTTTCGTTTCGTTAACCGGCTTCGTATCGTTATACGGCACGCGTTATACGGCACGGACAGGCCGCTGCTCCGGTGCGCCTCACGGTGCGCCGGCCGACCGGTGTCAGAAGCGATGTTCGGAGGCAACAGCTGACTGCTCAATCACCGCCTGGACTGCCCGCGGAGCTATCGGCCTGGCCGGTGTACACGCTCGGCGAGGCCCAGCTGGGCGATCTCGAGTTGCTCACGTCGGGGGTCTTCGCACCGCTGCGCGGCTTCATGGACGCCGCCGATGTGGCCACGGTCGACGTGCGCGGGACGCTGGCCGACGGTACCCCCTGGCCCGTCCCGGTGATCCTGGACGTGCCCGCCGAGGTGATCCCGCCCGACGCGGATCACCTGGTGCTGCAGGATCAGGAGGGCTCCCCGCTGGCCGTGCTCGCGATCACCGAACGGCTCACGCGGCCAGCACCCGGCGATCCGGCGGCTGTGTCTTCGGCCCCTGTGTCTTCGGCCGCTGTGTCTTCGGCGGATGGGCCTGAGCTGGTGCGCCTGGCCGGCCCGGTAACGGCGCTGCGCGAGCCCGAGCACGGGCCGTTCCGGCAGCTGCGGCGGCGCCCCGCGGAGGTACGCGCCGAGCTGGCCGCGGCCGCCGGATCTCCTGGTACCACCGGGGGTAACGTGCTGGCCTACGCCACTAGGCGGCCGCTGAACAAACGCCACATCGGCCAGCTCCGCCACTTCGCCGGCCAGCTGAACGCCCGTCTGCTCGTGCTGCCCCTGATCGCCGGGCCCGCCGACGTCGTGACCCGTCCCGAAGCGCTGGTCCGCGCGGTTCTCGCGGCCAGGCAGCACCTTCCCGCGGACACGCTCGTCATCCCCGTGCCGCTGGCCTCCCGGGCCGGGGAACCGGACCAGCAGACCGCGGACCTGCGGGCGGCCGCGATCGCGGCCGCGGCGTACGGCGCGACCCACCTGCTGGCGGATTCGCCCGGGGTGGCGGGTTCGCCGGGCGGGACGAAACCCGGCCCGGCAGACCTGCCCGGAGTGCCCATCCCCGTCATCGGGGCCGGCGAGTGGGCCTACGACCCGCGTTCGGAGGTGTGGCGCCCGCTCGCCCTGATCGAGCCGGGCGTCGAACAGGGCGAGCTGACCGACTCCGAGCTGGGCGCGCTCCTTGATTCCGGCGCCGAGATTCCCGCCTGGCTCGCGCCGCCGAGCGTGGCCCGCGAGCTGCGGCGGGCCCGGCCGCCCCGGGCCGAGCGCGGTCTGGCCATCTTCTTCACCGGCCTTTCCGGCTCGGGCAAGTCCACCGTCGCCCGGGGGCTGGCGGAGGCGCTCATCGAACGGGGGGACAGGACCGTCTCGCTGCTCGACGGCGACCAGGTCCGGCACCTGCTCTCGGCCGGGCTGACCTTCTCCCGCGCCGACCGGGACCTCAACATCGCTCGCATCGGCTTTGTCGCGGCCGAGGTGGCGCGGCACGGCGGCATCGCGATCTGCGCGCCGATCGCCCCCTACGCGCAGGCCCGCGCGACCGCTCGCGAGATGGTCACCGAGGTCGGCGACTTCCTGCTCATCTACATCTCGACCCCGGTCGATGTATGCGCGGCCCGCGACCGCAAGGGCCTGTACGCCAAGGCGCGCGCCGGGCTGATCAAGGGCTTCACCGGGGTGTCGGATCCCTACGAGGAACCACGCGACGCGGACCTGGTGCTCGACACCTCGACGATGACCCGCCAGCAGGCCGTCGACGCCGTCCTGAAGCTGCTGATAACCGGCGGGTGGCTGGCCGCCGCGCCCGACGAGTCCGCGGAACCCAACGCAACCGCGAGGACATCCGGGTCAATGCTCAGGCTCGGCCCCGCGGTCAGGCGGCTCTAACCTGGCGGGCCCAGTCCTCGTCGCTCAGACCTGGCCGGCCCCAGTCCTCGCCGGCCGAGTCCTCGTGGCTCAGTCCTCGTCTTCGGCGCGCGCGCCTTCCTCAAGCCTGGCGCGGAGCCCCGACGCACGCTGCCGCCCGCTCCTGAGCCGCCCGATTAGGGCTCCCGACATGCGATCCCGCTGCCCGGAGAGCAGGACGTAGCTGGCGATCCCGCTCACCACGAGCGCGCCCGCGAGCAGCAGCACGCTGCGCGCACCAACTAGGTAGAGCAGGATCACGGAGACGACGAACAGCAGGATCCGCGCGGTCGTGTAAGCGAGTGTGGCACGCATAACGAGTCCAGCATAGAAGCTGTCCCGCCCGCTCGCGCCGGGGGCCGGCCCGGCGGACGTCCGGGCGGACCGGACCGGACCGGACCGGTCCGTCAATCGGCGGCGAGGATCTCCGCCAGCAGCTTCGGGTCGATGTTCCCGCCGGAAAGGACGGCCACCGGCGTCGTGGCCCTGGGCAGCTCGGCGGAGTGGAACAGCCACGCCGCCACCGCCGCCGCTCCGCCGGGCTCGGCGACCAGCCGGGCCTGGGTCGCGAGCCGCCGGACGGCGGCGCGCATCTCGTCCTCGGTCACCGTGACGATGTCGGTCACCAGCTCGCGGATGTGCGCGAACGGGAGCGCGCCGAGGAGTTCCACCCGCAGCGCGTCCGCGATCGTCCGCTGAACATCGGCCGGAGGCCACGCCACCCGCTCGCCGCGGTGAAAGGAGTCCCGCGCGTCCGCGGCGAGTTCAGGCTCGACGCCGACCACGGCCGCGCCGGGACACAAGGCCCGCACCGCCGCCGCGATCCCCGAGATCAGCCCGCCTCCGCTGACCGGCACGATGACCAGGTCGGTCTGCGGGCCGTCGGCCGCGATCTCCAGGCCCACGGTGCCCTGCCCAGCGATGACCTTCCGGTCATCAAACGGCGGGATCAGCACGTACCGGTGGCGGGTCACGAGTTCGGTGGCCGCCGCGAGCCGCGCCGATAGGGTCGGGGCGACCGTCACCAGTTCTGCGCCGTAGGACTCGATCGCGCTGGTCTTGACCCGCGGCGCCGTACTGGGAACCACTACGACCGCGTGCACGCCGAGCAGGGCCGCGGCGTAGGCCACCGCGAGACCATGGTTACCGCTGGAATGTGCGACGACGCCGTGCTGCCTGGCCGCGGGTTCGTTCGCCTTGATCGCGGTGTAGGCCCCCCGCAGCTTGAACGATCCGGTGGGCTGAAGCGACTCGGGCTTGACCATAAGGCGAGGCGTCATTCCGGGCACAGGTATCAGCGGCGTGCGGACCGCCACCGGCGCGAGCAGCCGGGCCGCCTCGCGTATCTCAGCCAGGCTGACCAGTGCCGGTTCATCGTCGTTCAGCACGCCGCCGTCGTTCATTCCGCCGCCTTCGGACCCGTTCCTCCTGCGTAACTTGCGCCACACCAAACTAATATTCTCACCCGGTTCACGGCGGGCGGGCGCACCCTGGGACGCCAGTGCCGAGCGAAAAACCTGCAAACTAGTGCGATTATCACCAAGAGTTACCTTCTGAATACCTTTTGTCGGTCAATTAACCGCGAAACGCCAGGTCAATTTCCAGAAATCTAGGTAGAAAGTACTCGTTCAGCGCCAAACTAGAGGCATATCTGAACCAGACGCCAAGGGAGACAGTCGGAGGAGACTGAAGTGGACGGCAACAACGAGCGCCTACTCACGCCGGGAGAGGTGGCCGCACTGTTCCGGGTGGATCCAAAGACCGTCACCCGGTGGGCGGCCTCCGGACGCATCACAAGTATTCGCACCCCCGGCGGACACCGCAGGTTTCGTGAGTCTGAAGTACGCGCCTTGCTGCGCGGCGACAGCGAACCATCACCGCAAGGCCACCCGGCGGCCTTACCGCCGCCCAACCGGATGAGGTCGCCTGCGGTCTCTCCGGGTTTGGGGGGTGAACCCGGTTCTGGGGTCATCCGGGTTCTGCGAGGTTAGATGGGGGGCTCCAGCGAATGTCCGCCCGGCACCTTCGGGTCCCGGGCTCTACGAGCCTGCCCCCGGGCGGATCCGCTCAGGGTCCGGGGGCTGCTCGGACCGATGTTTACGGGCGCGGGTCCGCCCCGGTACTGCCCTGGAACCGGAACGGCCCGGGTTCACGCCTCCGGTCAGGGCTCCTCGCCGTCAGCGCTGTCGGACCAGCTCGATTCGCCGTTCAGCCTCGCGAACTCAAGAAACTCCTGGCGCAGGGCCTCGTCGTCCTGCCGCCACCGGTCGCGCCGCTGCTGGACCTCTTCCGGGGTCAGCGCCTGGGCGGCCAGCCGGGAGTAATCGGCGTCCTGGGGCCCGATCTCCACATACGCGTCGCCGAGAATGCGCCCATCGTTAGCGATGGCGGTCTGCGGGACCCTGAGGTTACCGTTCGGCAGTCGTATGACAAACATCGTTAATCACCCTAGATGCCATAGCGCCGGTTGAAGTACAGCATGACCCTGAGCGCAGTGCGCGTGTCGCCGCTCAGCATGTCCACGAGCGCCGGCCGCTGTCTGGACGCAATCGCGGCAAATGCGTCCGCGAAGAACTCCTTGCGTCCGAGGCCACCGGGCTGGCAATGGAAATCGCTGGCGAGATGGAGCTGGCATTGATCGTAAAGCATGCGAAACTCCGCAGAGTCAGATTGCCATTTACCTGCCGGGCTGTCGAGATCATCGAGCGCGTGGCCGACCTCGTGGCACATGACGTCGGGGGTCGGGGACGGCTGGGAGCCGACCACGATCTTCCGCTCGCCGTAGGCGCCCGCGCACGCATCCCAGGTGGCCCGCCCGGCCGGGAGCGCGACCCCCCGGAGCGCGGTCATGTCATCGAGTTCCGGGACCCCGCCCGGCCCGATAAAGATCGCGTCGAGGCCGTCCGCCAGCCTTTCCTTGATCGCCTCGGGAAGTTCGGCCAGCCGGTCAACCGCCTCGATCACCTCCGGGGGCGGTGCTGCCGCCGTGTCCCACTGGCGCCACAGGATCTGCTCGATCGAACCGCAGTTCCTCCGGCCGTCCGCGGTAAGCGGCCGCTCCGGCGAATGCGGAGCGGCGAAGGGGAGCCTGGTCCGCAGGGCGGCTCCAGCGGCCCGCAAGGAGCGGCCGCCGCCGTGCTGGCGCGGAACGCCGGTGGCGACGCGGGCGACATCCGCCGCCCGCGTATCCGCTCGCGTGCCCGCCTGCGTATCCGCCTGACCAGCCCTGGCCGCCTGACCGGCCCTGGCGGCGTGACCCGGCCGGGCCACGTCGTACCAATGCGGGCGGGGGGCGTAGGGCCGAACCGGGGCCGCCCTGGCCGTCTCGTCCACGCCGACCGGGGCCGCGTCCTGAGGCGCCTCGCGGATCCGCGCCCTGGCCGCACCCCCGCCCACCGCCGGGGAACCGGAAATCCGGCCGGCTCGGCCGGATCCGGCATCCGGCCCAGTTCCCGTCCAGTGGCCAGGCGCCGCCGGAGGACCAGGTGCGAGGGCTGCTCCGGACGGAGGAAAGCCGTCTGGTCCGGTCAGAGCGGGGCCGCCGGGTGCCGGCCGGGGCGGCGGCGCCAACGTCGCCGGAGGCGCGGACGACGTGGACCATTGTCCGGGCGCGGCCGACCCGCGCGACCGGGCCGCGGGCGACGGGGCATCGGGGGACTCGGGGCGCCGACCCCGGCGATGTCTTCCCTGAGCGGCGCCAGGAAAATCGGAATCCGGTAGCCTCGCCGACGCGCGGCGGCGAGTGAGCCTACGGATGCGGTCGAACAGCCTTAGCCGCATGTACCGTCTCCTGCTCTGTCGCCTTCACGGCCAGCGTATGCCGAGATGGGCCACGGCGTCACGTGATGGACATAACGGCCGGTGGTGGCAGCAGGCGCACAAACTTGATCAATTCCGGTACGCGGCATACATAGCTAAGGTTAGGCTTCCGCCATGCTGCTGTCTGGTGCCCTATTTGCCCTGTTCATGACGGGCTTCTGGCTTTACTGCCTGACAGACGCCATCCTGACGCCCGCCGCGGAGTGCCGGGGCCTACCTAAGGCCGCCTGGGTGGTCATTATCACCGTGACGTTCATCGGCGGCGCCATCGCCTGGCTGATCGTGCGGCAGCCGACCCGCCGCTCATCCTCGCTTACGCTCACGCCGGCGTCGCCCTGGAACCCGGAGAGTTCCGATGACGAGAACTCCTTTCGAATCGACCGATGGACCGATGCGGACGACGCCGTAGCGCGCCATCCGGCCGGGCGGGCCCGGGTGACCGACGACGCCCTCGCGACGCCCAAGGGCCCCGACGACGATCTCGACTTCCTGCGGGCCCTGGACCGCGTCATCCGCGGCAACTCCCAGGCCGGCGAAGAAGTCTGACGCTCAGTCGCGGAACACTTCCTGCTGGAACCATTTCCAGGTTCGCGGCACTCCGACTTCACGGCTGACCGTCGGGGAATAGCCAAGCACCTTGTTAGCCAGATCGAAAGAGGCGAAGTTCCGGCCCACCTCGCCAGTGCGCTTGGGCCGGTATTCGATGGAATGATCGGGCCTGCCCGCGGCTCGGCGGCACAGGTCCGCCATTTCCGTGACGGTCGTCTCGACGCCCGACGCGGCGTGCAGGACCGTGCCGCCTGGTACGTCCTTCTCCAGCGCCAGCTGCAGGGCACCGGCTATGTCATCCACGTGCACATAGTCACGGGACGCCGTTCCGTCGCCGTAGATGACCATCGGCACGCCTGAGTGGATTGACTTGAAGAAGACGTTGAGCACGCCGTTCTTCCGTGCGCTCCAGGGGCCGTACACGTTGCCGAACCGGATCGCGACCGTACGGATCCCGTAGGTCCCGGCGAAGGCGTGCGCGTATCCTTCCCCGGCGAGCTTGCTGGCCCCGTAGGGGGAGATGGGCTTCGGCAGCGATCGCTCGTCCACCGGCGGCGTGGCGTCCCCGATCAGCGCTCCGCCGGTGGACGCCTGGACGACACGTTCAATCCCGGCCCGGCGCGCTGCGTCGAGCACGCGGAACGTGCCCAGCACGTTGACGTCGAAGTTGCCCTCCGGATCTTCCACCGAACCGATCACCGAGCCCGCGGCGGCGAGGTGGACGATCGACCGCAGGCCGACGAGCGCCGCGTCAAGGTCCGCAGGGTCGCGGATGTCCCCCTTGACGAGTTCGGCGTCCACGCCGGCCAGATGGGCGGCATCACCCGTGGTGAGATTGTCGAGCACGCGGACCCGGTAGCCGCTGGCGACCAGGCGGCGGACCAGCGTGGCCCCCACGAAACCGGCGCCGCCGGTGACCAGAACTCCATCAGAAACCTTCACGGGAAGTGGAGTCTACCGGAGGGGTCAGCTCACGCCGGCGTAGGAGTGCAGGCCGGTGATGAACACTTGCACCACCAGGATGTTGAACATCAGGCTGGTGAAGCCGAGCAGCTGAATGTAGTGCGCCCGGCGGCCGCGCCAGCCCGCGGTGGCCCGCGCGTGCAGGAACGCGGCGTAGAGCACCCAGGTGATGAAAGCCCAGGTTTCCACCGGGTCCCAGCCCCAGTAGCGCCCCCAGGCCTGGTCGGCCCAGATCGCGCCCGCGATGACGCCGAATGTCCAGACCGGGAAGCCGAAGACGATGGTCCGGTAGGTCAGCCGGTCGAGCTGCTCGATGGTGGGCAGCCTGCGGATGATCCCGTTGCCCGGTTCGGCCCGGCCGGCCGCCACCCGCCTGGCGTACCTGTCGACGATCAGGTAGACGATTCCGAGCACCGCGGCGACGAAGAAGATGCCGGTCGCCAGCGTCATCGCGGTGACGTGGATGTCCAGCCAGTAGGACTGCAGGGCCGGGACGAGCTGGCCGGCCGCGGTGTAAATGAGCGTTTCCGCCAGGCCCAGCGCCACCACCACCGCGCCCATGACGAAAACGCCCAGGGTCCAGGCCCGGTACCGGATCATGACGAAGAGGAAGAAGATCGCGGCCACGCAGGTCAGGGCGGTGACGAACTCGTACATGTTGCCCCAGGGCGCCCGGTGCACCGCCAGCCCGCGGGTGATGACGGCCGCGGTGTGCGCCACCACGCCGACGCTGCTGAGCGCGACTCCGGTCCGCACCCACGGGCCCGCCTCGCGGATCGCGCGCAGCGCCGGGACCGCCAGCTCGGGCATCGAATCGGTGCGGCCGGAACCGCCTCCGGCACCCGGCGCGTCCTGACCGCCGACCCCGCCGATCGCGCCGACCGTGGCCAGAGCCGCGGCCCGCTCCTGCGGGACGCGGCCGGCGGCGTCGGCCCGCCGCGGCCGCCCGAAGGCGAAGTCGCCGGCGAACGCGACCACCGAGAGGGAGTAGATGACCAGCGCCACGATCAGGAAGTCATTGCTGATGTGGCCTAGGGCAAGGTTGACGGGCATGGCCCTCATTCTCCCTCGTGTCGGACGGGTGCCGCCTGGCCGGGCTGCTGGCCCGCTTGATCCTGGCCCGCTTGATCCTGGCCCGCTCGATCCTGGGCCGTTGGATCCTGGGCCGCCTGATCCTGGGCAGCCTGCTGGTGAGCCGAGCGCAGCTCGGCGGCGAGCGACGCGAACTCGTCCTCGAAGGCGCCGCTGGCGTCGGTGCGGGCGAGCCCGCCGACGTGCACGGTGGTGCCCCGCGGGCCGGTGCTCGCCCGGACGAAGACGCGCCTGCGCCGGATCATGAAAGAAAGCAGCAGCCCGCCGAGGGCGGCCATGCCGCAGATCAGGGCGGGCAGCTGGCCCGGGTCGTGGGTGATGGTCAGGCTGACCCACTGCTGGTAGCCGGTGAACGTGATCGTGCCCTGGCCGTCCGGCAGCTTCAGCGTCTGGCCGGGCCGCAGCAGCTGCGGAGCGGCCGTCAGCTGCTTCATCCCGGCGGTGTCCATCGTGTAGACGGACTGCGTGGGGCCGGAGTTCATGCCGAGGTTGCCGGCGTAGGCGATCAGGCTCACCACCGGGTTGTCCGCGGCGGGAAACACGGACTCCAGGGTGCCGTCGATGTCGACCGCGGTCGGCACGAAGACACCGGTGAAGCCGAGTTGCTCCGGCTCGGCGCCCGTCACCTTCACCACACCCTGGGAGAGGAAGTTCCCCGTCGTCCCGGAGATGAAGGGCTGCGCCCCGTCGAACACCACCTGGCCGCGGGCGTCGGTCACCTTGAACTCCGGGGCGTACCCGTGCCCGATCAGGTATACCTTCGCGCCGTCGACCGACAGCGGCTGGTTGACCTCGAGGCGGTCGGTACGGACCGGGCCGCCGGGAGACGCCGTGTAGCTGATCCGCGCGTCGAACGAGTTCGGCTGGCCGCGCTGCGCCCCGGAGGTGATGTAGCTGGCGTCGAACGTGTTCAGCGTGATCGAGAACGGGGGCAGGTCGGCGGCGGTGACGAGCCGGCCGGGATAGAACTCGTCGAGGTCGGTCTGGGTGTCGGCGAAGCTGGTGCCCTGGACGAGCAGCCGGTCGGCCTTGTAGCCGAACAGGCCGCCGAGCGCGATCGCCACCAGCACGCCGAGCAGCGCCAGATGGAAGAGCAGGTTGCCGACTTCCCTCAGGTATCCCTTCTCCGCGGAGACCCAGTAGCCCGACCCGGCTGGCCCCGTCGGCGCGGACGGCCCGGCTAGCACCGCCGTCGCGGGCCGCCGGAGCCGGAAGCCGTGGCCGGACAGGACCCGGGCCGCCACCCCCGCCGCCTGCTCGGGGGAAAGCGTGGTGGCGTACTCGGCGGAGGCAGGCAGCCGGGCCAGGTTACGCGGGGCCTGCGGCGGGAGGGTGCGCGCCGAGCCCGCCAGCCGGAACGTGCGCGGCACCACGCAGCCCACCAGGGAGGCGAACAGCAGCAGGTAGATGGCGGCGAACCAGGGCGCGCCAAAGACGTTGAACAGCCCCAGGTGACTCAGCAGGGGCGCGAGGGCCGGATGTGACGTGAAGTACTGCTGCACGCCGGCCGCGTTGTTGCCCTCCTGCGGCAGTATTGAGCCGGGCACGCTGCCCAGGGCCAGCAGGAACAGCAGGACCAGCGCGATCCGCATCGACGTGAGCTGCCGCCAGGCCCACTTCAGCCAGTCGCCGGTCCCGAAAGTACCGCCCGCGGGCGAGGCCGCCCCCCGGCCGTCCCGTTCGGGGGCCTCGGATTCGAAGGGGTCCGTCTCGGGCACCCGCACATCGGTCATCGGCTCACCGCCTCGTCGGCCGCCTTGCCGGTGACCTTGGCCAGGATCGCGGTCAGTTCCGGGTAGGTCGTCGATCCGAAGACGGCCCCGGCGATGTGCCCGGTCCGGTCGATCACCAGCGTGGTCGGGGTGCCGGCGATGGGCACCACCGAGGTGAAATCGAGCGTGATCGTCGAGCTCGGATCGGTCACGCTCGGATAGCTGATGCCGAAGCTGCGGGTGAAGGCCAGCGCGCTGGCCGTCGTGTCACGCACGTCGACGCCCAGGAAGGTCACCCCAGACGAACGGTAGAGCGCCGCCACCGCGGCCAGCGTCGAGGCCTCCGCGCGGCACGGCACGCACCATGATCCCCAGAAGTTGAGCACCACGACCTGGCCCCGGTAAGAGGAGAAGCTCAGCGGCGTACCGGTCAGCGTGGTGCCGCTGAAATCCGGCGCCACCGGGCGGTGCCCGGCCGTGTAGAGCACGGCGCTTGTACTGCCGTCCACCTCGGTCGTATCGCTTTTACCGCCGCCGGCCCACCCGGCCACCAGGACCACGATGAGCAGCACCCCGACGGACGCGGCCGCCAAGACGACCGTGCGGCGCCGAGCTCTGGTCACCGGGGCTCTGGGCACGGGCGGATCCTTGCGATCTCCTACAGGGGGTAGTACAGGCCTATTGTGCCGCATCGCCCTGGGTTACCTGTCGCCGGGCCGGCACCGTGTAGGACACGCCGGTCACCCGGTCACCCGAATAGGTAAAGCTGGTCACGCTGCCCAGCGCGCACTCGCGCGCGACCGGGCTGTGCCACAGCCGCTTGCCCTCGGCCATCCGCCGGGTCACCCAGATGGGCAGCTGATGGCTGACGCACACCGCCTCGGCGCCGACCGCGCTCGCCCGCGCGACCTCCATCACGGCGAGCATCCGCCTCGCCACGTCGCGGTACGGCTCGCCCCAGGAGGGCCGGAACGGGTTGATCAGGTAGCGCCAGTGCTCCGGGCGGCGCAGCGATCCGTCGCCCACGCCGAACGTCAGCCCTTCGAAATGGTTCGTCGACTCGATCAGCCGCTGGTCCGTGACGATGTTCAGTCCGAGCCGCTCGGCCACCGGCTGCGCGGTCTCCTGGGCTCGCTCGAGGGGAGAGCAGAACAGGGAAACCACCGGTCGTTCGGCGAAAAAATCCGCTGCGGCCAGGGCCATCAGGCGGCCCTGGGCGGACAGGTGGTACCCGGGCAGGCGCCCGTACATCACGCCGTGCGGGTTTTCCACCTCGCCGTGCCTGAGCAGGTGGACAATGGTTGTGTCGGACATAGCCCGGCCAGCTTACCCACTGGCGGTCGGGCCCACTGCAGGTCAGGCGAGGATCTCAAGGTAGCGTCGGCGGTCGGCGATCGCCTCGCGGAGCCTGGTGATCCGCTCCTGCGCAGCGAGGATGTCGAGCTGGTCGAGCGCGCCGCACTGCGTGATGTCCAGGGCCAGCGCGTCGGACTCGCCCACCATGGTCCAGTCGAACTGAAGCAGCTCATCCAGCCCGACCTGACGGACCCGGTCCCACACCCGGTCCTGGCTCATCAGCGGGCGGCCGCCCACCGCGGTCGAGACGTCCGCGATGGTGCGGCCGAGCCGCTCCGCCCGCCGGATGGGTTCCATCACCTCGGCGGGCGGGAACGGCTGCGCGCGGGTGGACGGCGGTACCTGGTCCGCGCGCCATTCGCTGGCCAGTTGACGCAGCCGGGCGGAGGCCTCACCGAGCCCCCGCCGGACCCGCTCGCGGACCAGCAGGTCATCGGCGCGGAGCCTGCCCTTCACCGTGTACACATCGGATCCGAGCAGGCCGCGCAGCCGGCCGGCGACCGGTTCGGTCACGGCGACGCCGCGGGAGCGTGCCCGTGACCGCCGGGCACGCCGGCAATGCCGCCGTCGGCCGACGGCAGGCCGGGCAGCGACCCGGACCCGGCCCCGGTCAGGGTGGCCGCGGTGATCCCGACGTGGAAGGGCTCGCCCACCGCCATGTTCGGTGCGGTCAGCAGGCCGTGCTCGGCCATCTTCATCGCCACGTAGTAGCGCACCGCGTCCAGCTCGGACAGGCCGAACGCGCGCAGCGAGATCAGCTCGCGCATGCGCTCGTCCCGCGGCCTGATCAGGACCTTCACGTCGTTGAGCATGACCCCGTAGACGGACAGGAAGTCCTGCACGTGGCCGCGCACCAGCTCGGTGATCTCGTGGATCTTCTCGTTCACCTGCTCCAGCGGCGTGATCTGGACCAGCTGGTTGACGGCCTGCTCGATCACCGGCCCGACGTAGTTGTTCAGCGCCTCCGTGGTGAGCACGTGCCCGTGGTACGGCATGTGGGTGACCAGCTTGACCGCGTCCTGCGGCGTGTCGATGTGGACGTAGTAGTCGACGTCGTAGACCAGCTCGGCCAGCTCGCGGGAGAGCGCGACGCCTTTGGCCTTGGCCACGCTCTTGGCCCGGGACACGAACAGCGCCTCGTACTGCCACGGCGACTGACCGCCGTAAAAGGCCTGCTGGAAATTGCCGAGCAGCGGACGCTGCGGCGTCTCCACCGGGTACTGGCCGGTCTCGTAGACGTTCAGGACGGCCCCGCGCGACTTCAGCACACAGAAGTGGTTGCTCTCCACGGTCAGCAGGCTGCCGTTCACGATGTCGTTCCCCGGATAGTGGTACATGAGGATCCCCGGTCCCATGACCTCGGTCCCGTCGTGGTTCAGGGTGCTGATGACGCTCCGGATGGCCATGACCCTTACCTCCCGATGTCCAGGCCTGTCGCCGGTGACGTGCCAGTCTGGCGTCTGGCCTGCCGCAGTGCGGCGCGAATCTTCGTCGCCACGTAACCGGGGTTGTACCGCACGATGAAGGCGGGGAAACGGAGCACGCGGTATCCGCCGAGGATGAAGTCGTTGTCCCGATCCATGTCCGCCCAGTAATGCGCCGCGTCCATGTGATGGATGCCGTCCACCTCGACGATGAGCCTGGCGACCTCCCACACCGCGTCGAGCCACCTGCGGCGGCCGCCTGAATCTCTTCGCTGTGCCTGCCGGTCAGGTGCGGGCAGCCGGTGCCGGGTCAGCAGCCGGGTGAGGTCGAGCTCAGAAAGCGCCTGCGCGCCGCCCGCGATGTCATCGAGCGTGTGCTTGATGACGGCGCGCCGCGGCAACCGCTGGTTTCGCGCTACGACGGCCGTCAGGTCCGCGACCCGCACAAGCCGTTGCTGCACCCCCGCGGCCAGCACGGCCTGCGCCCCCCGGTCGGTGGCCATCCACGCCGCCGAATCGACCAGTGACCGCGCTATCCGCGTCCGCGGCGGCATCCGCAGCGGATGAATCTCATCGTCTCCGAGCCGGCGGGAGTAGTGCACAACAACGGGCAGTCCCGGCGATTTTCTTCGTACCGAGCGAGGCGAGGGCACGAGGAGGTGAATAGGTTCATCGGCCGGCGAGCCACGGCCAGGAAATCCCTGTAGCTGGTCTAGCCGGGCGGCTGTCAGGCCTGCCAGCACTGCGCCCTGTCCCGCCCACAGGACGGCCGCCCACAGCCGCTGCTTCTCGGTCATGGGCCCGGAGTGGGCTACGACGATGCCGTGACATGGCCGCTGCCATCGACCGCTGATCACGTGCCATCGGAGTTCCGGTCGCGACATCCATTTGAGGGCGGACGTCGTGTTCATGACTCCCTCTTGCTCACGGAGCAGATCGGCCAAGCCGATCGACTGACCGCTGATTTGGAGCATGCGAACACTGTCGCGTAGCAGCAATCAGCCGATGGAATCTGTTGAGAGCCTGTGGACATACCTCCCGCGCTCTCTCCCAGTGTGGACAACGAGTTGTCCGTTCACCGCGTCCCTGTCTCGCGATGGCGGCAGATCGTTCGTCAGTTTTGGTCGCCATAACAGCCAAAACTGACGAACGATCTTGGATTCAGACGCCCAGCGCGGCGGCGGCGGCCTGGGCGGCGGCGGGCAGGGCCGCGGCGATGCGCGACAGGGCGGTGTTGTCGTGCGCCGCGGAGACGAACCAGGCCTCGTACGCCGACGGCGGCAGGTAGACGCCGCCGTCCAGCATGGCGTGGAAGAACGCGGCGTAGGCGGCCGCCGACTGCTGCCTGGCGTCGGCGAACGAGCGGACCGGTTCGGTCCGGCCCAGGAACACCGAGAACAGGTTGCCCGCTTCGGACAGCCAGAACGGCACTCCGGCCGAGCTCAGTGCGGACGCCGCGAGCTTGGCCACGGCGTCGGCGGCGGCATCGACCCGCGCGTACACCTCCGGGGTGCAGCCGCGCAGGGTCGCCAGGCCGGCCGCGGTCGCGAGCGGGTTACCCGACAGCGTGCCCGCCTGGTAGACCGGCCCGGCAGGCGCCAGCCGCGACATGATCTCGGCGCGCCCGCCGAACGCCGCGCACGGCAGGCCGCCGCCCATCACCTTGCCGAACGTCACCAGGTCACCCGCTACCCCGTCGACGCCGTACCAGCCCGAGGAGGTCACCCGGAAACCGGTCAGCACCTCGTCCATGATCAGCAGGGCGCCGGCCGACCGGCACATCGAGGCCAGCGAGGCGTTGAAGCCGGCCGCGGGCGGGACGACGCCCATGTTCGCCGGGCAGCCCTCCGTGATCACGCACGCGATGGCCGAACCGCGGTCGGCAAACACCGACGCGACGGCGTCGATGTCGTTGTAGGGCAGCACGATGGTGTCCGCGGCGGCGGCGCCGGTGACGCCGGGCGAGTCCGGCAGGCCGAACGTCGCCACGCCGGAACCCGCGGCCGCGAGCAAGGCGTCCACGTGCCCGTGATAGCAGCCGGCGAACTTGACCACCAGCGGGCGGCCGGTGAACCCGCGGGCCAGCCGGACGGCTGACATCGTCGCCTCGGTACCCGAATTGACCAGGCGGACCTGCTCCACCGGGGTGCGCGCGACGATCGCCTCGGCCAGTTCCACCTCACCAGGGGTGGCCGTGCCGAACGAGGTGCCATCGGCCAGCGCGGCGGAGACAGCGGCCAGCACCGACGGGTGCGCGTGGCCGAGGATCATCGGTCCCCACGAGCACACCAGGTCGACGTACTCGCGCCCGTCCGCGTCGGTCAGGTAAGGTCCCGACCCGCGGACCATGAACCGGGGTGCCCCGCCGACCGCGCCGAACGCGCGCACCGGCGAGTTGACCCCGCCCGGCGTGACCTGGCGGGCGCGGGCGAACAGGGACTCGCTGCGGCTGGTCATGCCTAGAGCCTACTGAGGCAGCCTACTTAAGGAGCCTGCTTAAGCCTCGCAGGCGTCGACGATGTACTCGAGCAGCCGCAGCGCGTCCGGCAGCGGATGCTCGGCCGGCGAGCGGAGCCAGCGCGCGCTCAGGCCCGCCGCGTAGCTCGACGGCGGGGCCAGCACGTAACTGTCCCGGCAGTGCCACCGCAGGCCGGCCACGACGCTTTCCGGCTCGCAGTCAAGACCGCACGACCACCACTCGTCTTCGTCGGTGGGCGACCCCCTGGTCACCACGAAGAACATCACCCTGTCCTGGCCGACCGCCGCCACCGGGCCGACCGCCACCCCGGCCGCCGTCATCCGCTCCAGGGCCGACGTCCCGGCCGCGGCCGGGACGTCGAGCACATCAAAAACCCGGCCGGTGACGAGTATGACGTTCGCCTCGGGCCGGGTTTCCCACCAGCTCCCAATCACGTTCTCATCGACGGTCGCCTGCATCTGCCAGGTCGGCGACACCGGGTGAGCCCCGGGCGCGGGACATCCGACCCGGTCGCACGAGCACGCGCGGCCCGGCTCCATCGACCCCCGGATGTCGCGGTAAGGATGCGCGCCGGCGCACACCGGCCAGCCCATGGACGCGTACTGCACCGCTACCGCACCGAGCGGCTGGTGCCGTTCCGCCGCCCGGCCGCGGCCGCCAAGCCCACGGCGCCGCACCACGTCGACCATAAAATTCTGCCCACTCCCTGCACTGGATTGTTACCTATCGTAGGGCACGAACCACAGTCCGTTCGGCTCGTTGACCCAGCGAGCCGGCCGTTACGGTCACAGTTTGCCTAACAGCACCGGAGTACTCAGCGGATTAGCCGGCGCGCCACCTCGGTCGCCCAGTAAGTCAGGATGACGCCGGCGCCGGCCCGGCGGATCGCGGTGAGCGTCTCCATGATGGCCCGGTCCCGGTCCAGCCAGCCCCTCGCCGCGGCCGCCTCGACCATCGCGAACTCGCCGCTGACCTGGTACGCGGCCACCGGCAGCGGCACCGTATCCGCGACGCGCCTGATCACGTCCAGGTAGGCCAGGGCCGGCTTGATCATCACCATGTCGGCGCCCTCGTCGACGTCAAGCGCCACCTCCCGCAGCGCCTCGACCGCGTTGGCCGGGTCCTGCTGGTGGCTCGCGCGGTCACCGAACGCCGGCGCGCCCTCGGCGGCCTCGCGGAACGGGCCGTAGAAGGCGGACGCGTACTTGGCCGAGTAGGCGCACACCCCGACGTCGTCGTGACCGGCGTCATCGAGCGCGGCCCGGATCGCCGCCACCTGGCCGTCCATCATCCCGCTCGGCGCGACCAGGTCCGCGCCGGCCCGCGCCTGGGCCACGGCGATCGCGGCGTACCGCTCGACGGTGGCATCGTTCCTGACGTAGCCCGACTCGGTGAGCAGCCCACAGTGACCGTGGTCGGTGTACTCGCACAGGCACAGGTCGGCCAGGATGACGCAGGCATCGCCGATCTCCGCGCGCAGGTCGGCCAGGGCGAGCGCAGTGATGCCCGCCGGGTCGTCGGCGGCCGAGCCGCGGCCGTCCTTGACCGAAGGGATGCCGAACACCATCAGCCCGCCGACGCCCGCGGCGGCCGCCTCCGCGGCCGCCTTCCGCAGGCTGTCCCTGGTGTGCTGGACGACGCCAGGCATCGAGCTGACCGGATGCGGTTCGCCGATCCCTTCCTTGACGAACACCGGCAGCACCAGCTGGCCGGGGCGCAGCGACGTCTCGGCCACCAGCGCGCGCAGGGCCGGCGTCCGGCGCAGCCGGCGGGGACGGACGACGGGAAAGCCAGCGTTCATATCGGTAACCCCCTAGCGCAGCCGGCGACGGGCTCCGCGACGGCGCTCACTCGGCCGGCGGACAGGTTCTCCCGCGTCGGCCGCCGCGTCCCGCAGCGTCGCGCCGTACTCGGCCATCGCGTCGACCAGGGCCGCCATCGACGGCTTCGGCGCCGTCACATCCACGCGCAGCCCGAACTCGGCCGCGGTCTTGGCGGTCTGCGGCCCGATGACGCCGATCACGGTGACCGCGTGCGGCTTGCCCGCGATGCCGACCAGGTTCCGCACGGTCGAAGACGAGGTGAACAGGACCGCGTCAAAGCCGCCGCCCTTGATGGCCTCGCGGATCGGCGCGGGCGGCGGTGCGGCGCGGACGGTCCGGTACGCGGTCACGTCCTCGGCCTCCCAGCCGAGGTCGAGCAGCCGCGCCAGCAACGTCTCGGTCGCGATGTCGGCGCGCGGCAGCAGCACCCGGTTGATCGGGTCGAGCAGGTCATCGTAGGGTGGCCAGACCTCGGCTAGGCCCTCGGCCGACTGGTCGCCTTCTGGTACCAGGTCCGGCCGGATGCCGAACTCGAGCAGCGACGCGGCGGTCTGCTCGCCGACGGCGGCCACCTTTACGCCGGCGAACGCCCGGGCGTCCAGGCCATACTCCTCGAACCGTTCCCGGACCGCGCGGACCGCGTTCGCTGAGGTGAAGGCGACCCACTGGTACCGGCCTGTGACCAGGCCCTTGACCGCGCGCTCCATCTGCTGCGGCGTCCGCGGCGGCTCCACCGCGATCGTCGGCACCTCTTCGGGCACGGCGCCGTACTCCCGGAGGCGCTCGGACACCACGGCCGCCTGCTCCTTGGTCCGCGGCACCAGCACCCGCCAGCCGAACAGCGGCTTGGTCTCGAACCACGACAGCCGGTCCCGGCCCGCCACCGCGTCACCCACCACCGCGATGGCCGAGCCCCTGGTGTTGGCCAGGGACACGCCCGCGGCCTTGAGGTCCGGCCCGATCCGGCCCAGCGTGGTGACTACCGTCTGCTGGGCGCTGGTGGTGCCGTCCCAGGTGATGGCGAATTTGGTCGCTTCCGGCCAGCCCGCCGCGATCAGCATCTTGCCCAGCTCGGCGGGCCCCGCGTCGGCGCCGATCACGACCAGCGTGGCCGGGCTGTACGCCACCTGGCTGACCTCGGCGGCGTGGATCACCCGCAGCTCGCCTGACCGGTCGTTGGCCAGCGGAATGCCCGCGTAGGCGGGGACCGCGGTGGCCGCGGGCACGCCGGGCACGATCTCGAACCTGACCCCGGCCTTCGCGCACGCCGTCGCGTCCTGTTGGGCGCCGCTCAGCAGCGGATCGCCGCTGAACAGCCGGACCGCGAGCTGGCCGTTCTTCGCCGTCTGCACGAGCAGCCGGGCCGTGGCTCCGTCGACGGGATCGGCCAGGGTCGCATCCTGGCGCAGGTAACGCCGGGCGATGGCCGCCAGGTCTGGGCCGGCGATGACCACGCCGGCCTGCCCGAGCAGCTCGGCCGCACGCACCGTCAGCAGCCCCTCGTCGCCGGGACCCGCCCCGATCAGGGCGACCCAGCCTGCTTCCCGCTGCTCCGCAGCGGGACCCGAAGAACCCGGAGAAACCTGGCTAACGCTCACTGCACATCATTCCCGACGCTCGTCCGTGCCTGCGGCACGCTGATGAGATCTCCCGCCCCCGACCCAAGCAGCTCCGCTGCCAGGTCACGGCCGAGCTGGCTGGCGTCAGCACCTGGCGCGACGCCGTGCGCGCGCAGCACACGGCTCCCGTCGGTGCTCATCACGGCGGCCTGCATCCGAAGCTGCTCGAATCCGGCCGCGTAGGCGCCGACCGGCGCGCTGCAGCCGGCCTCGAGCGCCTCGAGCAGGCTGCGCTCCGCGGTGACGGCGGCCATGCTCGGGTAATCGGTCACGGCCCCGAGCAGAGCGGCGAGCCCGGGCTCGTCGCTCCGGCATTCCACCGCCAGCGCTCCCTGGCCGGGAGCCGACAGCATCTCCTCCGGCTCGAAGACCTGAGTGACGGCGCTGACGCGTCCGATCCTGGCCAGGCCGGCCAGGGCTAGCACGACGGCGTCGAGCTCGCCCGCCTCCACCTGGCTCAGCCGGGTGTTGGCGTTCCCGCGAATCGGCACGCACCGCACGTCGGCCCGGAGGCCGAGCAGTTGCGCGGCCCGCCGCGGCGAGCCGGTGCCGATCGTGGCCCCGGCCGGCAGATCGGCCAGTTTGGCGCCGTCCCGCGCGATCAGCGCGTCCCTGGGATCATCCCGCGGCGGTACCGCGGCCAGCACGATGCCCGCCGCGGGACCGGTGGGCAGGTCCTTCAGCGAATGTACGGCCAGGTCCACCTCGCCGCCGAGCAGCGCCTCACGCAGCGCGCTGACGAAGACGCCGGTCCCGCCGATCTGGGTCAGCTGCGCCCGGCTGACGTCGCCCAGCGTCGTGACCCCGACGATCTCGACTCCGCGGCCGGTCCGCTCGGTGATCAGGTCAGCCACCCGGCGGGACTGCGCGATGGCCATCGGGCTCCTGCGGCTGCCGAGCCTTAGCGTGTGTTCTTTCACCCGCGCACCCTCCTCCGGCCGTGCCCGCGTGGACTGCCGTTCACGAGCGCACCTCCTGCTCGGTGGCGGCGCGGGTGACCGCCTCGACTGCGCGCGGATCGAGATCGAACAGAACCCGCAGCGCCGCGGCGTACTCCTCGCCCCCCGGCGAGCCCGCGAGTTCCTTCACCCGTACCGTTGGCGCGTGCAATAGCTTGTCTACCACCCGTCGCACCGTCTGGGCTATCTCGTCCAGAGCGTGACCGCTCAGGCCGTCGGAGTTCAGCCGGCCCTCCAGCCGGGCCAGCTCGGCCTCGACCACCTTGGCGGCCTTGGCCCGCAGGGCGACCACCGTCGGGGCGACCCGGGCGGCTTCTATCGCCGAGTGGTAGGCGGCGAGCTCGGCCTCGATGATCGCACGCACGGCGAGGATGTCCTCGTCGGTGGCGGCGGTCCCGTGGCCGCTGAGCAGGTCCATGCCGATCAGCACCACGCCCGGCAGGCCGCCTGCCGCAGGCTCCACGTCACGCGGCATCGCGAGATCCAAGACCACCAGCGGTCCTGGCCGGTCGGACCTGGCCGTGACCGCGGCGGACACCATGTCACGGGTGATGACCTGCCCGGTCGCGCCGGTACAGGAAATGACCACATCCGCCGCGCCCATGGCGGCGGGCAGGTCCGCGAGCCCGGCCGCGGTCGCGCTCACATCGGCGGCCAGCCGCTCCGCGTGGCGCCGCGTCCGGTTGGCCACCACGATGGTCCTCGCGCCGCTCCTGGTGGCGGTCGCCGCCGCGAGCGCGCTCATCGAACCAGCGCCGACGATGAGCACGTCCCGGCCCGCGAGCGCCTCAGCGCCGATACGGCCCGCAGCCGACTCACCCGCAGCCGACTCACCCGCAGTCGGCCCCGCCATCGATTGGGCGGCGAGCTCGATCGCCACGGTGAGCAGGCTGCGGCCGGCCCGGTCGATCCCGGTCTCAGCCCTGGACCGCTTGCCCGTCCGCAGCGCCAGCCGGCCGAGCTCGGACAGGACCCGGCCCACCGTTCCCTGGTCCGCGGCGAACTTGATGGCCGAGCGGACCTGGCCGAGTATCTGGCCCTCGCCGACCACCATCGAGTCAAGCCCGCAGGCCACGGCCATCAGGTGGCTGACGGCGCGATCCTCGTAATGCACGTAGAGGTACCCGGTGAGCTCGGCGGCCGGGACTCCGCAGTGCCGGCCGAGGAGCTCGCAGATCGCCGTCACGGCCGCGTGGAAGCGGTCCACATCGGCGTAGACCTCGACCCGGTTGCAGGTGGAGACGACGAACACCTCGGCCACGGGTTCGGCCTGGGCCACGTCGCGGAGCAGCTTGCCGAGCGAGTCCCCGCTCACGGCGGCTCGCTCCAAGATCACCACCGGCGCGCTCTTGTGGCTGAGGCCGACTACCAGCACGCTCACCTGTCCACCGCCCTAGCCCTGGGCCGTGAGTTCTTGGCCCGCGGGCCCCGGTCGCCCGTTGACCGCCTGCGGGCGGGCGCCGCGGGGGCGGCCCGGCCTCGCGACGGACCGGCGCTGCGCATGAAAAGCGAGGATCTGCAGCTCGATCGACAGGTCGACCTTCCGCACGTCCACCCCTTCCGGCACGCTGAGCACAAGCGGAGCGAAATTGAGGACGCTGGTGACACCCGCCGCGACCAGCCGGTCGCAGACAGCCTGCGCGGTTCCGGCCGGAGTAGCGATCACGCCAATCGACACCTTATGCCTGAGCACGACGCCCTCAAGCTCGTCGACGTGGCGGACGGTCAGCCTCGCGATCCTGCTGCCCACGATAGTGGGATCGGAGTCCAGCATGGCCGCGATAGTGAAGCCGCGCGAAACGAATCCGCCGTAATTGGCCAGGGCGCGGCCCAGATTGCCCGCGCCGACGATCACCACCGGCCAGTCCTGGGTCAGGCCAAGCGTCCTGGACACCTGGTAGACGAGATAGTCGACGTCATACCCGACTCCCCTGATCCCGTACGAGCCGAGGTGAGAGAGGTCCTTGCGCAACTTCGCCGAGTTCACCCCCGCCGCGGCCGCGAGCGCTTCGCTGGCGACCGTGCTGACGCCTCGCTCCGCCAGGCCGTAAAGCGCGCGCAGGTACACAGGCAACCGCGCCACGGTGGCTTCGGGTATCCCGTCAGGCCGACCGTTGCCCTCGACCTGGGCTGCCACCTGGCCGTTCGACCCAGACGGCATAGCGTTGTGGTGCATCGCGGCAGCGCTCCTGCGGTTGGGCTCCTCGGGGTTGGATACAAGGCGGCGGTAGGAACCCGCGTCAGCCGACGTCTTCCTAAAGGTACGCCTTTGTGCATGCATTCACAAAGTCGCCGTCAGCTGAACGGACCTGGGTGTGCCTTGGTTCCCCGGCGCCGTTCCCCGGCGCCCCCTTCAGCGGAGCGCCGCCCGCAACCGGGCCTCACTCACCCGCCAGAAATCGATCTGCACCCCGTCGACGAACGTGACGGGGATCTTGTCCCAGTAGTCCTGCGTGTCCCGGGGCGACGTGGTGATGTCCCGCTCCTCCCAGCCGACGCCCAGGTCGGCGGCCACCCGCTCGATCACGGCCCGCGCGTCGTCGCACAGATGGCAGCCCGGCTTGGCCAGCAGCGTGATCCGGGGAGACACCTTAGGCACCTCCGAACCCGCGGCCGGGCGAAGGCAGCGGGCTGGGCCGGGTACCGGACGGCGGCAACGGCCGGAGCCCTGGCCCGGCCGGCTGCGAGTTCGGCAGCGGGGCGATCTTGGCGTACTTAAGCCTTAGTTCGATGACGTTGGTCGCGAGCACGCACGACCTCCTCTCCGCCACGAAACGCTGCATGTACGGCTGGCTCTCGTGGCCGTCGAAGGCGGCCGGGTCCCGGTAGATCTCATAGAAGATCCGCTGCAGCGGCGCGTTAGGCACCAGGTGAATGACGTACACCAGGGTGCCGGGCTCACCGCTCCTGACCTGCTCCGCCGTCTGCTCGGCGAGCCGGTCGAAATCGGCCGCCCGGTCCTCGAGCAGGGTGAAGATCAGGATCCGGCCGTACGGCTTGCCGGGCGCGGCCGGGGCGGCCCCTCCCTAAGGCGGACCCTAGCTATCGCCCGATGGTGTCGCTGCACGTCC
>PMST01000208.1 GCA_003168295.1 Actinomycetota bacterium
GGTTCCCCGTCTGGGGCGCCCCGGGCCTATGATCACCTCCTCCCACTCCCTCCTCCTCCCCCCCTCCCCCCCGCATGGGGGGCCAGGGGGCACGGGGGGCGGGCAGCCCCCCGTAAATCGGGGGGATCCCGGGGGGTCGTCCCCCCGGTGCAACAGAGTGGCTGGAATGCGGGCGCACCGCATATCGTTGGGACTGGACGTGGGAGCAACCCACGCCGCACGTACGCGGCACACGAGCCTAGAGCCGCGCATGCGGCACACGAGCTAAGGCGGGAGCCAAGGTGACTGTTCAGCAAGAGGCCACGCAGGGGCAAGAGGCCACGCAGGGGATTGTCCTGACTGACGGCGCGGCCACGAAGGTGAGCACTTTGCTCGCGCAAGAGGGGCGCACCGACCTCCGGCTGCGTATCGCGGTCCAGCCGGGCGGCTGCTCCGGGCTGAAGTACCAGCTCTACTTCGACGAGCGCGACATCGACGGCGACATCGTCAGCGACTTCGACGGAGTCCAGGTCGTGACCGACAAGATGAGCGCGCCGTACCTGATGGGTGCGACCATCGACTTCGTGGACACGATCGAGAAGCAGGGTTTCACCATCGACAACCCGAACGCGTCGGGTTCCTGCGCCTGCGGCGATTCGTTCCACTGACGCCCGGGCCGGGGTTAGCCACCGTGCGAATAGCGGTCACGGGTTCCATCGCGACCGACCACCTGATGACGTTCCCCGGCAAGTTCACCGACCAGCTCATCGCGGACAAGCTGGATAAGGTCTCGTTGTCGTTTCTCGTCGATGACCTGGCCATCCGGCGGGGCGGGGTAGCGGCCAATATCGCCTTCGGGCTCGGCCTGCTCGGCCTGCGTCCGCTGCTGGTCGGCACGGTCGGGGCCGACTTCGAGGATTACCGGCGCTGGCTGGAAGACCACGGGGTGAGCACCGCCGGGGTGCGGACGTCGCTGCTGTACCACACCGCCCGCTTCGTCTGCACGACCGACGAGGAAGGGAACCAGATCGGCTCGTTCTATGCGGGCGCGATGAGCGAGGACGGCGAGAACAACGTGGCGACGGTGACGGCCGGCCACGGCGGCGTCGACCTGGTCCTGATCGGGGCCGGCAATCCTGGCGCGATGGTGTTGCACGCCAGGCAGTGCCGCGAGGCCGGGATCCCGTTCGCCGCCGACCCGTCTCAGCAGCTCGCCAGGATTCTCGGCGATGAGCAGGTCCGCTCGATGGTGGACGGCGCCGAGTACCTGTTCGGCAACGAGTACGAGGAAGCCCTGATCGAACGCAAGTCCGGCTGGGGCACGGCGGAGATGCTGAACCGGGTCAAGGTCAGGATCACCACGCTGGCCGCCGACGGCGTACGGATCGAGCAGGCCGGCCATCCGCCGATCTGCGTTCCCGCGGTGCCGGACGCCCAGCCCGTGGACCCCACCGGCTCCGGTGACGCTTTCCGTTCCGGTTTCCTGGCCGCCGTGGCGTGGGGACTTTCCCTCGAACGCGCCGCGCAGCTGGGCAACCTGATGGCGGTGCACGCCCTGGAGACCACCGGGCCGCAGGAGTACGACCTGAAACCAGGCCCGCTGGCGGACCGTCTCGCCCTGGCCTACGGTGACGCCGCGGCCGCCGAAGTCGCCGCTCACCTGCCCGCCTGAACCGCTGCCTAAGCGTGACAATCCGGTAGGCAACCAGCGAACTCCCGCGGTGGTCGCCTTCTGGGCGACCCAGACCACCGCGCTGCTGACGTCGCCCGGGGCGCTGTCACCGCACGCGTGAACCGCACACAGACCAGCCTTCGGTGTGGCGCCAACCGGCAGGCCCGCTCTGTCGTCATAATTGCTGGACGGCGCACGAGGCGCCGCGTACACGAAGGGCAGGCCCCGCCCGTGTTCCCAAGAGCCGTGTTTTCCGGTGCGGCCTCGGCCGCCGCGCTCATCTGCCTAGCGGTGGCGGGCTGCTCGTCGTCAGCTAGCCAGCCGACCACGCCGGCCACCACCAGGACGGTGACCGCCAGCCCGACGGCTTCGGGCGCCTCGAGCGGCACCAACACGTCGGCGGTGTCGACGCCATCCTCCCCGGGCGGACCGGTCAGCAGTGCCGTCTCGTGCGCGACCAGTTCGCTGCACGTCAAGCAGGGACTCGCGCAGGGTTACGCCGGCGGGGTCTATGAGGTGATCGACTTCACCAACACCTCCAACTCCCCCTGCTCGCTGCTGGGCTACCCCGGCGTCTCGCTGGTCACCGGGCCGCCGCACACCCAGATCGGCCTGGCCGCCAAGCGGAGCACGACGTCAGGCACGGTCAAGCTGATCACGCTCGCCCCCGGCGCGACCGCCAACGCCACGCTGCAGATCGTGGACGCGCTGAACTACCCGAGCGCCACCTGCGGACCCACCAAGGCCGCCGCCCTGAAGGTATACCCGCCCAACCAGACCGCGCCCGTTTACCTCCCCAACACCTCAGAGGCCTGCACCAAGTCCGTCCAGACCATGAACATCGGCCCCGTGCAGGCCGGCTCCGGCGGTTCCGCCTGACGGACCGGGCGGTAGCGTGGCGGGCATGGGAACCGTGCTCGCCTCCGGAGACCTGCCCGCGCTCAGCCGCATTCTCGCGGTCGGCTACCACGGACCGCCTGCGCTGACGCTGATCCGGGCGTTCACCGAGTGGACCTTCGACCCGTGGATGACGGCGCTGGTCGTCATCCTCGGCGGCAGTTACCTGGCCGGGGTGTACCGGGTCGCCGGCTGGCCGGTGGCGCGGCGGATCTGGTTCCTCGGGCTGGGTCTGGGCTTCCTCGTGATCGCGACGATGTCCTGGGTGGGCGCCTATCAGCCGTTCCTGATGTATGCCCGGGCCGTACAGACGGTGCTGCTCGTCCTCGTGGTGCCGCTGTTTCTCGCGCTGGGGCGCCCGATCTCGCTGGCCGTCGCGGTGTTCCCGGCCGCGGGACGCCATCTCGAGGCAGCCATCGGCTCGCGCCTGGCCCGGCTCGTGACCTTTCCCGCGATCACCACGTTCACGCTCGTGGCCGTGCCCTTCGTCATGTACTTCACGTCCTGGTACACGGCGGTATTCCACAGCGGCACCGTCCGGGAGCTGACCTACCTGGCCCTGATGGCGCCCGGCTACGTGTTCTTCTGGACCCTGCTGCGGGTGGACCCGGTGCCGAAGAAGTACTCCTATGCGGTCTCCATGTGGATCACCGGCGCGGAGGTGATCGGTGACGCATTCCTCGGGATCGCNNCTGGCCACGGACGAGGTCATCGCGGGAGGCGTGCTATGGGTCCTCGGTGATCTCGTCGGCCTGCCGTTCCTCGCCGCGCAGCTGATCCAGATGATGCGGGAGGACGAGTCCGACGCGGCCAGGATCGACGCCGACCTCGATGCCAAAGATGCCGAGCTCAAGACGGCCGCGGCGGCTGTCGAGCCAGGCGCGGAGCCCAGGCCGTGGTGGGAGGACGATCCCCGCTTCACCGGCCGCTTCAAGGCCAACTAAGGTCACAGCATGCGGCGGATGTACAGCGCCCAGCCTTGCGCCAGTTCCTGGCTAGATACGAACTCCTGCGCCTTCATCGCGCACCAGGAAGGTATGTCGGTGTAGGCCGCCGGGTCGTCGGCCAGGACGGCCACCACGGCACCGAGCGGCACGTCCCTGATCTGCTCGGCGAGCATGATGATGGGGATCGGGCACTTACGGCCCAGGGCGTTGATCGTCAGCGCTGGGGCGGGCGGTGCCACCACGGCCCGTTCGGCCTCTAGAAAGAGGACCGGGTCGGGTCCCTGCTGGTCCGTACGGCCGAGCTGGTCAGTAGGCCCGGCCGCGGTCCCGCGGCCGAACAGGCGGCTACGACGCCCGGTCATGCGCACACCCTCACGCCCTCCATCATGCCCGCTACCGGGCCCGCCACGCGTGCCGATTAAAGATCGGGCGCAAACATGCGGGGTCGTAGAAGGCTCGCGGGAGGCGCGCGATACTGTTTGCACGACACGTTGTAGCAGAACCGAGGAAGGCCCTCGCCTTGACTACCGACACCGCCGAACAGGGCTCGGGACGGACCCGCCGACCCCTTCGACCCCGCCGGGCGCGCCTCGCGCGCGCGACGGGCATGACGGTTGCGCTTGCCGTCGTGGTCCTTGGCCTTAGCGGCTGCACGAACGACACCTTCACCCGGTTCGGTTTTCCCAATCCGATTACGGAGCAGGGCAAAACGGTCGTGTCGCTCTGGCAGGGTTCCTGGATCGCGGGCCTGCTCGTGGGCGCGCTGGTCTGGGGGATGATCCTGTGGGCGGTGATCTTCCACCGCAAGCGCGGCGACCGGCTGCCGGAGCAGGCCCGCTACAACATGCCGATCGAGATCATGTACACGGCCGTGCCGTTCGTGCTCATCGCGGTGCTGTTCTACTTCACCGCGAAGGACGAGAACTACATCGACGCGCTGCCGGCCAAGCCCGCCGTGACCGTCGACGTGCTCGGCTTCCAGTGGAGCTGGCAGTTCAAGTACCCGCAGTACGGCGTCACCAATACCGGCAACATGTGGGGCGAGGGCCCGCTGCCGGTGCTGGAGATCCCGACCGGGGAAACGGTCCAGTTCAATCTGACCTCAGATGACGTCATCCACGCGTTCTGGGTGCCTGAGTTCTTGTTCAAGCGCGACGTCATTCCCGGCCACCCGAACCACTTCGCCATCACCGCGACGCAGACGGGGACCTTCATCGGGCACTGCAGTGAGCTGTGCGGCCTCTACCACAGCCGGATGCTGTTTACGCTGAAGGTCGTGACACCGCAGCAATTCCAGACGTACATGGCCGCTCAGCAGGCGGCACAGAGTTCATCCGGGAGCACGCAGTGAGCACGATCGAGCAGCGGCCGGCCGTCGTCGGCTACGAGACGCCCAGGACGGAGCGCAAGGGATCGATCCTCGCGGTCTGGCTGTCCTCGACTGATCACAAGATCATCGGGCACATGTACCTGATCACCTCGTTCTTCTTCTTCCT
>PMST01000112.1 GCA_003168295.1 Actinomycetota bacterium
CGCGGCGTGCAGCCGGTCCACCAGCACGGCCCGGACGAACTCATCGGGGCCCAGCTGGGAGAACTCGTAGGTGAACGGCAGCATGCAGACGGCGTCGACGCCCAGGCCGGCCAGGTTGTCCTTGATTCGCTCGATGCCGCTGCGGCCGCCGGCCGCCCCGCTCTTCAGCGGGTTGGTGCGCGACGAACCGAGGATCGTGCCGCCGCGCGGCAAGATGCCACGCACCGCCTGCACGTCCAGGGGCACCGTGTCGCCTTCCAGCGGCCCGCGCCACCCGTCGCGGAACCCGACGAATTCCAGGCCGTATTCCTGCACGCCCTTGCGGACCACGGCGCGGATAACAGCATTCAGGCCGGGGCAGTCGCCGCCGCCGGTAAGGACTCCGACTCGCATGCCCCCACCTTAGTGGGCGCCACCCCCTATCCGGACGGCTGCGGCAGGAGCCGACGATAAAACTCTGCCTCGCAACTCCCGCGAAGGGGTGGTCATGCCGGCCCGGTACTCCGTCCGCCCTCGGCACCGCCGCCGGGGCTGTCATGGCCGCCGGGGCTGTCATGGCCACCAGGGCNNGGCCACCAGGGCTGTCATGGCCGCTGGCGAGTTCAGCCTTGGCGCGGCGGGCGTCGATGTCGACGTATTCCTGGCCGGAGAGCTTGGCGATCGCCTGCATGATCTCGTCGGTGATGGTCCGCAGCAACGGCCCGTCGGCCTCCCGGCCGCGGTAGCGGGAGAAGTCGAGGGGCTCGCCGAACCGTACGCCCGGCCGGAACCGCCTATTGGGCCGGAGCGTGCCCGGCGGCAGGAACTGGAAGGTGTCGATCATGGCGCACGGGACCACCGGAGCGGCGGACTCAATGGCCAGCCGGGCGACACCTGTCTTGCCCCGGTACAGGCGGCCATCCGGGCTCCGGGTGCCCTCGGGGTAGATGCCGAGCACGTTACCGGCCGCCAGGACGCGCAGGCCTGTCATGATCGCCTGCTCACTCGCCGCTCCCCCGCCCCGGTCGATGGGAATCTGGCCGACGCCGGTGAAGAAGATCTTGCTGATCAGTCCCTTCAGCCCGCGCCCGGTGAAGTATTCCGACTTGGCCAGGAAGATCACCTTACGCGGCACCGGCAGCGGCCCGAAGAAGTGATCGGAGAAGGACAGGTGATTGCTCGCCAGAATGACCGGACCTCGCCTGGGAACGTTCTTGACCCCCCACGCGCGAGGCCGGAAGACGATCTTCAGGGTCATCCCGAGCGTCATTTTCGTCAGCCAGTAAAACACGTTCATATCGTCCCACGTCCCGCCACAAAAATGAGCCCTCGCCAAAGGCCCGCCGCGCTGCCTGGACTGAGGNNGGAACGAGCGACGAGGGAAGGCTGCGCAGCGAAGGGGGAAGGGGAGGCGGGTGGGGGGCCGGAGGGGAAAGCCAGCAGAGCATGCGACGATGTCAGCATGTCACCAGTGCTTCCAGGCGCCATGCTGCCGGGCGCAGAGCCATTCGAGGCGGCCGGCGGCCCGGTCGGCGTGCTGCTGTGCCACGGCTTCACCGGCAGCCCGCAGACGCTGCGACCGTGGGCCGAGTACCTGGCCGGCCAGGACCTCACGGTCAGCCTGCCCAGGCTCCCCGGGCACGGCACGACATGGCAGGACCTGGCGCGGACCAGCGGGCGGGACTGGTACACCGAGGTGGACGTCGCGTTCACCGCGCTGGCCAGCCGGTGCGAGCAGACCTTCGTCTTCGGCCTTTCCATGGGCGGCTGCCTCGCGTTGCGCCTGGCCGAAGTACACGGCGGCAAGGTGCGTGGCCTGGTGCTCGTCAACCCGTCACTGGCCCCGGACACCAAGCTGTTCCTGCTCGCGCCGGTGCTCAAGCACGTCCTTCGCTCGCTGCCCGGCATAGCGAGCGACATCAAGAAGCCGGGTCAGCTCGAGGTCGGCTACGACCGGGTCCCGGTCCGGGCGGCGGCTACGCTGCCCAAGCTCTGGGGGACCACGACCAGTCACCTCGCCGACGTCACCCAGCCGGTCCTGGTATACCGCAGCACCGTGGATCATGTCGTCGGACCCGCCAGCATGCGCGTGCTGCTGGCCCGCATAGCCGACGACCAGGTCACGGTCCGCGAGTGTGCCGACAGTTATCACGTCGCGACGTTGGATAACGACGCCCAGGCCATCTTCGAGGGCAGCCTGAAGTTCGTCCACGATCACGCCAGCTAAGGCGGACGAGCCTGCCTGCAAGGGCTTCCGGCGGGTCCGCGGCCGCGATGAAAAGAGGAAATCTAGACATAGATTACCTAAAGTCATAAATCAGTCACCTAAAGATATTTAGCTTCGGTAGACGAGCCTAGTCCGACGTCTTAGATTGGATCTATGGATGCTCCCGCCCCGTCGCCTGACATGGTCACGGCCTCGCGGCGGCACCTGACCGAGCGCTACGCGTCCGGGGTGGATCGCTTGCTGTGGGACACCGAGAAGCGCCTGGTCCCCGATCTGGACGCGATCAGGTCCGTGATCGACGCGGCGTCATCGGGGCACGCTGAAGCCCTGGACATCGGCGCCGGCCTGGTGCTGCTGCAGGCCATCCGGCTCGAGGTCGACCGGCTCGAGCATGATGTCTTCGAAGGCGCGCAAGGGATGGGCATGGGCGAAGAAGCGATCGCCGCCGTCCTGGACCTCCCTGACGCCGCCGCCGCGGGCAAGCGGCGGCGCTGGCTGAAGGGACGGCAGGCCCTGCCGTACGCGGACATCGGGTCCCCCGGGCGCTCCGGGATAGGCGGCTCCGGCGAGGCGGTGAAACGCGCCGGGCGGCGGGCCGGCGAGGCGGCGGACCGCGCGGCCGAGGCGGCGCGGCGGCGCGATCAGCTCAGCCAGCCGACCACGAGACCGCGCAGTTCCCGCCAGCAGGTGGAGCGGGCCGCCGCCAATGCCGGGGAGGCCCGGGTGCTGGCCGATGAGGCCGCCGAACGCGTGGCGCTCGGGCTGCTTCGCGCGGCGGACGCCCTGGACCGGTGCGCGGCCGGCTGTGGGGAAAATCCGGACATCGATGGCGCTGCCGGGCCGCAGCTCAGGCGCAAGGCCGATGAGTATCACCAGGCTGCGGTCAGGTACCGGGAGATGGCGGCACAGTACCGCAGCATCGGCCAGAAACCCGGCTATCGGCTATCGGAATAACCCTGGCTGACGGGGCCCTGGCCGCTATTCGGGATCATCGGTGTCGATGACCAGGATGATCCCGGTGACGACGCCATCCTCGGTGCGCATCGGGGACGCCGCCACTCGTAGCTCCACGGTCTTGCCCCGGCGGTTCACCGCGGTCACATCGCTGGTCGAGGTGCGGGTGCGGCCCAGGACCTGCCTTAGCCAGGGGGCGAGGTCGGCGGCCGGCAGCCCGATGTCAAGCGCGAGGAAATCCCTGGACTGAGCTTCGTCCGGGCGGAGCCCCCATAGATCTTCCGCGCCGGCGCTCCAGACGCGTACCCGCAGTTCCTCGGTCAGCACGATCACGGCGCTGCCCAGGCTGCGCAGCACCGACCCCAGGCAACCGTTGGTGTGGGCGAGCTCTTCGGTCCGGCCCCTGAGCTCATCGTTGATCACTTGCAGCTCGTCGTTGGTGGACTGGAGCTCCTCGTTCATCGTCTCCAGTTCCTCGTTGGTGG
>PMST01000679.1:0-3409 GCA_003168295.1 Actinomycetota bacterium
CGCTGGCGTTCGGCGGGGTCGCGGAACATGTTGCTGATGATCGACAGCGTCGACGGGATCATCAGCGCGCCGCCGATGCCCATGCTCGCCCGGGCGGCGATCAGGGTGCCAACGTCGCCGGAGAAAGCGGCCCAGGCTGAGCCGCCGGCGAAGACGGCCAGGCCGGTCAGCAGCGTCTTCTTGCGGCCGACCCGGTCCGCCAGGCTGCCCGCGGCCAGCAGCGAGCCGGCGAACACGACGATGTAGGAGTCGACGATCCACTGCAGGTCGCCGGACGTAGCGTTCAGGTCGCGGACCAGGGTGGGGAGCGTGACATTCAGGACCGTGCTGTCCAGGTTCGCGACCAGTACCGTCACGCACAATACGGCCAGGGCCAGCCAGCGCCTCCTGGCGGGCAGTTCAGCTGGCGGCATCTTCGGCGAACATCGCCGACGTGCGGCGGCCATCTCCGTATCGGCCGTTGATGGCACGGCGGTTTGGCCGGGCACGGCAGACTCCCGTGGGTTCGTGAGGGTGGCGAATGATCCCGCTCGTGCGTTGCGTCTTGATTACAGGGTCGCCACAACCGCGGCGTCGTGCATCGCGGCTAGCTAGGCCTTTATCCTGCGAGCGGACCCCTGCTGATCATGACCTGTCCATCTCCGGCCAGGTCCGCAGCAGCCGCTCCAGCATGTTCGCGGGCGGGCGGTTGTTTTCCAGGTCCACGGTGACATCGGACGCGCCGTTCGGGTTGAAATTCAGCGTGTTTCCTCTTTTTCTTGTTCTTGCGTCAGGATCCATGCGGTGAAGGCTCCACGTTCCGCACGGTCCTGGCCAGCTCTTCACGGCGGGGCTACGGCGGGCTGCTTGAGGTGGTTGCGGAAGTAGATCTGCCCGCCCGCGCACAGGTCCACGTGCGGGCACTGCGTTTCCGGCCACTCGGGGTCCGAGTAGCCGATCTGGTCGTTTTGTCAACACTGCTCCTGTCCACGCGGCCTGGCCAGCGTTCCCCGTCGGCGCCATGGCGGGCTGGTTCTTGTGTTATTGCCGGTAACGTCGTAGTCAGGGCTCGCCCAAGCAGGGTTCAGCGCCCCAGGCCTGATCCGGTTGAGTGCGGGAGTTGTCCAGGCGCTGTACGATCCGGTCGAGGTCGGCGACTACTTGTGCTACCCGGCTGAAGGCCATGTCATCGGCCATGTTGACGCACGACGCCAGGGTGAACCCGATAGCGATGAGCTCCGCGATGATGACGTCGGCGACTTCGATGGGCGTGCCGGCCGGGGTCAAGCGGGAACCTGGCTCCGCTGGGGAAATCAGAGGGCTGGTGAAGTCACCGACTGCCATGACCACCAGTGGGACCCCGTCGCGGTTGTGCGGGCGCAGCCACCAGCGGGTCCGACGCCGGGTCGAACCGGCCTCCAGATGATAGTCACCGACGACCTGGCCGGTTCCGAGGGCGACGTGGCGAAGGTCGTCTTGAAACCGGGAGCGTTCGGCCGGAACGAGTGCCGCGAGGAATCCCTGGCCGGTCGAGTCAGGTCCGCTGAGGTTCGACAGCTCGCTCCAGGCCTGGTTGGTGGCGATAACATGACCATCGCTGGCGGCGACCAGCAGCCCGACCGGCGCGAGTTCGATGTCATACCCCTCCTCGGGCGCCGAGCGGTCGCCGGGACGATGGGGTAGCTCTGCGTTCAATACCCTGCTCCGCTCATAGATCCCGGGCGGCCGAACCGCCTCCGCGGCTCACTCGCCCCATGACTGTGACAACCGAAACCCACAGCGCACCGAGGNNGCGGTCGAGGCCTGCGGGTTGCAGGCGGTCTTCCAGTGACCATCAGGAAATTGTCGCGTCCGCGAGTGGCCCGGGTCATCGGTAGCCCGGGTGATACCGACTCACCCGGTCGGGGGAAAATGCCCTTCGACGTGAGCCGTCACGCCTCCGGTCGGATACGCTCCCGCTCCCGGTCTACGGCGGGACTATGCTCAATTGAAGAGGCAGCTATGGCGAACGACAGCAGGTACCGCGACCAACTGGAGTCCCTGTACGGGATCTCGGCGCAGATCGCCAGCCTCCGGAATCTCACGGAAGCCTACGACCTGGCCTTGACGTTCTGCTTGGCGCTCACGGCATCGGAGATGGGGTTCATCGATCTCCTCAACGAGGGCCACGTTGACATGGACGTCGTCGCAGTAAAGGGGTTCGCTCCTCCCGATCCCGAATTCTACGAGCGCTTCAAGCGCATGCCAGTCCGGCCCAGTGTCTTCGGGATCGTGATCACCGAAGGCAGCCCGCACATCTCGAATGATGTCGCGAATGACCCGGTAAGGGTGGGTGAACCCCCTGGGCATCCGGACGTCCGGACCTTTCTCGGGGTGCCGCTCCAATTGGGCACCGAAGTGATCGGCATGATCGGGGTAGCGAATAAGCGGAAAGGCTATGGGCCCGACGACGAGCGCCTCCTGTCCACCTTCGCCAACCAGGTCGCCGTGGCGATCGACAACGCGGGCCTGTACCAGCACCAGCAGGAGATGATTGTCCGGCTCCAGCAGCTTCACGAGCACCTGAGTAAAGCGGAGCGGGATGAACTTGTGGCGCTGGAGCGCGAGCGCATGGCGGCTGCCTTCCGGGTGGATCCCGGTAAGACGACCCCGGCCCGGCCCCGGCTCAACGACAGCCAGCAAGAGATCCTGCGTCTGCTTACCGAGGGCTTGTCGAACAAGGAGATCGCCAGCCGGATTCACCTCAGCGAGAACACGGTGAAGACACACATCCAGGAGATCCTGCGCAGGCTTGAGGTGCGGAACCGGGTCCAGGCCGCTGTACGAGCCACGAAGGAACGATGGGTGTAACAAAGGCGCGCGTCTGCACAGGTGGCACAGGTTTTCGGCACCCACAGCTGGAACCACGGACCGTTCGGATAGTTAGCATCTATGAGCGCGGCCCGGACGGCTGGCCGCGGTGCCGTCCGGCTAACCAGACGGGGGATGCGGGCGACGCGCCCGCCTGGTAGGGATGGGATCTGCGGCGGCGGATCGAGGAGGGCACAGTCGAGACTAGCGCGGAGAGCGTCCCGGACACCTCTCAGCAGCCGGAGCTGGTCATCGGCCTGCTGGCCGCGCCGGGACCTGCCTCGGAACTGACAGAGAGCCTGGTCGAGGAGATCGCCGGCCGGCTCGCCGTGCGGCTGCCCGGGGTCCGGTGGCGGGTCGAGTTCGTCTCCGACCGGCTGGTGGAACCGCCCACCGACCTGTCCGCGCTGATCGCGGCGGTACGCAGGATGCTCCTCGAGCGCGGCTGGGACCTCGTGGTGTGCGTCACCGACCTTCCCCTGCAGACCGCGCGGCGGCCGGTGATCGCTCACGTCAGTGCGACGCACGGCGTCGCGGTGCTGTCCATGCCCGCGCTCGGCCCGGTCTCGGTGCGCAAGCG
>PMST01000679.1:3444-4213 GCA_003168295.1 Actinomycetota bacterium
AACATCTGGCTGCTGCTGGGCATGCTGCGCGCCAACCGCCCGTGGCGGCTGGCCCTGCGGCTCATGCGCGCGCTGGCCGTGGCGTTCGCGGCCGGGGTGTTCGCGCTGGTGACCAGCGACATCTGGCGGCTCGCCCATTATCTCGGGCCGCTACGGCTCACCGTGATCTGTCTTGGCTCGGTAGCCGGCATCGCGGTGACGATCGTGGTCACGACCGGGCTGTGGGAACGTAGCCCGCACCCGGCCGCGCGCGAGCAGGTCGCCCTGTTCAACATCGTCACCGCAGCCACCGTAGGCATCGGCGTGGCCGCGCTGTACATGGCCTTGTTCATCGCCATGCTCGCCGCGGCGCTGCTGCTGGTGCCGGGGAACCTGCTCAGCCTGGTCCTCGGGCATCGGGCCGGGGTGGCCGATCAGGTCAGCCTGGCCTGGCTGGCCACCTCGATCGCGACGCTGGGCGGTGCCCTCGGCGCGGTCCTGGAGACCCCCGAGACCGTGCGCGAGGCGGCCTACACCTATCAGCCGGATACCCAGCTCCACACCCTCGGTGACCCGCCGTAACGGTCCGCGGGCTCAGCGGTCCGCGGGCAGCCACGGCTGCTGCCAGCGAGGGTGGCCGTGGACCAGGGTTTCCGCGTCAGCCAGAGGCTCTGGCCCGCCTCTTGCAGCGCCTGGGTCGGCTTCATGCTCACCGGAATGAGATCGAAGGCATGGCGAGGGCATGGCTGGCCGAGCCTCCGCACAGCTGAGGGCTGCGTCTGCCCTCTAG
>PMST01000003.1 GCA_003168295.1 Actinomycetota bacterium
ACGAGGCGCTGGACCAGTTCGGGGCCATGTTCGGCCCGCTGCTGGTCGCCCTGATCCTGACGCTGGGCCACCAGGACTACAGGACCGCGTTCGCCGCGCTGGCGGTCCCGGCCGTGATCATGCTGTCGCTGCTGGCGGTCGCCCGGCGGCTCTACCCGCGCCCGCAGGACCTGGCGGCTAGGCCCGTCCAGGCCACCACGCAGGCCCTGCCCCGGGTGTTCTGGATCTACATGGGCGGCGCGGCGCTGGCCGCGGCCGGATTCGCCGACTTCCCGCTCATCGCCTATCACTTCCAGCGAGCCGGGACCGTGTCCCCGACGCTGACGCCGGTTTTCTACGCGGTGGCGATGGCCGTCAGCGGCGCCGGTTCGCTGGTCCTGGGCCGGGCGTTCGACCGGGCCGGAATCGGCGTCCTCGTCCCGCTAACCCTCGTCGCGGCGGCCTACGCGCCACTGGTCTTCCTCGGCGGGTTCTGGGCTGTCCTGGTCGGCGCGTCGCTGTGGGGCCTGGGGATGGGCGTGCAGGAGTCGCTTATCCCGGCGGCGGTGGCGCCAATGGTCTCCCCGGATCGCCGGGCCTTCGCCTATGGACTGTTCACCGGCATCTACGGCACGGCCTGGGTGCTCGGCAGCATCGTGATCGGGGTCCTGGTCAGCGTGTCGCTGGGCGGCCTGGTCGTGTTCTGCGTGACCAGTGAGCTGGCCGCGATCCCGATCATCCTGATCGTCCGCGCCCGCACCCGGCCAGCCAGTCAGCGGCCCACGGTCTGAGCCGCTCGTTTCCCGGCGGGAGGACAGATGGATGAGCTGAGGACCTATGCTGATCGCCGCCTGGAACTCGGTGACATAATCCGGTCCGCGCTGCACCTGGCGCGGCGGTGCGGGGATGGGGAGGCCGAGAACGGGGCTAGGGACCTGCTGTCGCGGCTGGCCGCCGACACGTTCCAGCTCGCCGTGGCAGGCCAGTTCAGCCGGGGCAAGACCACGCTGATGAACGCGCTGCTCGGCGGCCCTTACCTGCCAATGGGGGCGCTGCCGATGACGTCGGTGATCACGACGGTCCGGTACGGCAGCCGCCCGAAGGCGATCGTGCGCCGCCGCGCGTCGGGCCTGGGCGCTGAGGTGCCGCTGGCCCAGGTGGCCGGGTACATCGCCCAGGCCAGCGCCATCCGGGCCGAGCAGCAGGTCGTCTCGGTCGAGGTGGAGGTCCCGGCGGAGATCCTCCGCCTCGGGTTCGAGTTCATCGACACCCCCGGCGTCGGGTCGGCCATCGAGATCAACACCGCGACCACCCGGCGGTTCCTGCCGCAGGCGGACGCGGTCATCTTCGTGACCGGCTTTGACTCCCCGCTGACCCAGGCCGAGGCCGGTTTCCTGGCCGACGCCGCCCGGCACGCCGGCAAGCTGTTCCTGGTGCTCAACAAGCGCGACCTGGTATCCGGCCAGGACGCTGAGGCGGGCCTGCAGTTCGTCCGGAACCGGCTCCGCGAGGACCTGGGCATGAGCGGGCCGCGCCTGTTCCCGCTGTCCGCGCTGCAAGCGCTGGAGGCCGTGGTCCACTATGATGACCGGCGGCCGGCCGGCAGCGGGCTGCCGGACCTGCACGCCGAGCTGCGGGAGTTCCTGACCGCTGGCAAGACGCGGCTGTTCGTGCGTAACATCGCTGACTGCGCTGCCAGGCTGCTGGCCGGGCAGCAGCGCGGCCTTCGGTTGGGCCGTCTGGCCCTCGACGGAGGACCCGGCCCGGAGGCGGTCCTGGCCGGCTTCGACGCACGCATGGCCGACCTTGACCGCCAGCGTAGCCTCATAGCGGGCACGATCGCCGGCCAGATCGAGGCCGGCCTGCCGGGCCTGCTCGCCGCCCGGGTTCCCTCCTGGCAGTTGAGGCTGCTGGAGCTGCTCGGCCCGCTTGCCGAGGTCGCCTTGCCTGCCGCGGCGCTGGACGGCCGGGCCCGCGATCTTCTGGACGAAGCCAGGGAGAGCCTGGAACGTGCCAGCCGGGAGGTCATCAGCGGCTGGCTGGGCCGCCGCTTTGGCCGCCGCCGTCGACACGTTCGCCGAACATCTGCGGACGGCGTTCGCCGATGCCGCCCGGGAATGGGCCAGGCGGCTAGATGACCGGGTAGCGCTGCAGATGCGCCAGGCAGCGGACTGGTTCCGCCAGTGCCTGCACACCCTGCCCAGCGATGAGGACCTGGCCGCGGCCGGCGGCCTGATCGCCAGGCTCACCGCCTACCAGACGGCGCTTGAGAGCTCAGGACCGGCGCCAGGTGAAGCCGTGACCGTTACGCCGGCCAGCAACCCTGACACCGCCGCTGAGGGCTGCACGGTCTGCAAGCAGATGGAACAGGCCCTGACCAGTCACCTGTTCACCGGCCAGTTCCGGCTCGCCACCCGCGAGGACGAGCAGGAGCGGCACACCCTCGGCGGAGGGTTCTGCCCGCTGCACACCTGGCAGTTCGCATCCGTCGCGTCCCCCCTCGGTATCTCCGCCGGCTACGCGAAGCTGGCTGCCTCGGTGGCGGATGCGCTGGAGTCACTCACCAGGCAAGATTCCACTGCCGCAGAGCTGGCCTGCGGCGTCGCCGCCCTTACCGCCGAGCCGGGAAGGTGCCCGGTATGCGCGGCGCTGGCCGACCGCGAGCGCACCGCGATAGCCGACCTCATCTCGCAGGTCCGGCCGGTAGCTGCCGCGCTGTGCCTGCGGCACCTGGCCTCGGCGCTGTCCGCGGGCATGGAAGCCGGGGCGGCGCAGGCACTGCTGCACGCGCTCGCGGCCACGCTGCGCCGCGACAGCGAGGACATGCGCGCGTTCGCGCTCAAACGCGAGGCCTACCTCAGCGGGCTGGTAACCGCGGAGGAATCCCGCGCGCACCTGGATGCGCTGCGCCGGCTGGCCGGCCCGCCCGCGCTCACCCGGCCGTGGACCGATCAGGAATCGGCGCGGGCGTGGTCCTAGCCGCTGAGCGCCTGAGCCAGCCATCGGCGGGCGCACCGCCCGTCATCAGCGGGAATCCACGGTTGCGGCGAGCCCCTCACCGCTGTCATTGCATCACGAGCCCGGCCAGCCAGAGAAAGCCTAACGGTGATCATCTGGCTGATCTTCGTCGGCCTGGTCGTGCTGTCGGTCGGCGCCTGGGCTGGAGCCGGGCCCGCCCTCCTGACCGCAGGCACCGTCCGGTCAGGGGCGCCGCCGGATGCCGCCGGGGTAGATCTGCACAATCCAGCCGCCTATCGATGGCTTGAACATCGCCGCTGCGGCGACGCCGCGTTCCCGCAACTCGTCGGCCGTGCGCAGCGCGGCGACACGTGCCTTCCGGCCGGTACCGAACTGCCGGGTCCTGGTGTCATGGCCGCCACCTCGCGCTCCGCAGGGGCCGACGGTCCCTGTCTCGGGGCTCATGTGCTCACCGGCTCTTCCCGTTCGCCGCCGGGCGCCAAGGACTCCTTCAAGTCGTTACCCGGGATTCGGGCAGGCGGGGCGGAAAGAGCTGGTTGAGGATCAAAGTGAGCGGTATTCCCTGACCGTTCCGGCGGTCTGCCGTGAAAACGCATGACTCACCCTTCTACCGGTACTCCCCGGTAGAAGCCGTCAGCCCAGGGGCACATTTAGGCGGGCTTCATCGTCTCCTTGGATGATAACGCGCTGGATCCGCCGTACGGCCTGTTCATCCGGTTTCCGACGCGTCCAGTGCCGCAGCCGCCAGCGTGAGGGCTTGACCCTCATCGAGCCAGCCAAGCCGGCAGTGCAAATCTTCTCCGGAACTGGCCAGAGGGGTGCTTTTCCGGATCTGTAGCCGATCTTGGTATCCTGAGCTCGTCACGCGATGAGGCTCGCGTAGTACCCGGGTGTCAGTGCCCGGGCTGATGGCCTCTACCCAAGTTCCGGCGTCATAAAGGCTGTGACGGGTGGAGGCCCTCGCGATGGCTTACGTCACTCAACTGCTGCCGCAGTGCCCTCCCATGACGCCTGAGCGCCAGAGACACGGTCATGCGATAGGAGGACCGATGATGAGCCTCAGCGTGTGGGAACAGCAGGCCTTGGACTCGATCAAGGACCGGCTGGCCGGATCCGATCCTCAGTTGGCCGCCTTGCTCACCACGTTCACCCGGCTGGCCTCGGGGGAGGAGA
>PMST01000045.1 GCA_003168295.1 Actinomycetota bacterium
TCTGCGTGCTCGACAGCCACGGTGTAGTACAGCGCGAGCTAGACCATGCCAACGACCCGGCCGGCTGGTCGTCCATCTGGTATTTCGGTTACAACACGACCGGAGCGCTGCTGCCAGCCGGGACCTACACGGTCGTCATCGCGGCTTCCAGCTCCTCAGGCAGCAATACTGCGCGGACGAAGCTAACCATCGGTTCCGGGTCCCGTTAGCCCTGATCGACATCGAACAGAGGCAAGCTGCGGCGCGCTGTCCCGGACCAGCTTCTTGACCTGCGGGCGCGCAGAACCGCGCCAGCGCGCCCGCCCGTTCCCGATCGTTAATCCGCCTGGGCATTGCCTGAGGCGGATCAGCTGCCTGCGTCGCCTATGACCGCCCGCCAGGCCTGGATCGACGGGCTGTCCGTTAGCTCCATCCATGGAAAGCCGGCAGAATCAAACAAGGTGCCGAACAATGCACCGGTGCTTCGCAGGTAACACGCTACCTCGGCGAGCCATTGCGGCCGGTCAGTCTGCGTGCCGAGCGCGAACTCGGCGAACCCGAACGGCAGGCCCGCCTGGCGCGAGGCCGCTTCGGCCGCTCCCATGAAGTCCGCCGGCGCCGTCGGCTGCGGGTCAGAGTCGTGCACGGTGCCCGCCGGGTAGGCATCCCAGCCCAGCACGCTGATCACATTGCCGGCCGGAAGGTAGTCCTTCCAGCTGATGCCGGAAGCAGGATTGAGATCCCAGGTCATCAGGATCAGCGTGGATTTCAGGTAGGGGTTGTGCGCCGCCGCGGCGATCGCCGCGATATGCGCCCACGCCGCCTTGTACTGGGCCACCGTGAACGTCCCAGCCTGGACGAGCAGCTCAGGTTCGTGATAGTAGGAGTAGTAGATCGGGTAGCCGGTCGGGGCGGAGTCGAAGAATTTCGCCAGCGCCGCGTCGTCGGCGCCCGACAGCACGGTGGACGGCGGCGACCGGAAGCTGACCACGACCGCGGAGTGGTTGAGCCCTTGGACCCCTGTGGTCCACAGGTCGGGGTCCGGCATGCCCGTGTAGTACACGCGCAAGACCGGCATGTGACCGAACTGCGCCGTGCGAGTGCTCAGCTGGCTGGGACTCGTCGCGTTCACGCCCAGAAGAATGTCCGCAGACATACTCGACGCGGATACTTCGGGGCAGGCGGACGAGGTGACCATGACGTGGTTCGCCGGGCGCAGGCCCCAGTACAGAAGACCGGCCACAGCTGCCAGCACAAGTACGGTCAGAGCCGCAGCAATGCCGTAAACCTTGCGTGGTGCTGGCGACCGCCAACGGCCGGGTCGGCGGCTGTAGTGCCGGTGCCGGATTCGGGGCCGAGAGTCGGAATGCTCAGCATCTCGCAGCCTATGGAGGCTACCGCGCATATGCAACTCCTCTCCTAGTCGCCCGCTTGGTTAGTTAGCTGCCGGGTTCTGACGGAAGAGTCGCCATACGGCTAGGCCGAGGTGCTGCTAGCGACGCCGATTCCTAAAGAAAACGTTCGGCTCCCTGGCTCCTACGAGAGATTAGCTGGCTGCTGTCCGAGCGGTCCGGACAGCAGCGGCTTAAAGCCGGACGGGCATGCACATTAGACTGAAACGAAGCCGGGCGACCATAAGAGCTGCGTGAGTCTTGCTGGGGTAGGTCTGACCAGAACCTTGTGGATACGATACATCACAGACCTTGCCGCCAGGTCTGCCTGGCCCGTCTCCAGGTTGTATTCAAGTGGCATATCCGCAGGTTAGAGCGAATGGCCCGGACGGAATATGCAGGTCCTGACCTTCCGGCAGAGGCTAGCGCCAGCGAAGATCGCCGCGGGACCGCGCGTCTGCCGCTCCGCGCTCCGAGGTGGAGCCTGCCGGGCCACACGGTCAGCTACCCTTCTGACGGCCTTGGGGCGAAGCTGCGGCGGCAGCTCCCTCGATCAGTTAAAAAGCCGTGCCGGACTCTAGCTACGTTACCGCAATCAGCGGTTTAGCCGAACTCGTTGTCTCCCCGAAGTAAGGCCGCCGAATCCGGAAGCGTGGCACGATTCTTAGCCTTTCTCGGCACTCCAATTCTTATACGACCCAGGGGCGCCAACGCGTGGCCTTATTCTTCAGTGGAAGTACCGGAGGTCCGCGGCGGGAGATTTCCGGTCACACAATAAACGGCGAGAATTGGAATCCAGGGAAAGCCGGCGTGGCTCGGGCGGCAGGTACCGGCATGGCATCTGCACCCGGTAGCGCAGGCCGACCTCGGGACCGTTCGCAGCGAACCTGCTCGCTCGCTCGGCCGGCCCGGCTTGACGTCCACGCCTGCCGCGGAGATCTGAGGTTCGCCCCGTGGGCAGCCGACGGGGTGCGCCCGGTCGGCTGAACGACCTCCCCGCGGGCCTTTCGTTTGAGGCCCGAGAGGCGAGGCCTCGTCGTGGCAGCTGTCTAATGCTCAATTGGCGAGGGGACTCTGGGTGTGGTTAATGATTGAGCTGGTGTTCGATTTCGGCTCTGGTGTCAGAGTGGCGGCAGTAGGTGCTGCCTGGTGTGCCCGGGTGCGCTCTTCGCCATTGCACCGCGAGCTTTGCGCACCCGCAGGTACGCCATCGAAACCTCGCTACCAGG
>PMST01000123.1 GCA_003168295.1 Actinomycetota bacterium
TGTCCTTGTCCTTGCACTCCTCCGAGGAGTACTTGGGCGGCTCGAACCGGTGGTCACGGAACGACAGGGACATGGTGCCCGAGAAGTCTTCGATCGGGCTGATCTCTTCGAAGATCTCCTCGAGCCCGGACTGCTCGGACAAGTCCTTGCGCCCGGCTTCTTTTGCTTCTGTAATGCGAGCCTGCCACCTCTCGTTGCCTAGCAGCCAGTCGAACGACTCGGTCTGCAGGGCGAGTAGGTCGGGTACCTTGAGCGGCTCCTGGATGCGCGCGAAAGACACGCGTAGTGGACCAGAATTCGTTGCGGAGGTAGTCGTTGCGGAGGCGCTGCGCGATGCTGCCAACAGGGGTCCTTCCGAACTTTGTCGCGGAAATATCACCGCACGCACGCCAAACGCCCCGCGGCAAAACCCCGTAGACGCGAGGGGAAACCGAGGACGTCAGAGTGCAGCGCAAACTAGCAGTGTAGCCGATGGCCACACCGCTGGTCAACTGTACGCCACTATGAGATTCACGGTTGCTCCGCAGCATCGCTCTTCAACGGCCAAGAGTCAAGTCCGAACCGGACACTCGGGGCAGTTTGCCAGGTGACAGATGCCACATGCAGTGTTATGTGTACGTTGCAACACACCAGGGTAAGACGTTATTCCTGGCCTGGAACCGAAATTTGAGCCGCCGCCGGACGGCGTGTCGCCGGCACGGCAAGACCCGGGCCCCGCAGTGGAGCCCGGGCCCCGCAGCGTTCTGGCCGGCTTGCTTGCTTCCGGCTACTTGACGGTGACGGTGGCGCCTGCGCCTTCCAGGGCCGCCCTCCCCTTCTCCGCGGCTTCCTTGTTGACCTTCTCAAGCACCAGCTTCGGCGCGCCGTCGACCAGGTCCTTGGCCTCCTTGAGGCCGAGGCTAGTCAGGCTGCGAACCTCCTTGATGACCTGGATCTTCTTGTCGCCCGCGGCCTCGAGGATGACGTCGAACTCGTCCTGCTCCTCGGGTGCCTCGGCCTCGGCGCCTGCACCGGCGCCGGCCGCGGCGGCCACCGCTACCGGAGCGGCCGCCTTTACGTCGAACGTCTCCTCGAACTGCTTCACGAACTCGGACAGCTCCAGGAGGGTCATCTCCTTGAACGCCTCGAGCAGGTCGCCGCTACTGATCTTCGCCATGGTGGTAATTCCTCGTTCCTCTAAGTTTCTGGGTGATAAATCGCGTTGCGGCCGGGTCAGCCTTTGGCGTCCGTATCTGCTGTGTCCGCTGCACTTGCTGTGTCGGTTGCACTTGCTGTGTCGGTTGCGTCCGCTGCGTCCGTTGTGTCCGGGGCGGCGTCCGCGTCCGGGGTGGCGGGTGAGTCCGCAGCGGGACTCCCGCCCTCGGCGGCCTCGCGCTTGACCCGCAGGGCCTCGGCGAGCTGGGCCATCTGGGCCGGCAGCGCGTTGAACGTCGCGGCCGCGCCGGCCAGCGAGGCCTTCATGGCCCCGGCCAGCTTGGCCAGCAGGACCTCGCGCGGCTCTAGGTCAGCCAGCTTGATGATCTCGGCCGGCGAGATCGCCTTACCGTCGAGCACGCCGCCCTTGATCACCAGCAGCGGGTTCGCCTTGGCGAAATCGCGCAGGCCCTTGGCCGCCTCGACCACGTCACCGTCGACGAACGCGACGGCTGAGGGGCCGACGAGCAGCGATGAGAGCTGATCGACCAGTCCCGCCTCGGTCACCGCGCGCTTGGTCAAGGTGTTCTTGACGACGGTGAACGTGGCATGGTCGGCGAGCGACCGGCGCAGCTCGGCCAGCTGGGCCACGGTGAGCCCGCGGTACTCGGTCAGCACCACGCCCGACGAGTCATTGAACCGGCCGGTGAGCTCGGCGACCGCGGCTACCTTCTCGGCGTTAGCCATGTGCCTCCTCTCCATTGCTTCGAAGTATTCTTCCGAGACAGCAAAAACGCCCCGGCGCGAGGCGCACGGGGCGGCATCACCCAGCCAACAAGGCCGGGGATCACTGCTCAGTTCACCTGCGCGGGATGCCCGGCTCGGGAGCGAACTCCCGGCCGAAGCCTTCGGCCGACGCGCAAACGCGACGGCATCCAGCGGTCTTCGGTAGTCAAAGTTTACGTGCAACAGGTCAAGGGTTCAAATCGCTCCGGGCCCGTTCGTTCGGCGGAACCCTATGGCCCGAGCTGCGGCGCGTCCCGATCCCTGGGTTGCCTGATGTGTGAGGGTACCCATGGTGCGCGCGTTTCCACGAGATTGTGGTAGATCCGGGCTCCGTGGCGCGGGTACTGGCTGCTGGTGGCCGACGCAGAAGCGCTGGCGGGCCGGGCGCGGGACTTGGGCCGGTTAGGCGGTCGCTTCGGCGAGTTCGTCGGTGAAGCCGCGGGTCTTGTTGGGGTCGACCGGGATGCCGGGGCCCATCGTGGTGGTGAAGGTGACCTTCCTCAGGTACCTGCCCTTGGCCGCGGCGGGCTTGAGCCGGATCACCTCGTCGATGGCGGCCGCGTAGTTCTCCAGCAGGGCCGCGGACGGGAAGGACGCCTTGCCGATGATGAAGTGCAGGTTGCCGTGCCGGTCCGTTCTGAACTCGATCTTGCCGCCCTTGATCTCCGTCACGGCCCTGGCGACATCCGGGGTCACGGTGCCGGTCTTCGGGTTGGGCATCAGGCCACGCGGACCGAGTACCCGGCCCAGGCGGCCGACCTTGCCCATCAGGTCGGGAGTCGCGACGACCGCGTCGAAGTCGAGGAAACCACCCTGGATGCGCTCGATCATGTCGTCGGAACCTACGTAGTCGGCCCCGGCCGCGCGGGCCTCCTCGGCCCGGTCACCGGTCGCGAAGACGAGCACGCGGGCCGTCTTGCCGGTGCCGTTCGGCAGGTTGACGGTGCCGCGGACCATCTGGTCCTGCTTGCGTGGGTCGACGCCCAGCCGCAGCGCTACCTCGACGGTCGGGTCGAACTTCGTCACCTGACCCGACTTGGCGATGGTGACCGCCTCGACGGGACTGTAGAGCCGCTCGTGGTCGATCTGCTCATCGGCCTTGCGGTAGCCCTTGCTGCGCTTCATTGCCTATCTCCTCATGTCTGGAGGTCGTGGTCAGCGGGCCGCGCGAGGCCCTGCCACTGTCATGTGAACTGCCGGCTGGTCTAACGGTCAGCGTTCGACCTTGATTCCCATCGAGCGCGCGGTACCCGCGATGATCTTCTCGGCGGCCTCGATCGTGGTCGCGTTCAGGTCGGGCATCTTGGTCTGCGCGATGTCACGGACCTGGGCGGCGGTGATGCTGCCGACCTTGGTCTTGAGCGGCTCGGCGCTGCCCTTGTCCACGCTCGCGGCCTTCTTGATCAGCTCGGCGGCCGGCGGCGTCTTGGTGATGAAGGTGAAGGTCCGGTCCTCGTAAATCGAGATCTCGACCGGGATGATGTTGCCCCGCTGGCTTTCCGTCGCCGCGTTGTACTGCTTGACGAAGTCCATGATGTTCACGCCGTGCGGGCCCAGCGCGGTGCCAACGGGGGGCGCCGGGGTGGCCGAGCCGGCAGGCAGCTGCACCTTGACGACGGCGGAGAGCTTCTTCCTTCTTGGCGGCATGACTGTATTTCCGTTTCCTTACTTGTGCCTTGGCTTCTAGATCTTCGTGACCTGGTCGAACGAGAGCTCCACCGGCGTTTCGCGGCCGAAGATGGACACCAGCACCTTGAGCTTCTGGGTGTCCGGGTTGATCTCGTTCACGGTCGCGGGAAGCGTCGCGAACGGGCCATCCATAACCGTAACCGACTCGCCGACCTCGAATTCCACCGTGGACGTGCGCGCGGCTTCGGCCTGCTTGGTTCCTGGCTCGGGCTCCGGCGCGAGCAGGCTGGCCACCTCGCCGAGCTGCAGCGGCGACGGCCGGCTGGACAAGCCGACGAAGCCGGTCACGCCCGGGGTATTGCGGACCACGGCCCAGGACTCGTCGGTCAGCTCCATGCGCACCAGGATGTAGCCCGGCAGGACCTTCTCCGAGACCTGCTGCCGCTTACCGCCCTTGATCTCGGTCACCATATGAACGGGGACCTCGATCTGGTAGATGAAATCCTCCATGTTCAGCGACTGGATCCGGCTTTCCAGGTTGGTCTTCACCCGGTTTTCGTAACCAGCGTAGGAGTGCACCACGTACCAGTCACCGGGCAGCATCCGCAGCTCGCGAGTGAACTCCTCCAGCACGCTGTCAGCCGATTCTTCCGGTGTGCCGTCAGCAGGCTCGTCTTCGCCGGCCGCGGCCTCGTCATCGAGGTTCTCGTCGGTGAGGGCCTCGTCGGTGAGGTCCGCGTCAACGTCAGCCGCCGACGGAGCCTCGGCAGCGGGGGACGCGACGTCGGGCGCCTCGTCCGACGGGTCAAACCCGTCGGCTTCTTCGCTGTATTCGGTCACGTCATCGGCCTCCCCGGTGTCCGCGTCGGGTTCTGTCGCGCCCGTCGCCGCGGAATCCAGTTGGGTCTCGGACACGATTGCTCTCTCTTTCCTCAAGCTTCCTCAAACCATGATCATTATCGTGATCATGGTGCCGCGCATAGCGTGCGCGCGGCCGCTGGACGGCCCTGCTTTCCGGGTGAAACGCGCCCAGACCCCGGCAAGCCGGCCAGCCGCCTAGCCGAACACCTCGAACACCAGCTTGGTGAACCCATAGTCCAGGGTCGTCACGAGGGTGACCATGAAGATCACGAAGGTCAGGCAGACCACCGTGTAGGTGACAAGCTCCTTACGGGTTGGCCAGATTACCTTGCGGAGCTCGGCCACCATCTGCCGGAAGAACAGGGCAGGGGTGGTCCGGTGCTCGCGCTTGGCCGCGCGCCCGGCTCCGCCCCGTTTTTCCGGGGCCTCGCCGCGTGTCTGAGTTGCCATATCCTCACCTATTGGTCCGCCGACTCTGGCGGGTTCGCCGGATCGCACTCGCAGGGCAGGAGGGACTCGAACCCCCAACCACCGGTTTTGGAGACCGGGACTCTGGCCAATTGAGCTACTGCCCTGTGCTTCCGACAACTGCTTTAGCGCACGCCCACCGCTAGCACACGGGCATGCTGCCGCAACGACAGACCGCTGTCGGTCCAAGCAGTGTACGTCCGAACCGCTCCCTCGTCGAACCACCTGGCCAAAAACCTGCCGGGAAAACTGGCGGCGGGACCGCACCTCCGGGCCCAGGAAGGCCAAGGACGGCAGGCCCCAGGTGACCGCAGGGACCCGGGACGGCCAGGCAGGCGGCGTGAGGCAGGCCACGGTCGCGGCCGGGGTAAATGGCGTGCCTGGCACGGCCTGCTGGTGGGACAATGGAGTTCATGTCAACCAGAGTCTCCGCACGCATCTCCGCCATCTCCGAATCCGCCACGCTGGCCGTGGACGCCAAGGCCAAGGCGCTCAAGGCGGCGGGCAGGCCGGTCATCGGCTTCGGCGCAGGCGAGCCGGACTTCCCGACCCCCGGATACATCGTCGAGGCTGCGCAGCGCGCCTGCGCGGAGCCGCGGTTCCACAAGTACACCCCGGCCGCCGGCCTGCCCGAGCTCAGGCAGGCGATCGCGGCCAAGACCGCCAGGGACTCCGGCTACCAGGTCGAGCCCAGCCAGGTCCTGGTCACCAACGGCGGCAAGCAGGCGGTATACGAGGCGTTCGCCACCCTGCTCGACCCGGGCGACGAGGTCATCGTGCCCGCGCCCTACTGGACCACCTACCCCGAGT
>PMST01000088.1 GCA_003168295.1 Actinomycetota bacterium
CGGTCCCGCAACCGCGGTGACCCGAAGAGCACGCCACTCACCGAGGCCACGGTCCGGCTCGGCTTCGCCAACGTCATCGACGCCTCCCACATCAGCCGCGGCGGCCAGCCCACCCAGACCCGCTTCTTCGTCGACGAGCGGGCCAGCTACCGGTGCAACTCCGCCAAAGGCGCCCGCCCGCCCGCCGCCGACTGGATGCCCTGGCTAGACCAGCGCGGCGAGCACCTGATCCCGCCCTGGTCACCGCCCGACGCCAGGGCAGCTGTCAGTTAGTGCAACGCTCAGTCTTCACTTCGGCGGCGAATCGCGCCATTCGTCCCGCCCGGAGGACCACTACGCACCCAGAGGATAATGGAGATTTTTTCTACGGAACGAACGGTGGCGCTCGCCCCCGGTCAGGCTTATTGTCGCACTGATTCGCCGGCGACGCTGACGGCACCGAACCTTTCGAGCTGGCCCAGGAGAAGGCGCACGGGTCACCGTGGGCATCGACCCACTCTTGCCACCGCCTGCCGGCCTCCTTCGCCGCCTCCAGGCCGAACGGCTCGGGCTCCTGCTCCTCATCGCTGTCATAGTCCGAGTGCTCCAGCGGTGAGCCTGCCTTATCTCTTTTGGCTACTCGTCAAGGAAGTTGCAGGGCTGAAACATAGGCAGCGGAAACTTGCTGCTAACAAAGATTCGGATGCGCGTGGACTCGTATGGCCAGCGAGCAACGCCTCGATCCCAACCCAGATGTAGCAGAGTTCTGCTCGGCAGAGTCGTCCCAATCTCAAGCGGCACTTCTCCTGCTGGAATAATTAAGTGCATGCTTACAGGCTTTGGGTGTCCAGTTCCAGACGCATAGTATGCCACCCCGACCGGTCGCGTAAGACTAATCGGCTGATTCCATTCTAGCCAGCCGTCCTGACCGTCATTGCGTTGGATCCTATCAACAGATGCGCTAAAGGGTGGCGGGAGATGCTGCAATACTGATGCATTGGCATCGCGTTTCGCGTCGGGAAAAGGTGCAACACCCACCTCGATCTCGACTTCCGACGCGGCTCCTGTCATAAGGTGACTATGCAACCTCGAAAACGCCGCGACCTCATGACGTGGCCACTTTGATGGACCGCCCCATGCGATCTGGCCCACAGCATCAAGATAATCCCTATTCCAACGACCGGTTCGAATCCCGTGGATGCACTCCGGGATAATCGCGGCGGTCTTAGGATCAGAATCCAAGTCATCGGCCAGCCTCCTGGCCGCATCGATATGCAAGCTTCCCACATGTCAACGATAGGGCAAGCGACCGACATTTCAGACGCGAGACACGTGTTGATGAGTCCGAGTCACTCCAACTGGCCACGCCCACTGGGATTGCTCAACGCACTCCATGGGCGACGGCGACTGCCCGGTGTGCGGGCGACACGGTGCCCGCCCGATGCGGGGACGGCGGCAGGTCAGCGACGTATTCATCGGCCCCCGCAACCGCATCTGGGGATCCGCCGTGCAGGCGCGCGAGGCCGGTTGCCTCCGGGACCAGCCGCGCCAGGGCCGCGAGCGCGCCGGGCGGGTCCAGGACAGCCGCCTCGTACCGGATGACCTCGATCCCGCCCACGTCACCGCGGGCGTGCAGCACGCTAGCGATGAGCAGGGTGTTCAGGACCTGAAGCCTGGTCAGGACCGTCAGCTCGGCCGCATCGTCGTCGGGCACGACGCCCGCAAACGCGGCAAATTCCGGACGCATGGCCATGCCAGCCAACTGCCGGTACCTTGGCCGATAGTCCCAGCGCCGAAACAGGCCGCCGCGGGCGAAGGACGATGCCACGCCGAGGGGGCTGCGGGTCAGCACCGCGGCCGGGGAGTCCGGGAAGAGGGCGAGCAGCGCGGGCAGCGCGAAGAACAGGTTGGTCTCCTTGATGACCTGCCGGACCGGTGCGTGCTTGCCGGCCGCGAACGTCACCAGCGAGTGCCGTCCGTAGGCGCCGAGGTCCCGCGACGGATCCCCCAGGCTGAGTCCTGGGTTGAGTGCCGACAGCGGGTGGGCGGCGCTGAGCTGCTGCCGGAACGGCTCGTTGTGCTGTCCGGTGACCGGCCGGAGGGTGTCTGACACCCAGTTGGAGCCGACTCGCTCCATCACGCCCAGCAGGAGTAGAGGCGGCAGGATGGCCTCGCTTGACTCCCGCATGGCCGCGACCCGCGCGGCGATCTCCTCCAGGGCACCGGGCCCGTCCGGCGCAATTGTTCCGCCGCTCGCCTGCCCGCGCGTGGCTGCCTTCACCTTGTCCTCCTCACCGCCAGCGTCCGCACGGGCTACTGCCTGGAGGCCCGCGCGCCTAGAATCGATGTCAGCACCCAACGTGGCCATGAGGCGACGGTGAGAGAGACTCACTTGGCAGTGAGCGCGGACGACCAGGCGGCAGAGCCGCTGCCATTCAGCGCCGCGCTGACGATGTGGCGTGAGCGGCGCGGCCTGACGAAGAAGAAGCTCGCCGCAGCGATGGGGTTCGACGCCTCCTACCTCAGCCATGTCGAGGCCCGTTCTCCTCGCGGATGAACGCCGTGCCGAAGCTGGTCGTCTCCCGCACCCTGACCGGCACGTCGGCCTGGGCGAACTCCCGCGTCATCGACGGCGACCTGGTCCAGGCCGTCAAGAACGAGCCGCGCGATGTGATCATCACCGGCAGCCTGAGCGTCGTGCACGCGCTGATGGCCGCGGACCTGATCGACGAGTACCGCCTGCTGACCTTCCCCACCATCCTCGGCACCGGCGAGCGGCTGTTTCCCCCCGGCCGGCCGCCCGCCTACCTGGAGGTCCTGTCGGCCGAGCAGTCCGGCGCCGCCGTCCTCACCCGGTACGGCCGGGCACGATGACAGCCCGCCGGGGCTCGTCTCGTCGCCACCCCGCTAGGCGCTTGAGCTCTAGCCTGGTGGCGGGGCGAAGGAGTGACGATGGCTGACAGCGGCAAGACCGTCCGGTGCCGCCGGCTAGCCAGGACTATGTCCTGCTAGTTCAATAGGAACGGTTATGAGCTGGCTGACGAGCGGAAGGCTCGCCGCGTACGCCGCAGCGGCTCGCCTGGCTAGCGCGCTCGCGTTGGGAGCGTCGCTGATACTCGCTTCGTAAGCGAGCTGGCTGAGCTGTCCCAGACTAGCAAACATGAATTCCTCCAGGAGCTCCATGAGAAACTCGATCAGGAACGCAACCCCGTAGCTGACGCAATTGACGTTCGGACTGCGCCACCAGGCCCGTATGCCCGGGAGGAAATTTTCCTGTCGTTGTAAGCGCCCTTTTCTCGTTGTGCTCCAGTTGCAACGCTATACGGCTATTCACGTCAGGCGAAGAGGCTAAGGTCACTTGCTCCTAGATTCTAATTGCCCTGACTGAATCACGATAAGTCGTATTCAATCGCTTTACTGCGGCGCGCGAGGACTGGGACGCGGTGATCAACGTCAATCTGCGCGGCACGTTCGTGATGGCTAGGTCGTCACGGACATCGCCGTAGTCGGCGCGTCAGCCCAGTGCGGCGCTTCCTTCTCCGTCTACCTGAGTCCGCTGACGGAGGGAATCCTTAATCTCGTTGAGCCTGGCCGCCGCTGCCGGGGTCCATTCCGTCCTCCGTCCGGCGGCACGGAGGGCATCGTCGATCTCGCTGAGCTTCGCGGCGGACAGCGCGCCTGCCCGCTCGATCAGATCATCCCGGCGCAGGGTGGTCAGCCAGGTGCACGGGGTAAAACCCGGCCACGGGAACCCGAACCGCAGTACGCCTTCAAAAGGCAGTCCCGCCAGGGCGCCGACTGCCACTTCGACTCCCAGATCGGAGATGTCGGCATCCGCCGGGGGGACGACCTGCATCGCCACGAACCCGGATGACTCATCCTCCGACAGCAGCACGACAGGCCGTCGCTCGTCGAACTCGACCCACCAGACCTCGCCTCGTTCCATGTGTCCTCCTGGCCAGGAGACGGCGGGCGAATACTGCCGCCTGGCCGGTATCACGCCACGGGGCCTGGTTAACCGTATGATAGCCGCTGATCTCGGCGGCATGAGGCGGCGCTGCTTGCCTGGGGTATCGACCTCGATCGCGTGGCACGGGTGATCCGCATCGAGCTAGATCCACCAGCAGCAGGTCCGGCCTTAACCCGCTCCTCATAGACGGGACCAGAATGCTACGCCACGGCTGGCTGGGACCGAGATTTTTCCGAACGGACCGCGGTGCTTGCCCTCGTTATCTGATCTGCGCCGGGCCACTGAGACGTACTCGTCATGGTGGCGAATCCAGGTCTGGAACGCGTCGCCCCCGTCGCGGGTTCGCGGCTGAGCCATTAGGAGGCTATGTCAAGCGGTGAAGCGGTACCGGGTCTGACTGTAGGGGCTCTTGCCGAAGACGAGGACCTTCGCCGGTGTGACACCGAAGACGAGCCCGTCCCGGCCAGCGGGATCACGGAATCCGCCGGTAGTGACCTGGAAGTCCCAGTCGAGCTTGGACTTCCACAGCGCCGCCAGCCGGTGCAGCTGGGTCGCGTCGTTCATGCGGGCGGCGGTTCCTTCGACTATGACGTCGAGCCCTGATCGGAGCTGGTTGGTGCCAGTGGTGAGGATGCAGTGGGAGTTGGACTGCAGGTTCCTTGCTTTCTGTTCATAGGAACCGGCGCAGAAGTAGAGCGCCCCGTCGAGCCAGACCGCGGGAAGCGGCGTGACGTGCGGCCGCCCGTCGCGGCGCACGGTCGACAGCCAGAACATCTCAGACTTCGACAGCGCCCCGGCTACCTCAGCCCACGGCGGGGCCACGGAACCCGGCTCGCTGAAGCTTTCGTTCAGCTCTGCGGTTGGTTCGGTCTGGGGCATCAGCGTTCTCCTGCATCGGTTCGCGCGATTCGCTTCACTGGGTTCGCGCGATTCGCTTCACTGGGTAGACGCCGTGCCGGGGAGAAATTCATCGCCAGCGGCCGGCCGGAGATGGCCACCCGGTCACATTCGGAAACGGCTTTGCCGCCTTCCAGCGCCGGGGCGCCCGCCCGGCTGCGCCGCGGCCCCATCACCGGTGTCCGCGTCCAGAGGATAATTGAAGGTCTTCTACCGGAACGAACCGTGGTGCTCGCGACTTTACCAGGCTATTCATACCTAGATCATCACAAGGCGGTCAGATGCCCGTCCAGGTGGCCAGATCCGCGGGACCGCGGAACCGCACGCCGAGGCGGTGACGGACGAACCGCATCGATCCCTTTGAGACCAGGAGAGCAGATGACGACAACGACGGCGCCTGTGCAACAGCAGCAGCGGTCCGAGAAGGATCCGATGCGATTTCACCTGCACTATCAGCACGGCAAGGGCAAGGGCAAGGACAAGGGCGGGGATTCTCCGTACGCCGGCGGAAGCAGCTTCATGGAGCGCGTCTCGGAGGCCGTAGCAAGCGGAATGGGGACCGTCGCGTTCCTGGTCATCAGCTCTGCGATCATTCTCGCCTGGGTGCTCGTCAACCACGTCATCCAGTTCCTGGAAAACTCGTGGCACGGGCTGCTGAACGGGAAGGGGTTCGATCCTGCGCCGTTCATCCTGCTGAACCTCGTCTTCTCAGCCGTGGCGTTCTACACCGGTGCGCTCGTCATCATCGCCCAGAAGGCGCAGACCCGAACCGACCAGGCAAACGAGGAAGCTGGAGCGAAACACCGAGAGGAACTCGACCAGAATCAGGCGGACTTGCTGCGGAGGAACACCGCTCTTACCGAGGAGATCCACTCGATGGCCGAGCAACTGAGGGCGCTGACCGAGCAAGTCCACGCAGCTACCTGCGGCCCACCCTCCAGTTCATGACTCGGCGCGATGCGGGCCCCGGCCGGGCCGGTCAGAACGTGCCCGCGACCGCCCCGATGACGGCGCGCAGGCCTCAGGCCGTCAGGTCAGTCCAGCCGGAACAGGGTCTTCGCGTTACCGGAAGCGATCTTAGAGCGGTCTGCGGGGTCGGGGATGGCGTCGAAGAACTGCTCGACCGCGGCCGCGCCGGGCCGGTGGAACGGGTAGTCGGTGGAGAACAGCACCCGGTCGGCCCCGGTGAAGTCGAGGGTGTGGCGCAGCAGGCGCTCCTGCAGCATCCCGCTGCTGGTGATGTGGATGTTGGTCGTGATGTAGTCCGACACCCGGCGTTCGAGGTGCTTGGCGATCCCGGAGAGGCTGTCGGCCCGATCCATCCAGAACAACAGCATCTCGCCCCAGTGCCCGAGGACGAGCTGAAGATCGGGGTAGCGGTCGAACGTGCCACGCAGGATCAGCCGCAGCGCGGACAGGCCCGCGTCCATGTGCCAGCCCCAGCCGAAGCTCGCCAGACCAAGGTCGATCAGCGGATCCAGGCCTCGGTACGCAGCATCGCGCAGCTCGTTCGACGGGATCTGCGGGTGGATGAAGATGGGCTGGTGCAAGCGGGCCGCGGTAGCGAACAGGTCGTCGTAAGCGGGATCATCCAGTGTGCTGGTGCCCGTCCGTCCGTGGATCATGGCGCCGACGTGACCCAGCTGGGTGGCGCACCGTTCGAGTTCCGCCGCGGCGGCCTGCGGATCGCTGGTCGGCAGGGTCGCGAACGCGCGGAAGCGGGCCGGATGCGCGCGGATGGCCTCAGTGACCTCGTCGTTCGCTTCCCGGGCCAGCGCGATGGCGTCGGCGGCGGGGAGCGCCTGGGTGGCGGGCGTGACCACCGACAAGATCGAGACGTCGATCCCGGCGGCGTCCATCGCCTCGACGCGGCCCAGGCCGATGTCCTCGAGCCGGGCCTGGTTATCGCCCATGGTGTTGAAGGCGACGCTTTCGTCTCGCGCCCCGCCCTGCAGGCGGTCGAGCGCGTCGCGGATACCGACGCTGTTCCAGTGCTCTTCGATCGCGATGATCTTCACGTTGATGTCCTCCGGGCCATCCGGCCCACGACCTCACTCATCGTTTGTTGAGCCAACTGTACACCATTCGCTCAACAACGGTAGAGTGAACCGTGTGAGCGAGCCGACAAGCAGAGCCGCGAGGCGAGCCGCCACCGCACAGCGCATCCTTGACGCAGCGCGTGCGGAGTTCGGGGAGCGCGGTCTGGAGGCAACCACCATCCGCCGCATCGCCCAGCGCGCGAACGTGGACCCGTCCCTGGTCATGCAGCACTACGGATCGAAGGCCGCCCTCTTCGCCATCGCCATCCAGCTGGAGGACGCCGGTCCAGAGGAGGTAACGGCCCATCTGCACGACGTCCTGGATGTCCGGCTCGCAGCCCTGCCCCCGGAAACCAAGGCCCTCGTGCGGTCCATGCTCACCGCGCCCGAGGCGGCTGCCTCGATGAGCGCGTTCTTGAACGAGCGGGTCGCCAACCTAAGCCGCGCCATGGGCGGTGACGATGCCGACCTGCGCGCAGCGCTGATCGTCAGCAGCATCCTCGGGCTCACCATCGCCCGGCACTTCCTGAAGCTCGACGCGTTCACCCGCGCCTCCGACACCGACATCGCCCGCGTCGCCCGGCCATGGGTCACCACCGGAGTCGAACCCACCTCCGGGTAACATCCCCGGACACCCGCCGAGGCCACCTGATTCTCACGCGCGGACTCGCCGCGGAAGACCACCAGCCGGCCAGTCATGGATCCCCGGGCAGCGCTGCGTGTGCCACGCTGGTAACCGAGCTTGGTCCACGTATTCGAGGAAGATCCGCTGGTCGAAGCCGCCGCGCTCGGCGCGCTTGCGGCTCGCTTCCGACACGACGTCCTCCCAGCCCATGTCATGAACCGCGGCGAGAGCCTTTAGTACTTCCAGCACGTCGGCCAGTTCCGAGGCCAGCTGCCCATCCGGCGCCGCCTGCGTGGCAGCCTGCGCGTGCGGGTCGGACATGCCGTACGCCATCTCGGGCCAGGAGAAACGGTGGTTGTGCCGCCCGGCATCGTACACGCTTTCTCCAATCCGGCCGACGAGCCGGTACGTATGATCACCCGCGAAACGCCGGCCGGCCAGCTCGAAGGGCAGCTACGCGTTATGGCCTCGGCGGGCCGGGTGCCGCCGTTGCTGCGGTTGGCCGAAGTCAACGCCAGGAACGGTTTCTCGTTCTTCCTGGCCGGCGTGCCGGAGTTTCCCCAGCGCCTGCTATGGCGAGGTCTTGCCGCACTGGCCCGTCTCCGGAAATTCCGGCGACCGTCCTCGCAGGAAGGCGCCGCACATACCCCGGAAGGGGATCTCTGACCGGCGGCACGCCCTTAGGGTGATGGACATTCTCGCCGAGCCCCGCCGCCAGGCCATCACGCTGACCGACCACCTGCGGCCCCATCACCGGTGTCCCGGCCGCGCTGAGCGGCTATCAAGAGGGACGCTGCGCCTACTGCCACGTCCCGTTCACCGACATCGGAACCAACCGGGTGGCCGTCGATCACGTGCTCCCGTTCGTTCTCGTGACCCCGGAGTGGCATGACGGTGACCTGCGCCAAGTCTGGAATCTCGTCCTGGCCTGCTACCGGTGCAACTCCGCCAAAGGCGCCCGCCCGCCGGCCGCCGACTGGATGCCCTGGCTAGACCAGCGCGGCGAGCACGTCATCGCCTCCCACCACCCCCTGCGCGAGACCTGATCAGCCAGCTCGGCCCGGACCCCGCCCACCGGCACCAGACCCTGGCCAGACGCCACACCGCGGCCATGGAGATGATCCCGCCCTGGTCACCGCCCGACGCCAGAATCGCTGTGAGTTAGTGCAACGCAAAGCCTTCACTTCGGCGGCGAAACTGACGCCATTCGTCCTGCCCGGAGGACCACTACGCATCCAGAGGATAATGAAGATTCTTTCTGCGGAACGAACGGTGGTGCTCGCCCCCGGTCAGGCTTGTTGCCATGCTCAGTGGAGGGAAAATGCAGCTCCGCTCAGCACAGAAACTGGCCTGGGAGAATAAAGTCGCCAAAGGGTTCAATAGGACCGACGTCCCGCTGGAGTTCTGCCTGCTCCAGGGTGAGATCGCCGAAGCCTTCGACGCGTGGCGCAAGGGCCGCGAAAACGTCGGGGAAGAACTAGCAGACGTGGCGATCTACCTGCTGAGCCTAGCCGAGATGACCGGGATTGACGTGCAGGATCAGATCGAAGCCAAGATGGCCAAGAACGCGGCGCGCGTTTACCACCGCCTGCCCAACGGCGTTCTCGCGAAGAGGAAAGGCGACGCTGACTAACCAGGTCTTCAAACGCTCCTGATAAACACCCGCCAGGTCTCCCGCGAGACCACCGCTCGGCGTCCGCCGGCGCGATAACCGTGCTCGCGCGATAGCAGGGGCGTGGTCATGCGGCCCGCTGGCCGTCATGGGCGGCGCCACCGCGGCCGGCGTGGTCACGGTCGACGACGTCCAACGGCCGACGACATACAGTGGTGGCTCCCCCACCGCCCCGGCCGTACGTCACTGACGAACAGGGCCGAGGACCCTCCCGGTAGGGGACCAAGGGCCCTTTCAGCGCCCGGCGCTGCGACCGACAATCGCCGGCAAGCGCTCCCCGCAGTGCAGGTGCTTTCCCCGGCAGTGCAGGCGCACAGAGTTCGAGGAAGGGCCGATATCCGATGATGAGCATTCGTTCGGGCCCGTCGGCCCTGTCAGTGCGGCCAGCAGGGGCCGTGCCGGTGCGTGCGCGCCTGTCGACTGTGCTTGCCGGGGGCATCGGGCCGGAAGCAACCGGCCGGGCTGCGCGATGAGCGCGACAGCCGCCGGGACGGAAGATCAGGCTGGCGGAGCGGCTCGGGGCCAGGCGCTGCTGGACCGTATGGACCGGCTGCCGGGGTGGCCGCTGCCCCGCTTCGACCTTTTCGTGCTGGGGCTGGCGTACTTCTTCGTCTTCTACGACATCACCGACATCGGCTTCGGGTTGCCGGCCATCGTCAAGCAGTTCTCCCTGAGCTCCAACGACGTGAAGTTCGTGGCGATAGCCATCGGGCTGGTCGGCTACATCGTGGGGTCGAACCTCATCGGGGCGCTCGCGGACTGGCGCGGCCGCAAGCTCGCGTTCCTTACCTCGCTGCTCGTCTCCGGCCTGGGGTCCCTCGGCACCGCGTTCGCGACCGGGATCGTCTCGCTGTCGCTCTGGCGCTTCCTGACCGGTATGGGCGTCGGCGCGGCCCTCAACCTGGCATCGACGTATGTGGGGGAGCTCTCTCCTCCCTCGCAGCGAGGCCGTATCTCGGTGACGATGTTCATGGTCGGCATCATCGGGCAGGCCGTCACGCCGTTCGTGGCCCTCGCCCTGGTGCCGCACTTCTATATCGGCTGGCGGATCCTGTTCGCCATCGGCGCTTTCATCGGGCTGGCGGGCGTGCTGTTCGGGTTGCGGTTGCCGGAATCACCCCGATGGCTGATCCAGCACGGCCGCCTCAAGGCGGCCGAGGTAATGGTCGGGTCGATGGAGCAGCGCTTCGACCCGGCAGACCTGGCGGCGTCCGCGGCGCCGCTCTCCGGTGGGCCCGCGGGCACCCTTCGGACTGGCGCCGATGAGGATCCAGGCAGCACCATGCACGAGCTGACCCACGGACGGTATGGCCTGGCGGTCCTGGCCATGGTCACCATGTGGTTCTTGTGGTACATCGGCAACTACGGGTTCCTGGGGGACGCCGCGACCCTGCTCTCCGGGCACGGCCTGGGGATCGGCAGCTCGATCCTGTACCTGGCGGTCGGTGCGATCGGGTACCCGGTGGGGGCGGGGATCATGATCGTCGTTGCCGACAAGATCGAGCGCAAGCACCTGATCTTCGCCGCCACCGTGGTCTGGCTGATCGGGATGCTGCTGATCGGGACCCTGGCCGACGGCGCGGTCGTGACCGCCGGCTCGTTCCTGGCGTCGCTGGCCCTGGGATCCTACCTCCAGGTGGCCTACACCTTCACCGCCGAGAACTTCCCGACCCGCCTGCGCTCCCGCGGATTCGCCCTGGCTGACGGAGGCGGGCACCTGGGCGGGGCAGTGGGCGCCCTGCTGCTGCCCACGCTGATATCCGGCACCACGTTCTTCCTCGGGTTCGCCGCCATCGGAATCACCGGGCTGCTCGCCGGCCTGATCGCCCTGGGCGGCCCGAAAACCAGCGGCCGCTCACTCGAGAAGGTCACACAATGACATGCGTGCGGCTCGCCGGGAACGACCTCACGCGGCCTGGGATGACACCGTCGGCGTAGCCGGGTCCGGTGCATACGGCGCCCTTCTTCGGCGGGGCGGCAGGCCCCGTATTGGTCCCAGCCGCCTTTGCTTCGAGGCGGGTTTCGACATCGCCGAGATCCAGGGAACATTCAACGTCCTGGAAGAGGTGCTCTGGCGCCACGTAGCCAGCACCTTCGCCGACGACCAGCGGATCGAGGCTGCTGGACCATCTGGACGGCGGTGTTGCCCTCACTCGGAACGGCAACCTGAGCAGAAAGTTCGTCCAGGAGAACGCGGACCGGCGGTAAGCATGCGGAAAAGGCAGCTTGCGATCGTACTCTTATGTACAACGATGTACAATTTCTGTCATGGCGTCGATGACCGTCTCCGAGGCCCGGGCCGCCCTCCCCGAACTCCTGTCCCGCGTCGAGGAGGGTGAGGAAATCACGATCACCCGGCACGGCCGCACGGTGGCCGTCCTGGTCCGACCAGACGCGCTGCGCAGCCGCCGGGCGGATGCCGCGCTTGAGGACGCGGGACGGATCCATGAGCTGCTCACCCAGGCGGCGGCAGAGCCATTGCCGGAAGGCCCGGGGCTGACCGCGCACCGGGCCGAAGAGCTGATCGCCGCGATCAGGGCCGGGCGAGACGCCCGGTAATGGACGCCTTCGACGCCGACGTGCTCATCTACGCCGCCGTGCCCGGTCATCCGCTGGGCGAGCAAGTCGTTACCCTGTTCCCGTCCGCGGCCCCGGCCACCGTGGCGGGGATCGGCTCGGTCCTGCTGCTCCCGGAGGTCCTCGGCAGGCCGCTACGCGACGGTGCCACCGACGAGGTCCGGATCCTCGCCGGACTCCTGGCCAGGCTGGACCTGCGTCCGGTAGACCGAGCCACCGCCGAACTTGCGACCGCCCTGTCCAGCCAGTACCGGCTCAAGGCCGTGGACGCCACCCATCTGGCCACTGCGGTAGGCATGGGCGCCGACCGGTTCATCACCAACAACAAGCGCGACTTCCCGTCCACGATCACCGAGATACAGGTGACCTACCCAGCCGATCTCGCTGGCCCTACCGGCTAGCGAGGGTCGTCGTGGCTGCCTCGCGGGCTCCGGTGGCGACGACGATGGCATCGTCGGCAGGGCCGGGGCTGTTGCTGCTGGGGTACTCAGAGTTTTCGCACCCCAGGTCGAGGTGGCGCCTGCGCCGGTGCCCAGACCTAATGCCCGGCTGCTCCGCTGCTGCCAGTGTGTCCCATGCGCCGGTTTCCGCCTAGCGGCCACCTCGATGGGAGGGCAGTAACCGCGGGCGCTGTTAATGTTGCGCCGCAGCGACCAGTTGAGTTCGGGGAGGTCGGTGCGCGCGAGGCTCCCCGCATCGGCGATGGCGTGCTCGCACCTGAACGCCATGTCGTTCATACAGCCCAGGACGCTGCGGTCCGCCGTCTTGGCGAGCAGGACCTCCTGCTGCCTCAGATCGCCGAACGTCCCCGCGGGCAGCTCCTCGCGGCGGAGTTCCCGCCCGATGAGGCCGGTGACCAGCTGGCGCGTGGCACGCAAAGACGATGCTGTCACGTCGGCCTCGAAGATCGTGAACAGCGTGGCCGAGTGGGTCAGCAGCAGGCACGTGCGCCGACCGAACCGCAACAGGTTCGCGTACCAGTCCTCCGGATCCGGCGCAGGCGCCGGCTCGGCGACCGCCGAGCCCAGGACAGTCAGGAGCTTTCTCGTGCACCGCAGGATCACTGTGCGATCGTACGACGTGGAGCCGCGAGCAGCTGGCTGGCCCGGTTCTTTCACTCCCGGAGCGCCGGCTCAGGACCCTAGCATCACGGCCCGTCCGGAATAATCCAAATCTCTATTTACCGAACGAACCTGCTGCTTGCCCCAGTGACCCCGCGCGCCCACCTGGGCAGGCCCGCCATCCAGGGGGAACGCCGATCCAGGAACGGTGCCCGCCCCGGCATCCGGCCGGCCATAGCAGCGGCGGCCGCAGCAGAAGCTCACGTCCGATCGGGGTGGTGCGGGCCGTGATATTACCGAGCTTGGTCGACGTATTCCAGCAAGATCCGCTGGTCGAAGCCGCCCCGCTCAGCGCGCTTGCGACTCACCTCCGACACGACCTCCTCCCAGCGCATGTCATGAGCCGCGGCGAGAGCCTGCAGTACCTCCAGCACGTCGGCTAGTTCCGACGCCAACTGCCCGTCCGGCGCCGCCTGCGCTTCATGCGCCTCCTCCAGCAGCTTCGCCCGCAGGGCCGCCTCATAACCGCCGTGGTCCAGGACCCGGGTGACAGGCTGATGCCCGTCTGCCGCGATGATCGCCGGAACCTGATTCCGGACAAGCTTGTGGTAAGTGACGCGCATGCCCTGGACAGTGTATGCGTCGATCATCGCGAAGAAAATGCTCACCAACGCCGACCCCGGCTACGTCGACCTGACCTCTCCAGCACACCGTTCCAGTGCTTACCGGCCTGGCGGCATTCATCGCGCGGAACCTGCCCTTCGTCGCTCAGGTCGCGCTGATGGGACTGGAGATGACCGGCCTGGCCCGGCCAAACTCGCCGCTAGTGTGGGCCGATCCCGCCGATTACCAGCGCGAGCTTGCCGAGGCGGTCGACATACTCGCGGCAGCCGGAATCACGACGCGGATCTACAACCACCAGCTCTGCGTCCTGGACCGGAGCTTGTGGCCGTACGCGGTTCGCTCAATCAGTGACTGGAAGAACGACTACCTTGACATCTGCCGCTCCTGCTCGGTCCGCGGCGCATGCGGCGGCGTCTTCACGACAAGCGGCAACCGCCTCAGCCAGCACCTGCGCCCGGTGCCCTGATCAGGCTGTCCATTACGTGCGATATATACCTTTTTGTCACGCGCAGACCGCAGGAGCCATTGATCTCGTATCTTCCTGGTGGCAGGAAGTCTCTGTCGAAATCGCTGTATCCATATTGACGAGCCTACTGGCGCGCCGCGTTTATTCCAATTCCATAATAATTCAGGCAGCGTTAAATTCCGGAAATCGATATTCGGCTCCGTCGCGACGAGGCGTCGCATGCACCACTATCATCATCCCGGCGCAGCCGAACCTTCAGTCACAGATATCCTCGTTATTATAACTATGCGGCGGCGAATTATCCTCAGCTTGGCGTCCAGCAGAATAGGCCGCGTGCACGGGTTCAGACCGCAATACCACTGCCCGTTCAGACTAACTAAAATTTCTTTTTCCTAAACGAGCCGTGGTGCTTGTCTCAGGCAATCAGCCACCAGCCGCTCCGGGCGATTCCGCCGGAGCTGACGTCCGATGCAGGAGGCGCGGGCCCTGCTATCCGATGCTGGGCTCGTTCCACGAGGCCGAGGGCGTCCTGCGGCTGGGCCGCAGCACCTGGCAGTCGTTCTCGCGGCTGTGGCCGGGCCGCGACGACCCGTTCTCCGCGCGGATGAACGCCGTGCCGAAGCTGGTCGCCTCCCGCACCCTGACCGGCACGTCGGCCTGGGCGAACTCCCGCGTCATCGACGGCGACCTGGTCCAGGCCGTCAAGACCGAGCCGCGCGATGTGATCCTCGCCGGCACCCTGAGCGTCGTGCACGCGCTGATGGCCGCGGACCTGGTCGACGAGTACCGCCTGCTGACCTTCCCCGCCATCGTCGGCACCGGCGTTCGGCTGTTTCCCCCCGCCAGGCCGCCCGCCTACCTGGAGGTCCTGTCAGCCGAGCAGTCCGGCGCCGCCGTCCTCACCCGGTACGGCCGGGCACGACGACAGCCCGCCGGGCTCGTCTGAAAGTCTCTTTATCCCGAACGGGCCGTGGTGCTGCCTCCGGCAACATGCTAGGAACGCCGGGCTAGCCGTTGTGCGGATCGACGCCGATCATCACGACCAGGAGCTGGATGCGATCGGTTTCGTGGCCCGGGCGTAGCCGGTCGCTGCGCCCGAGCATGGTCAATCCGTGCAGCGCTGCCCACAGCACCTCGGTGAGGGTATCGACGTCCCGCCCGCCGGCGACACTGGTGACTGCCGCACGCAGTTCGGCGAACCCCGCCGACAACGGTGCCGGGGTGTCCTCGGCACCGAATCGCAATCGCGTTGCGCGCGTGAACATCGCGTCGTACAGCGCCGGGTTCTCGGTGGCGAAGCTGCTGTAGGCGTGGGCGACCCGGCGCAACTCATGCCCGGGCCCGCCGGCGCCGCGGCGCGCCGTGCGGAGGGTTTCGGCGAGCTCGCCGAAACCCTCCAGTGCGACGGCCTCGACGATGTCCTCCATCGATGCGAAGTGCTTGTAGAGCACTGGCTGGCTGTACTCGATCTCCGCGGACAACCGACGGGTGGTGACCGCATCCCAGCCCTCGCGCTCGGCGAGGGTGCGGGCCGTTGAGGTGATGAGCCGGCGACGGGCAGTGCGATCACGGAGCCGGCGGTCTGCGATGGCCATGCCTGATGGTAGCACCGCTCTCAACGCTAGCACTGCTATTGACGAGCGATGCTCAAGGGGTTAGCGTTGCTAGCACTTACCTCTTCGATGGGAGTTCGAGATGGAAACGAACGGGCAGCACCTCGCCGAGACCTACCTTTTGATGCTGAACACGCACGAGCCGGATCTGGTGGACCGGTTCGTGGCCGAGGACTACCGCAACCACAACGCCTTCGTCGCCGACGGCCGTGAGGCGAACCGCCAGTTCTGGACCGCGTTCTTCACCGCATTGCCCGATCTGAGCGCCACCATGGAGGACTTGGTGATATCCGGTGACCGGGTGGTGGGCCGCTTCGTCTACCGCGGTACCCACACCGGCGAGCTCATGGGCATCCCCGCGAGCGGCAACCCAGTGGAGATGCGCTCCATCGACATCTGGCGGGCCGAGGACGGCATGTTCGTCGAACACTGGGATGAACTGAACCTGCTGGAGATGTTCCAGCAGATGGGCGCGCTGCCGCCCCTGGGCGGCGGCCCCGCGGGAAATGCGTGATGCCCCTCGCCGCCCACGCGATCGATGAGCCGCCGGCCGATTGAAGTTCGCTTTCCGAACGAACCGTGCTGCTTGCCCCCGCCAGCTGATCGGCGCGAGCAATGGAAGGTCGCACGATCAGCTCCCAAAAGCGGTCGAGGCAGGACGGCGGCGATGGCCTTCAATAAGAATGTGCGGGCCACTCGCGCCGCCCAAATAGACGATCAGCCCTTGCTACCATGGTAGTACATGAGGTAGCATCCATAGTATGAAAGTGAGTGTCAGCCTGCCGGCGGACGATGTCGAGTTCCTCGATTCTTACGCGCAGGCCCAGGGCGCACAGTCCCGGTCCGCGGT
>PMST01000557.1 GCA_003168295.1 Actinomycetota bacterium
CAGGCGTGGTTCTTCTTCATCTTCGGGGCGCTGGTCCTGCTGGCCACGTTCGCGCAGATCAACCCGGTCTGGGAGTACGGGCCGTATACGCCGCTGGCGATCTCGTCGGGGACCCAGCCCGACTTCTACCTGGGCCTGCTGGACGGCGCGCTGCGCATCATGCCCCCCTGGGAGATCAACTTCCTGGGGCATACCCTCACGCTGAGCGTGCTGATCCCGGCGTTGCTGCCGCTGGGCCTGGTGCTCACCGGCGCGGCGCTGTGGCCGTTCTTCGAACAGTGGGCGACCGGTGACAAGGCCTTCCACAACATCAACGACCGGGCGCGTAACGCCCCGGTCCGGACCGCGACCGGGATGGCGGCGGTGGTCTTCTACGGGGTGCTGTGGGGCGAGAGCGCCAACGACATCATCGCCGACCAGTTCAAGATCCCGCTGTACACGCTCACCTGGATCGCGAGGGTGATGGTCGTGGTGGGGCCGGTTCTCGCGTTCATCATCACCCGGCGGATCTGCATCGGGCTGCAGCGCCGGGACGCCGGGCTGGTGACCCACGGGGTCGAGACCGGCATCATCCGGCAGCTGCCGAACGGCGAGTTCGTCGAGGAGCATCGGGCGCTGACCGAGGAGGAGCTGGCGCCGCTGCAGGCCAAGGAGGCACCCGAGCTGCTGCCGGAGCCGGAGTCGCACGACCGCAACGGGGTGCCCGCGCCGGAGACGAGCGGCCTCGTCGGGCACGCCCGGGTGATCGCCAACCGGGCGTTCGCCGAGACCGTGCCGCTGCAGCCCGACGGGCATGGCAATGGCAACGGTCACGGTCACGGTCACGGTAACGGTCACCGCGACGGGGAGGCGTCCGGCGAGCGCGCGGCGGTGGAGGCGGGGCCACCGGAGGCTAGTGCGCCGCCGAGGCCCGGTCTACGATCTTTAGACCGTAGCTTCCCACCCGGGAGACTCTCCATGGCGCTCTACATGTACCAAGCCTCATACACCGCAAAGTCAATGGCGGCTCAGCTGAAGGAGCCGCAAGACCCGGTCGAAGACATCACGACGGCATTGGAGGAGGTGGGCGCCGAGATCGTGGTGGCCGCCTTTCCGTTCGGCGAGTACGACCTGCTGGTCGTGTACGAGGCGCCCGACGATATGACCGCCGCCAGCGTCGCGATGGCCGTTGCCGCCGCGGGTGAGGTCAAGTCGGCCAAGACCACGCGACTGCTGAGCGGACAGGAGTGGCTCGAGTCGCTGCGCAAGCGCCGGGTCGTCGGCAGCCGGAATGCGCGCTAGCCGCGTTAGGCGCGCCTGCGTCAGCCGCCGGGGCGGAGCGGACCGAGCAGCAGCTCCTCATTCCGGTAGTCGATGACAACCGGGGTGTAACGCCGCAGGGTGCCCGAGCCGAGCGAGCCGGCGGCCACCAGGAGATTGGGCACCACCCCGACGGTCTGCGGGGCCAGCGCGACTGCGCCGATGGACCAGGTTCGGGTTGCGTAGTAGCTCACCGGCCGGGTGCACCCCAGGCTGGCGTAGGTCTGGGTGGTGACGTTGGAGGACCGGGCCAGCTGGGCCTGCCGGGCGAAGGCGGGGGTGAGGGCGGTGCCCTGCGCCCCGGTGTCGAGTGCCAGCTCGCCGCGTTCCTTCCCGACCGTCACCGGCAGCAGCTGGAACGCGCCGCTGGGGTGGAGGCTGAGCCGGTGCACGGTGCCGGCCGACAGCGTCGCGAGCGCGGCCGCGCCGGCCGCCGGGGCCGTCGGGGCCGGCACGCTGAGCGTCTGGGCTCGGTAGTCGATGCGGTCGATGCCGAGGCGGCTGAGCTCGGCCGCCCCGAGGATGCCCATCAGCGGCGCCGATCGGCTGGCCAGGGCCGTGACCAGGACCTTCGTGTCCCCGGCGAAGACGTAGGGGCCGGCCGACAATCGCACCGCCACCGGCTGTTCAGGGCCGTTGCAGGTCGTCGTGTGAAGCCTGGACGCGGCGGCGGCGCTGATCAGCTCGCGGACGGCGTGGTAGGCGCACAGCAGCGCCCAGACTTCCTGGATGACTCCGTCGGGGGTCTTGGACCGCAGCACCACGCCACCGCCTTTGAGCTGGGTTTTCAGCGAGCCCAGAGCGGTTTCGATCTCCCACCTGGCCCGGTACAGCTCCGCCAGCTCGCGGGCCGGCGCCGAGCCGGGGTCCAGCAGCGTGGTGATCAGGGTGAAGGTTTCGGTGACCTCGCCGTTCTCGTCTTCGAGCCGGTACTCCACGACCCGCACGGTGATGTCGCCAGCCCCGTCCTTGCGCAGCTTGCGGGGGGCCTTCAGCCGCGACAGGTACGTCCCGTCCGGCAGGACCTCATCCACCGGGAGCGTGAACGACGCGCCGATGCGCCACAGCAGCTGCACCCCGGTCGCCGCCGCATCGCGCCACAGCTCCCAGCAGGCGAAGTTCCGGTTCGCCAGGCACAGCATCCCCTCGCCGAGCCGGCCGATCAGGTCCCTGGCCAGGGTCTTCTCGCCCGTGGCGAAGGTCCCGTGCACCGCGGCGACCAGCGCGCGGGTCCCGCACTCAGCCAGCGCCAGCAGCCGCACCTGCGGGAACGCGCCGCGCAGCCGCCTGCCGTCCGCGGTCTTCGTCGACGGCCCGCCGAACCGTTCCCAGTTCGCCAGCTCATCCTGCGCGTCCAGCGTCGTGCCGTCCAGCGACACCAGCCGCAGCCCCCGCCACCACGCGCCCGGCGCCCCGGCCGGCGCGACGAACCCGGCCACCTGCCAGAACAGCAGCCGCAGCGGCTCGGCACCCAGCCGCGCCCTGGCGTTGGACAGCGCCTCCTCCG
>PMST01000027.1 GCA_003168295.1 Actinomycetota bacterium
GCCTGACCGGCACCGAGCAAGCTGTCGTCGGCCTGGTCGCCGAAGGGCTGAACAACGGCCAGGTCGCCGCCCGCATGTACATCAGCACCCACACCGTCGCCCACCACCTCCGCCAGGCCTTCCGCAAGCTCACCATCGCCTCCCGCGTCGAACTCACCCGCATCGTCATCGAGCAGACCGCGGACCGCTTGTTAGTTCTCATCGCCTCCCGCGCCCGCGCCTGAGGCAGGCCGGCCGCGGCCCGCGGGCGATGGCGGCGCGTGCCCGGGGGATGAGCGACGTGACGATGTGAGCGGCCAGGGGCGCGACGATCCTGAGCTTTCCGCGGGAACCTGGTCGCCGGCGGATCCAGGGTCGTTCCGCTTCGGATATCACCGACGCCGAAGCAACCTGCGCGACATGCAGCGCGACCGGCCCGGTCGCTGAGACCGTCGTTTACCTACCCGGGCCGGGGACCGTGGTCCGCTGCCGCGACTGCTCAGCATGCTCATGCTCATCTCGCAGATCCGCCCGGCACCCTGCGCAGATAGCCTTCGCCTGCGCCACCTGTGCCATAGACCGGCCGGACGACGGGATCGGGAAGAACAGATCGGGATCGGCAGACCGGCAGGCAGGCCGGCAACTGCCCGCAAGGGGCGTCCGGTTTCGGGGGACGGGGGCGCTGACCACATCCCGGCGGGCAGCCTGGGAAGCTGGCCGTTGATCCGCCGAGCCGCCGTGCCCCGGGCCCTGGCGTTCTGCCCGGCGCCGCGCGCACGGTCCGGCTCCGCTGGCCACCTCGACGATGTGGAGACGGTACAGAGCGGCGACCTCGCCGACTGCAGCGGCCTGGCCCGGTTTTGTGAGCCCTGAGTACACACGAGCGGCGAACCCTGAGGCTGCCTCGGGTGGAACAGCGCCGCTAGCACTCTTGACGATGCGGGCTTGCCGGGGGGCGGCGAGGGTGGACCCATGTCTCGCAGAACGGCCCGCTGACGAAAAGGAGCTGACCGGCTACAAGCTCGAAAGGGGTGGTGCGGTTGCTGGAACTGGTCGGCGGGACGGGCGGTCTGGGCTGGGTGGCCGTCAAGGCGGTCCTGATATTCGCGGTGGCTGTCGTCGGCCTGCGCCTTGGAGAGCGGCGCACGCTGGCCCAGCTCGGCGCGTTCGACTTCGCGGTCGCCGTCGCTATCGGCGCGATCATCGGCCGGACCGTGACCACGTCGTCGGCCTCGTTTGCCACCGGCGCGGTGGCCCTGGTCACCCTCCTGGTCGTGCACCGTCTGGTCGCGTTCGCCCGGCGGCACAGCCGGATCGCCCGCCTCATTGACCATCCGCCCCGTGTCCTGGTCGCCCGGGGCGAGATCCAAGATCGTGAACTTGCCCGGGCCGGCTTGACGGCCGCGGACGTGTATGCGCTGTTGCGCCAGCAGGGCGTGGACGATCTTGGCCAGGTCGGGTACCTGCTGTATGAGACCCGGGGCGTGACCACGTTGATCGGCGCCGACGGTGAACCCGGCCCGCTGATGCGCGACGGGCTTCTCGCCGCCGGATATGGCGATGCGGCCGAGCCTGCTGAACGGCATGTTCGCAGGCAGCATCAACCGATGCTGCCTGATCACGGCGTCCATAACTCCTCTCGGAGGACACCGCGGTGATCACCAATCACGGCTTCAGGGGTCATGGCGGGAGTATTTACGTCCGGTGCGAGGCCGCCGCTTCCCTGCCACCAATACCCAGACGGTCCCCGCTAGGGACCCGGCCGACCCGATACCGATTAGGAGCCTGCTCATGCCCTTGCTACATCCCGGTGACATTTTCCCCGAACTGACGCTTACCGTCCCCGGCGGGACGACCGTTACGGTGCCAGAGACGTTCGTCGGCCAGTTCGGCGTGGTGCTGTTCTACCGGGGCGCGTGGTGTCCCTACTGCAACGCCCAGCTGCGCGCCTTCCAGCGCGCCAGCGCCACCCTGGCCGCCGCTGGCGGCCAGGTGGTCGCCCTGTCAGTCGACGACGAAGCCGCCACCGCCGGCCTGATCGCCAAGCACGGCCTGACCTTTCCCGTCGGGTTCGGCGCCGACGCACGCGCGGTCGCCGGCCTGACCGGCGCCTTCGTCAATCCGGACCCGCTATACCTGCAGTCCACCGGCTTCGTCCTCGACCCGGTCGGCAAAGTCGTGGTCAGCGTCTACTCCAGCGGAGCCATCGGCCGGCTGGTCCCCGACGACGTCGCCGGGCTGGTGCGCTACGAGCGCGAGCTCGCCGCGGCTTCGGCGTAACCCAGCGGGGAAACAGCTGACGAGCGCACTCGGATGGCAAGCTGCTGACCGCGGTGCTCGAGCGCTCCACCTACTTGCCCGCGCTGAACGATGCCCTCATGCAAACGGCTGCGACGAGTTACCCGGCTCGGGCCGCGAGCGGTTGTTCGGCTTCGTCAACGGGCAGACCTGTGTGAACAACTCACAGGCCCAGGGATTCCAGCACCTCGCCGAGGGCCGGCATGGTGTCCCCAGAACGCCGTGCAGACCAACACGGCGTTCATCAACGCAAACTGGGCACCGCAGAGACTTCGGCGCCGAAGGCTGATGAGGTACCTGGCCCTGATCTTTCGTGCGCCCAGCAGAACTGGAGGTGTCACTGTGACATAACGCCATGGTGAGTCTTTATGTTCGCAAGCTCGTCGTCGCTTGCCGGTGTGAGTCCGGTCCGGTGACTGACAACCGACGGGCCGAGGATCCGCGCCCGGCCGGTACTGCGTGGGTGGCTGTGCGGAACCGGGACGTGGCCGCGCCGGTCACCGAGGATGTCGGCCTCGGCGTCTTGCCAGGCCTGCTGGCCCGTGCGTTGACCGGCGTGGCGGCGATCTGGTTGGCGGTGGGCCGGCGTGAGCACCGGCGCCTCGCCGTCGCGTGCGCCACAGGCCGGTTCCCGGCGCAAAGGCGAGGAGCAGGGGGCCCGGAGCATCGCGGGCAGTCCTCCTGCGGCCGGCTCATGCTCATGCTCATGCCTGATTTCAGGGACAGCCGGGTGACGGAGCAGGAAAATACCCGGAAATGCCTAAGTTATAGGTGACAATAGTACGACCAGGCATGTTTTCTGGCCTGTTTAACGCTCGGAGGCTGGGCATATTTCCTTATACGCCAGGCAAGGCGGTGCAATTCCCGGGATTATGGCGGTGTATTCATTTCGGTGCCGGGAGGGGATACGGTCATGGCCGCTCAGGGCGGGCTGGCAGGGTGGGCGGAGCGGTCAGCTCTGCGCCGGGCTGGCAGCCTGACCGCTGCAGGGTCAGGACCGGGGCGGCTGCGGTTCGTGTTCTACGGGCGGGT
>PMST01000080.1 GCA_003168295.1 Actinomycetota bacterium
GCACCTCCACCGTGTGCGCCGCCGAAGGCCACCGCGACGGCCGGCAGCGGGGTTTCACCGCCGAGGAAATCGAGCGGCTATCCTCCATCTTCGGTATCTCCCCCCAGCAGCTCACGACGCGGTGCACGAACTGCGGCGGCCACCCGCCGTCGGGGTTCGGCTGCCTGGCGTGCGGAGCCGCGCTCGGCGGTCACCCCTCGGCCGCTACCGCCCCGTCACGGCGCTCAACGCAGGGCGCGGCCCGCTCATGATGGTGATGAGGGCCAGCGGACGGTGACGANNACCCTGAAATTTCCTTCCACCAGCAGGACCAGGGTCGTCCGCTGCTCATCAGCAGTCCACCCGGCGCGTTTTTCGCCTGCCGGGTGGACGCCCCATTTTACTTCCACGTCCTTGCTTGACCGCACGCCCTGATCGGGGCCGATGAAATGCCCGAGCAGCCACCCGCGATTATCGTGCCCGTCCTCGGCGGCATTCCCGCTGTACCAGTTGGCGCTCATAAGCGCACCTCCCATTCGACCGCCGGAATATCCACCCGGTCCCCGCCTATCTGCTTCAGCCGCCGTAGTCCTTGCAGGAACGTGAACAACCCCTCATTGCTCCATGCGTCATCACCGGCCAGCCCTGCGAGTCCCTCACGGTCAAGACTTGAGTACTGACGCAAAGCTGATGACTCCCAGTTGGCTTCGATCTGGCCGCCGTAACGGTACCAGAATTCGTCGGAATCGACGACAATCAGGCATGAGAACTCGAAATTCCCGCTGACCAGGTTTAAACCGAATCCTGTGCATTCCATCCGGAGCGCGCCGGGATTATCGGTGAGCCACCGCATCGGCTCCGACAAACGCGCAGGGTGCATCGGGTCGGCAGCATGCGGTTCGGTCAGCGTGCTGTCTATGTCCTCCCGGCCGAACAGTTCCTCTTCCATCTCCCGCAGCAGCGTGGCCGCGATTCTCGCGTCATTGCGGAAGTCTGTCATCGGCTCGTGGAAGCCCTTGGGGATCACTGCGAGCTGCCCGGCGGCGTTGATGACGCTGCCGGAGCGTTCCTGCACGAGCAGGACATAGTCGGCATAATCCCGGTAAGGGCCTGCCGGCCGGGCGAATGCGCACAGGGCCAGCGCGCCGCCGGCGCAGAGCCGGGCGGCCACGTCGAGAACCGATGCGAGGTCAGGGAGATACCGGTCGCGCAGCGGCAGCGAGCCGGCCTTTGGTGCTATGCCTGCCGTGAGCGCATCAGTCAGTTCCCCTTCAAGCAGATCCAGGGTCAGCGCGTAGGTGGCGAACCGCGTAAGGGCCAGCGAGCCGGCGATCTGGCTCTTCCCGATGCTGACGCCGACCAGGCGGTACAACGGCGTGTCCACGAACCGGGTGTTCGCGGCCAGTGTCTCCGCGAGCCGCTGCGCAGCAGCGTCGGCTGTTCCCTCGTCGAGCGGGACAGCGCTGCCCGCCGCCGCGCCGTCGAGGGTGAGCCGGTCATGACCCGCGGTCAGCGGGCAGTCCAGGTCCAGCCAGCTGGGGTGAGTGAGGACGCTGGTCACGACATCGCCGTCCTGGCCGCAGCGAGCGCCATACCGGCCGTAGCCGGCGCCCTGGCCACGGTAGTACTCGCCTAGGGCGTGTGCCATGCGACGCTGGCCGATACCCCTTCGGCGGCTCGCGCGATCCAGGAGATAGCGCCTGTCCAGGCGGGCCAGGCGCGCCGCGACCTGCCTGCGGGCCGTTCCGGGTTCTCAGCCTGCGAGCTGGTCAAGCTGGCCCAGCGCACTGGTGATGTTCTGGTCGGCGATGAGCCTGTACTCGGCGTCAGCCGCCGCGCCGTCATCGCCTGTCCCCGCATCGGCCTCGGGCAGGTTCTTCCCGGCATGGCCAGGCACACCCGCGAGCACAGTGAACCGTTCCCTGGCCGGCGCCGGCGCCTGCGTCAGGGCAGTGTCGAGAAGCTGCTGCATCTCCGGCTGGGGCCGAAGCGCCGGTTTCTGGTGCCAGGCTGCGACCGTCCGCACGCCGATTCCCAGATGGGCGGCAAATCCCTCGTTGCTTAGCCGCAGAGCGGCTTGCAACGCGGATGCGGTACTGCCCGTCCAGCCGATCACCATTTCCATTTGCCGCCTCCCGCCATCGCGGGCCGCACTGGACCTGCACTGCTTGTGCACTGAATGTGCATTAGCAGCGCATTGGAAAAGGGCCGGGCCCGCGGTGGAATTACAGGCATGGAAAGCATACGGCTGGTAAAGCGAATACGCCCCGGCCTATCGTTCATGGCGCCCGTGCTCGATGACCGTGGCGAGGTCGGCTTTAAGGCCGGTAATAAGCTTGACGATTTCGTCGAGCCGCTCTTCAAGGGCATCCATCCGCGACCACCAGGCAGCCCCGTCGACCTGCACCTGGCTGCGTGCTGCCGCGTGCCTCGCGCCGCCCTTGAGTACCGAATCAAGGCGTTCTGGCTCCCAGCCGAGAGCCACCGACAACGCCTCCAGCGTTCGCCGGCTGCGACGGCGCTCCACGGTATGCCGCTGGATTTCTCGCACAACGGCCACCGAGACATGCGAACGGTCCGCGAGCTCGCGCTGACGCCAGCCAAGCTCGCGCATGCGCTCGCCGATGGCCCGTGCGACCGTAGCCCAGTCTTCAGGCACGCCTTCCGACACGCGAGTTCCTCCCGCGTTCCACTTCCAGCGCCGAGATTAGCCGATCGCCGCCTTATTCCGGGCCGCGACAACACAAAACGCCACCCACTCACCTCCCTCAGTCACAGCAAGTCGAGCTGAAATAAGCGCTTCATCGCCTATTTCAGCTCTGAATAAGGAGCAATCCCGATGATGGACATCACCACAGACCCCCCAACCGCCATCACCGCCATGAGCGGCACCGGGGGGCCGTGAGGTCATGACCGTCGTCACGTTTTTGCCCGTCGCGGTGGTCCTGATCGCCCTGGCTGTCCTGGGGTTGCTGGTCGTCGTGCTGATCGGCATCCACGACGAGGAACGGCACATGAGCCTGACCGGGGCCCCTCGCACCCGCACCGGGGCGATAACCCGCCACCTAGTCGGACTCGGTATCCGCACCCCCGAAGCCGACGCCGACGAAAACCACGATCCCGGTTTCCCTCCGAAGGGAATCTGACATGACCGTTGCGATCCCGGCCGTCACTTTCCCAGGCGCCGGAACCGGCCGGGACATGATCGGCCGCCCCCCGGCACCCAGCCTCCTGGTGATCATGGCCGGTCCGGCCGCCCCGGCCGCCGACCCCGGCCGCGAACCCGCCCCTCCCCAGCAACTCGGGGATCGCTCTGGCTTGTGGCTACGCAACGCGGCCGGCGGGCTGTGCCTCCTGGCCGCGGCCGCGGCGACGGT
>PMST01000442.1 GCA_003168295.1 Actinomycetota bacterium
GGTCGGGCCAGACCGCGGCGCGGCTGGCCGCCGACGGCGTCCGGCTGGCCACGTGCTGGGATATCACGGCGGCGCACCGCCTGCTGTTCGGCGGATGGCGGGCTGATCCGGGCTGGGCGTGGGCCCGGCTGCAGGGCTTGGCCGCCGATACGCTGCCGGCCGCCGGCCCGCTTGACCTGTTCGGCATCGAAGGGGGCGACGACGACGACCCGGTGGCGCCGGACGGGCACCTGCGACCCGAGTGGATCGGCGGCGGCTGGTCGGACAGCCTGGAGCGGATCGCCCGGTGGGCGGCCCTGGCTCGGACGGTGGCCGGACTCCAGCACCAGGCGCTCGCCGCGCTGGCCGAACGGCCGATGGCCCTGGCCACGGCCCGCTGCGAGTCCACCGCCGAACTGCTGTGCGCCGAGCTGTCAGCGGACGGGCTGCCGATGGACCGCGCGGTCGCCGAGCAGGTGCTGGCGGGATTCATCGGGCCCAGGCCGCGCAGCGAGACCGAAGCTGTCGCGCTGCGGGCCGCCCGCGATACGCAGGTCCTGCGGCACGCCCCGGCCGGCGTCACCGCCGACCTGCGCAGCCCGGCTCAGGTACGGACGCTGCTCAGCCGGGTCGGGGTGGACGTGCCCGATACCCGGGCCTGGCGGCTACGGGAGCTCCGGGACGCGCATCCGCTGGTCGGCGCCCTGCTTGTGTGGCGCAAGGCGGAGCGGATCGCCACCACTTACGGCTACGCCTGGCTGGATGAGCACCTCGGGGCCGACGGCCGGCTGCGCGGCGCGTGGACCGGCTCGGACGGTGCGGCGGGGCGGATGACCGCGTCGGCGGGCCTGCACAATATGCCGGCCGCGCTGCGCCCGGCCGTGGTGGCGGCCGATGGGCACGTGTTCGTCCGGGCCGACCTGGGCCAGATCGAGCCGCGGGTGCTGGCCGCGGTATCCCAGGACCAGGCGCTGACCGCGGCGACGCGGGCCGACGACCTGTACGCGCCGGTGGCGGCGCAGCTCGGCGTGGGCCGGCCTGTGGCCAAGGTGGCGGTCCTCGGCGCGATGTACGGGCAGACCACCGGCCACGGCGCCCAGGCGCTACGCCGCCTCAACACGGCCTACCCGGTGGCCATGGCCTACCTCGACGGCGCCGATCGTGCCGGGCGGGCCGGCCGCGATCTGCGCACCTACGGCGGCCGGCTGATCGTGCTGGCTTCCTCGGACCCTGAGCCGCGGAGCAGCAGCCGGGTCGCGGCCTACGGCCGGTACGCGCGCAACGCGATGATCCAGGGCGCCGCGGCGGAGCTGTTCAAGATGTGGGCGGTCACGGTCCGGGCCCGGTGCGGGTCGCTGGGCGCGCGGATCGTGTTGTGCCTGCACGACGAGCTGTTGGTCCACTGCCCCCGCGAGCAGGCGGACATGGTGTCCCGGCTGGTCGATGACTGCCTGGCCGAAGCCGCCGCCCGCTGGGCGCCCGGCTGCGGGGTCCGCTTCATCTCCGATACCAGCGTCATCCGCAGCTGGTCGGAGGCCAAGGTGGCGGCACCGTTGCTGGACCCGCCCGTTCCCCCGGATAGGGCGGCGGTCTAGCTCAGCGCGTGCGCTTACCCGCATGCAAGGCCTCGACGGTCTTGGCCAGGCGCGTCGCGCGGGTGTCCGTCTTCTTGGCCTCTTCTACCCAGCGCACCCACTCCTTACGGTGGGTGTAGGACAGGCCGCCGAAGGTGGCCCTCGCCGCATCGTCCCTGGCGAGTGCCTCGGTGAGGTCGGCGGGTACCTCCACCTCACGAGGCGTGGTGTCGGGCTCGATGTCGACGTCGACCTGATCGCCGGCGGCGACGCCGGCCGCGGTCCGGTTCTCCGCGCTCAGCGGCACGAGAAAGCGGCCGCCCATGCGCGCCACCGTGGTGCGGTAGGAGTGGCCGCCCACCGTCACCGTCACCGGCGGGCGGCTGCCGGAGCCCAGGGCAACGACCACATCGTCCGGGACCTCGATCCCGGTCGCGGTCTTGCCGCCCAGCTCCACCGTCGCGCGGAATTTCATGCCGTCGATTGTCTCACCTGCGGGCCCGTGCCTCAGGCGCACCGGGATCAGCCGGGAACAGTACTCGCCGCCGCCGATACGGCCCTGGCGAACTTATCCGGGCACTCGAGCGGCGTGAAATGGCCGACGCCGTCCAGCGGGGTCAGCGTGGCGGCCGCGAAGAAGTCGTCGATCCGGTCGGACCATGCGCGCGGGAACAGGGGATCGTGTGATGGCCACAGCACCGTCGTCGGCACCGCGATCCGCCGGTCCGGTTCGGGCACCCGTTCGGCCAGCGAGGTCGCGACCGCGCCTGCGCCCGCCCGGTACCAGGCGATCGAGGCGGCGAACGCACCCGGCGCCGCGTAGACGGAAACAAGGTGATCGAGGTCCTCGCCGGCCGGTTCGTAGCTCGGCCCGGACCAGTGGGACCAGAAGTGCCGCAGGTAGGAACGGACGGCGTCCGGCTTGCCGTCGATCAGCTCCGGGCACAGGGCGAGGTTGTGGAACGACTGGTACCAGAACTCCCGCTGGGCCTGGGGGTCGAGGATCCGCTCGCCGATACCCGGCAGCGGCGGTGCGATGACCAGCGCGCGCACCAGGTCGGGCCGCTCCCTGGCGATGGCCTGGGCGATCCGGCTGCCGACGTCGTAACCGGCGATCACCGGCCGCCGCAGCTGCAGTTCATCGATCAGTCCGAGGATGCTGCGAGCCTGGGCGGCGGCGTTGTACTGGGTGGCCGGGTCGGCCTCTTGCTTGTCGGACTCGCCGAACCCCCGCAGGTCAGGCACGATCACCTCAGCCGATGCCGACACCAGCGGCACGACCTCGCGGTAGTCGGTCCGGTCTCCCGGCCAGCCGTGCAGCAGCAGCACAGCCGGGCCTTGCCCGGTCCGGTCGTAGGCCAGCCGGAAACCGTCGACTGCTTTGTCCTGGCGCATACCGGCCATTATCTACAACGGCACGAAGGCGCGGCGTCCTAACGCCTAGTCCAGGGCGGCAGCGTAGATGATGACGTCGCGGCCGCCGTGGACCGTCGTTCGCTTCTCGGGCAGGAGCCCGATCTTCTCCGCGACGCGCTGCGATGGCCGGTTGTCCGGGTGGATGATGGCGACCAGCCGGGTGGCGCCAAGCACGGTCCGGGCGAAATCGCGCGAGGCAGCCGCGGCCTCGGTCGCATAGCCACGCCGCTGCAGCGCGGGCATTATGTGGTAGCCGACCTCGAGTTCGGTCACGCCGTCGACGACCTGCGGGGTGAGGCCGCAGTCGCCCGCGAAGTCACCCTCGGCCGTGGTGAGCAGCCACAGACCGTAACCGTGCATCCGGTACAGGCCGCGATTCCAGTCGATCCACTGAGCGGCTTCCTGCCGGGTCTTCGGCCTGGGGTAATACGTCATGACGTCCGGATCGCCGAGCAGCGCCGCCATGTCGTCGATATCGTCAGAGGTCATGTCTCGAAACGCCAGCCGGGTGGCTTCTGGATGCATACAGAGACGTTACCTAGACCGGCCCCGAACCGGCGCGCCGATTTGCAGCCGGACAATCACGGTGATGCGACGGCTGAGACGCCCGCCGGTCCCCGCCCCGCCGGGCAGGCCGCCCTCAACTGCCTGTCCCGCTTCGTACTGGGGTTGCCCTCTCACCGGGTCGCTCATGAGCCGATTGTCGCCGGAACCCGCCCCTGGGGCCAGGACGGCAAGCTGACTGCTCACCTGGACTCCCGCCGAAGGCATACCGCCACCGTAGCGACGGCATGCCCCCAGGTCGTGGCGACGGGTCAGCGCGGCCAGGAAGCCGGTAGAAGCGGTATCGCGTTGTTCCGGACCACGTTCGAATAGAAGTAGGCGCTTGCCTTGGGGATCCGCCGCTGGGTCCCGAAGTCAACGAAGACGATCCCGAACCTCTTGGAGTAACCCCAGCCCCACTCGAAGTTGTCGAGCAACGACCAGACGAAGTACCCGGCCAGGTTGGCCCCGTCCTTGATGGCCCGCGCGGCCGCCTCCAGGTGCATGTGCAGGTACCTGACCCGCTCAACGTCGTTCACCTCGCCCTGCGGGTTCACGTAGTCCTCCGCCGCCCGGCCGTTCTCGGTCACGTAAAGCGCCAGGCCGGGAGCCTGCCTGGAGATGTCCACCAGGATCTGGTGCAGGCCGCTGGGATCGACGAGCCAGCCCATGTTGGTCCGCTCCAGGTCTTCCGGGAGGTACTCCACGACGCCTGGGACCCGGCAGCGAGCCGGGTTCTCGTTGCGCCTGAGGTCGGAGGGGTCGCCGGCGCGCAGGAAAATCGGCGAATAGTAGTTGATGCCCAGGAAGTCCAGTGGCTGCCTGATCGTCTGCAGGTCACCGTCGGCGATCAGCG
>PMST01000661.1:0-2666 GCA_003168295.1 Actinomycetota bacterium
AGCTCATGGTCGAGGCCGCGCATGCGCTGGCGTGCCTGCTCGCCCCAGTCGCGGTACAGCGGCTCTAGGCAGGCGGAATGCAGCATGTAGAGCGAGTCGGCTAGTTCGCTGATGGGAGAGAAACCGAACCGCATCTGCGTGAAGCTGCTGGCGGCCAGCCGGAGCCTGATCATTGCTCACCGTCCTGGAAGCCCCCACAATAATCAGCCCGGCCCGCGGCGGCAAACGACGCCGCCCGGCCGTCGCTCAGCGGCCCACCTTTAGGCCCTGTCCGAAACGTAGGCCAGCGTGGCCCGGACGGCCATACTCGCATCTCGTGAGACGCGACTCCATGTCTGTGGCGACGGCACCCGGTGCGGCGGCGGCCCGTCTCGATTGGTGGCCACTGGCCGTGATCGGCTCGGCCCAGCTGATGGCGGTGCTGGACACCACGATCATGTTCGTGGCCTTGCCGTCCATCCAGCAGGGGCTTCACATGTCGGCGGCGTCACGGCAATGGGTGGTGACCGCCTACACCCTTGCCCTGGCTGGCCTGCTGCTTCTCGGCGGACGTCTCGCTGACCGGTTCGGCGCCCGGCGCACACTGATCGTCGGCGTGGTCGGCTTTGCCTGCGCCTCGGCGGTGGGCGGGGCGTCCGTGGACGCGACGATGCTCATCGCGGCGCGCGCCATCCAGGGGGCGTTCGGGGCGGTGTTGGTGTCGTCCACTAAGTCTCTTCTCGTCACCGTCTACCGGGAAGACAGCGAGCGGACCAGGGTGCTCGGCGTCTTCACCGCCACCCTCACCGCCGGCCTGGCCGTGGGCCTGGTGCTTGGCGGGGTGATCACGAGCGAGCTCGGCTGGCGGTGGTGCCTCTACCTGAACATCATCTTCTCGGTCTTCGCCGTTGTGGGCGCCCCCAGGGTGCTGCCGCAGCTTCCCCGGCGGCCGGAGATCCGCATCGACGCGGCCAGCGTGATCTGTGCCTCGGCGGGGATGGTCGGCCTCGTCTACGGGCTGGGCGAGGCGGCCTCCGGCGGCTGGGGCGCAGGCCGGGTCGTCGGCTCCCTGATCGGCGCGGCGGCGCGCAGCGGCTACCCGCCCCTGGTGCTGGTCGCCACGGCCGTGGAGGGAATCGGCACCGGTCTGGCGGGGCCGGTCACGCTCAGCACCGCGCTGCGGGGCGTGCTCCGCGCTGATGCCGGTGCGGCAACCAGCGCCGCGTCTCAGCTGGGTTCCTCGGTGGGCGCGGCCCTGTTCAACACCATCGCGGCCATCGTCACGGCCGGCTACCTGGTGGCTCATCCCGCCACGAGCGCTGCCGCGGCCCAAGTGCACGGTTTCAATGTGGCCATGGTCTGGGGCGTGGCCGTTCCGCTGGCCGCGGCGATCCCGATCGCGTTGTTCGTGAACATCCCGCGCCCGGCGGTGATGCCCGGATGAGAGGTGCTCCCGGAGCGCCCTGCCCGGGCCCCCGGGCTGGCCCGGGGCCCTGCTTTGTCACAGCTCGCCACCACAACCAGAAGGGAAGTCTGCATGCTGTCTCTCCTGCGTGGCCGACGCAGTCACCGCGACCGGAGCCCGATGTCGTGAGCGCGATCGTCGTGGACCATCTCACCAGGCGCTTCGGGGACTTCGCGGCGGTGGACGGCGTGTCCTTCGAGGTGCCAGAAGGACAGCTGGTGGCCGTCCTCGGGCCGAATGGGGCCGGCAAGACCACCACCTTGGAGATGCTCGAAGGATTCCTGAGCCCCACCAGCGGCACCGCCCGGGTCCTTGACGTCGACCCGCGCCGCGGTGACCGCCGGTGGCGAGCCCGGATCGGCTTGGTTCTCCAGTCGACCAGCCTCGACGCCGAGCTGACGGTTCGTGACACCCTGACCGTATTCGCTGGGCTCTACCCGGCGGCGCGCCCGGTTGGCGAGGCCCTCGAACTGGTGGACCTCTCCGACGACGCCGAGACCCGCGTTGGCGCCCTGTCCGGAGGGCAGCGACGCCGGGTCGACGTGGCAATCGGGATCATCGGCCGGCCTGAGGTCCTGTTCCTCGATGAGCCGACCACCGGGCTCGATCCCGAAGCCCGCCGGCGGGCCTGGACCGCGGTGGAAAATCTGACCACGACCGTCACGACGGTCGTGCTGACCACTCACTACATCGATGAGGCGGACCACCTCGCACGGCGGCTCATCCTGCTGGCCGGCGGGAAAATCATCGCCGACACCACGCCCGACGGGCTCCGTGCGCGCGATGGCACGGTCACCATCCAGTACCGTCCCCCCGATGGCGTGTCCCTGGACGACCTGCCGGCCACACTGAGCCCGCACCTGGACCCCGCCACCCGGGTGCTGGTGATTAAGGCCGACGACCCGGCCGGCCCGTTGCGGGACCTGGTCGGCTGGGCCGGCCAGCATCGCCTTGGCCTCTCGGGCCTCGAAGTCGGACCGCCCAGCCTCGAAGACGCCTACCTGGCCGCCATCGGCGCACCGGCAGTGGAAAGAAGCAGCCCATGACCGACGTCACCGGCCACGCCCAGCCAAGGATGCCGAACATCGGCCGGCTCCTCGCCGCTCAGATCGGGTACCAGGGCCGCCTGCTGGCCAGCGGACGGGCCGTCACCATCGGCATCGGATTGCCGATCATCCTGCTCCTTGCCTCGCACCAGAGCCATACCCAGACCACGGGCGCC
>PMST01000661.1:2680-3178 GCA_003168295.1 Actinomycetota bacterium
TGAAGCGCTGGTGGGCCACGCCGCTCCCGCGCTGGTGTTACTTCCTCGGCCGCATCCTGGCCACCGTGGTCGTGGCCACCATCGCCGGAGCCGCCACGGTCGCCGCAGGCGTAATCCTCTACGGCACCCCGCTGAGCCTTATCGGTGCGTTCGGGGCACTTGTCGTCTTCGTTCTCGGGAGCCTCGCCTGGGCCGCCGCGGCCACCGCCCTCACGACTGTCGTCTCCACGATCGAAGCTGCCGCGCCGACCTTCCTGGTCACCTACTTCCCTGTCATCATCATCTCCGGCCTCTTCGGTGCCATCAGCGAACCGCACTGGCTGACCACCATCGCCAGCTATCTCCCGGCCCAGCCCCTAGCCCAGGCGGCGGGACTGGCCCTCGACCACACCGCTGGCCAGACCTGGCTCCCCGGCCGTGACTTGATCGTGCTCGCGGCCTGGGCCATGGCCGGCATCGCGATCGCCGTCGCCACCTTCCGCTGGGAGCCGCACCGGC
>PMST01000523.1 GCA_003168295.1 Actinomycetota bacterium
GCCGCCACCCCCACCGCGCCGCGAGGCCCGCAACGAGCTGAAGCCCACGGCCGCCTTCCGCATCCCGGCCAGCAGAGTCAAGCTCCGGCACCTCAGGGCCGCTGCGATCGGTCACCTCCGCGCGGACAAGACCGTCCCTCGCGCTGACCGCGACCGTGACCGTCCCGCCCGCAGCGCCGCCCCGTCCCCGGCACATCACCGGGGCCGGCAGGCCGTGTGTACGGGAATGCACGCTCGACTCAGCGGCTCACGTCAAGCCGGAACCCGCGACCGGCGCAGCCCGTCCGTGGCCGTCCGTGGAAAGCCGACGGTGCACACCGACCGTCCTGGCGGCCGGACGCCGTCCGCTATATGTCCGTGGACACCGCGACACAGGGACCTACAGCGCTACAGGGTGGCACACGGCGGGACAAGAAGAAAACGGCCCGGATAGCCGAGAATCCGCAGCTATCGGGCCGTTTCCCCAGGGTGTGGCAGGTGTTGGGTTCGAACCAACGTAGGCTGAGCCGACGGTTTTACAGCCCGTCACTCCTATCCGAGGCGCACGTCGCTGACCAGCACATACGCCGTACGAGACTCCGCCCCGCACCGCCGTCGTCCCCTATGCGTCCGTGCGCACCGGGCTTGGTCCACGGACCGGGCGGTGGGAGCGGTTACGCCGACCGTCCGCCCGGCTGGTGCTGCAAGTCACGGACATGGTGCTGCCCTGTGGTGTGATCGCTTCATGGCTCGACCAGCGCGACCGCTGCCTGCGGGTGCCCGATGGACAGTCCGCTGTCCGGGTCGAAGAAGTGCAGGTGGTGCGTGTCGACGGCGAGTTCAGTCGGCTGACCCGGCCTGATCCGGCTCCGTGCCGAAACGCGGGCCGTCCACAACGACTTGCCGCCGACCAGCGCGGACACGGCCTCGTCTTCGTCGTCGCTGGTCCCGGCCGCCTTCGTGAGGTCCGCGTGCTCGACCGGGGGCGCGTCGATCGTGAAGATCACGTGGATCTCGGTGCCGAGCTCCTCGGTGACGCCGACGGTGATTTGCATCTTCCCCGCATGCGAGCCGTCGGCCAGGCTGGCATCCTCGAAGTCGGAGGGCCGGATGCCGAGGATGACCTTCTTGCCGATGAAGTCCGGGAGTCCGTGCTTGGCATCCATCACGTCGGACGGCACCGCGAGCTTGTAGCCGGCGAACATGACCGCCGGGCCGCCGTCCATCACCAGGTCCGCGGTGACGAAGTTCATGGCGGGCGAGCCGATAAAGCCCGCCACGAACAGGTTCACCGGCGCCTCGAAGAGATGCTGCGGCGTGTCGACCTGCTGCAGCCGCCCGTCCCGCAGGACGCAGACGCGGTTGCCGAGCGTCATGGCCTCGACCTGGTCGTGCGTCACGTAGACGGTGGTGACGCCGAGCCGCTCGTGCAACTGCTTGAGCGAGCCCCGCATGGACACCCGCAGCTTGGCGTCCAGGNNTCCATCAGGAACGCCTGCGGCTCGCGGACGATGGCGCGTCCCATCGCGACCCGCTGCCGCTGGCCGCCGGACAGCGCGGCCGGCTTGCGCTTGAGGTACTGCTCCAGGCCCAGCATCTGGGCGGCCTCGTCGACCCGCCGCTTGATCTCTTCCTTGGGCGTCTTGCGCAGCTGCAGGCCGAACGCGAGGTTCTGCTCGACCGTCATGTGCGGGTACAGCGCGTAGTTCTGGAACACCATCGCGATGTCCCGGTCCTTGGGCGGCAGGTCGTTGACCACCCGGTCGCCGATCTGGATCGTGCCGCCGGTGATCTCCTCGAGTCCGGCGATGGACCGCAGCGCGGTGGACTTGCCGCACCCGGACGGGCCGACGAACACCATGAATTCGCCGTCTTTGACGTCGAGGCTCAGGTCGTTAACGGCCTTGGTGCCGCCTGCGTACGCTTTTTCCACGTGATCAAGAATTATCTGTGCCATTTGGAGACCTTTCTGCGGGTTCGGGCGTTGCGTCAGTCATGGCCGCGACGGCGTCCAGCTGCAGCGCGCTGCCGTCGGTGGCCCACCGGATGGGCACGGGATCGGTCAGTTCCCCGACGAAGCTGCCGTCAGGTCCACGGTTCCGGAAGGCGAGCATGACCCACCGCCCGGCGCGGTCGCGGATCAGACGGCCGCTATACAGCGACTCATCGGTAATGCGGACCGCCTGGCTCAGGTTGAAGGGCCCGAGCAGGGACTTGCCGGGCAGGCACCAGATTCCCCCGCCCGTTCCGGCTTGGCGGCGCTGACCGGACAGCTCGGCGGTGAGGCAGGAGAAGATCAGCACGGAACGGCCCCCGACCACCTCGACCTGCGGCACTTCAAGGTGGGCGAAACCTCCGCCTGGCCGGCTCAGCGGGGGCTGGGCTTGCCAGTGGATGAGGTCGCGTGATCGCGCGTGCCCGATGACCCCGCGCTGGTCGGCGGGCCCGTCGCAGGCGCGGGCGGTCAGGAACATGTGCCAGCCGTCGCCGTCGGGGTCGGCAAACACCCACGGGTCGCGCCATGCTTCGTCAAGCTGCAGCGCGTCCGGGAGCTTTTCATACCAGCGAGGATCGCCTTCCAGGACGGGCGAGCCGGGATGCTTGCTCCAGTGATAAAGGTCAGCAGATGTGGCCAGGCCGATGCGCTGCTTAAGGGCGCCGGACTGGGAGCCGACGCCGGTGTAGAACATGAACCAGTTGCCGTCCCGGCCGCGTACCACCGAGCCGGTCCAGGTCGCGATGTGATCAAAGGCCGGGTCGCCAGAAGGCGCGATCGCGTCAGGGACCACGGTCCAGTCGGCAAGATCCGGTGACACGGCATGACCGACGGAGACGTTCCAGTGTCGCTCATCAGGGTCGCCGATGTGACGCGGGGCTTTGAGGAAATACAGGTGATAGGAGCGGCCGTCATCGGCGAGCCAGAAATCCCACGTCCATGCGTCCGCCAGTCGCAGCATCGTGTGCCTTCCGTTAGGCCCGGGCTGTGGTCAGGCGCTGGACGGTGGGCCGATCGAGTCCCGGAGGGACGAGCCAGGCGGTGGTGTCCGCGGGCAGCAGGCCGTCGCGCAGGGGGGAGCTGGCGACGGCCACGGTTCCGTCCGGCAGCGGAACGGCCCCGGGCCCGAAGTTGGTCACGGATCGCCAGCCGCCGGGACGGCGGAAGTCCAGCACCTGCCCGTTGGTGCCGGGCATCCATTCCAGGCTTTCCGCGGCCTGGAGCTGGCGGCGCCAGGTGAGCGCCTGCCGGTACAGGGCCAGGGTGGACGCGGAGTCGTGCTCCTGCGCCTCGACGCTGAGCGGGCCAAACCAGGCCGGCTGGGGCAGGTGCGCGGCGCCGGCGCTGAACCCGAACGACGGGCCGTCGGTCGTCCAGGGCAGCGGGACCCGGCACCCGTCGCGGCCCTTTTCCGCGCCGCCGGACCGCAGGAAGGCGGGATCCTGGAGGACATCGGGGGCCAGGTCCGCGACCTCGTACAGGCCGAGTTCCTCTCCCTGGTACAGATAGGCCGACCCGGGCAGCGCCAGCAGCAGCAGGGTGGCCGCGCGAGCGCGACGCAGGCCGAGGCTGCGATTGAGTTCGGGTGAGGTGCCGTTGCTGAACAGCCATGTCTTGGCGTTCTGCGTGCTGCTGAGGTAGTCCGCGGCCTGCAGCCCGTAGCGGCTGGCGTGCCGGACCACGTCGTGATTGGACAGCACCCACGTGGTCGACGTTCCGTACTGCTGCGCCTCGGCCAGGTTGTCGGTGATGACCCGGAGGAACTCCCCGGCGTTCCAGTTCGCTTCGAGCAGGTCAAAGTTGAAGGCCTGGCCCAGACCATGCGGGCTGGCGTACCGCGCTCGCCGGGACGGACGCACCCATGCCTCCGCCACGCCGGCCCGCGGCGGGTCGTACTCGTTGAAGACCTGCCGCCACTCAGCGTAGATGCCGTGCACTTCGTCCCGGTCCCAGAGCGGATGAGTCCCGTCCAGCGAGCTGACCAGGGACGTCTGACCGTCGAGCGGCTCGAGCGGCTCGGTGAGGTTCTTGGCCAGGCCGTGGGCCACGTCGACGCGGAACCCGTCGACCCCGCGGTCGGACCAGAACCGGATGGTCTTGAGGAAGTCGTCGCGGACCTCACGGTTGTCCCAGTTCAGGTCCGGCTGCTCGGCGGCGAACAGGTGCAGGTACCACTGTCCGTTCCGAACTCGGGCCCATGCTGGTCCGCCGAACGCGGAGACCCAGTCCGAGGGCGGCTGCGACCCGTCCGGGCCAAGTCCGTCGCGGAAGATATACCGGTTCCTGGCCGGGGATCCCTTCGGGGCGGCCAGCGCCTCGCGAAACCAGGCGTGGCGGCTGGAGGTGTGGTTGGGGACGATGTCGACGATGACCTTGATCCGTCGCGCGTGCAGCCGGGCGGTCATCTCGTCGAAGTCGGCCAGCGTGCCGAGCCGCGGGTCTACCTCGCGGTAGTCGTCGACGTCGTACCCGCCGTCGGTCAGGGCCGAGGGGTAGAACGGGCTGAGCCAGACCGCGTCGATGCCCAGCGAGGCCAGGTACGGGATCCGCGAGATCACGCCCCGGAGATCACCTAGGCCGTTCCCGTCGGCGTCGGCGAAGCTGCGCGGGTAGATCTGGTACACCACAGCCTGCCGGAACCATTCGGCGTCGGTGGACCGGCCCGGGTCGCTGACCGGGCGCGTAGTGCGGGCAGAGCGCATGGGACGGATCTCCGCGGTCGACATGAGTGGATGAGTGGTCGGGGTGCGGTCTGGCCGTTTACTTGATCGAGCCGCGCATGATGCCGCTGACGACCCAGCGCTGGGCGATGAGGAAGACGACCAGGGTGGGGAGCAGGGCCATGAGATACGACGCGAAGGCCACGTTGATGTTCGTGGTGAACTGGTCCTGGAACAGGTACTGGACGACGGGGAGGGTCTGCCATTTCGGGTTCGCGGTGATCAGGTTCGGCATCATGAAGTCGTTCCAGGACTGCAGGAAGGCGAAGATGCCCACGGTGGCGCTGATCGGCGCGAGCAGGGGCAGCACGACCTTGCGGAAGGTCTGCCAGGTCGTGCAGCCGTCCAGCCGGGCGCTTTCCTCGAGTTCGACCGGGATGCCCCGGATGAAGGCGGAGAAGAGCAGCACGTTGAACGCGAGGTTGAACAAGATGTGCAAGATCGCGACGCCGAACGGGTTCGCCAGGCCGATCGCGGCCATGAGCTTGACCTGCGGCAGCGCGACGACCGGGAACGGGATGAACAGGGCGATCATCAGGTACCCGAAGGTGGCGCGGAACTGCCAGTGGCCCCAGTTCCGCACGATCGCCCACGCCGCCAGCGCGCTGACCAGGATTTCCCCGATCACGGCGATGACCGTGATCAGCAGGCTCATCGACGCGGCGAGCGGGGTATCGGTCAGGTCCCAGGCGGCCCGGAAGTTCCCCCACTGAATCGGCCAGGGGAAGTTGAAACCCGAGCCGGCGCCGGTCTGGGCCGGGGACTTCAGCGCCATCGCGACGGCGAAGTACAGCGGCAGGATGACGATCAGGGACACGACCGCGACGATGGCCGTCAGCCCCCAGTTGACCCGGCCGCCCTCCGGTACCGGCCGTGTCCGGCGGGCCCGGGTCCGCGGCGCGGCGACGACGGGCGTGGTGCTGACCTCGGTAGCCATTACAGACTCCCTCCCCGGCGCCGGATGACGCTCAGCTGGAATACCGCGAAGAGCAGGGTGACCAGGAAGAAGATGACCGCGTTGGCCATCTGGTAGGCGTAGTCGCCGTTGAAGAAGCCGGAGAAGATGGTCTGGGCCACGCTGGTGGTGGCGGTGCCCGGGCCGCCGCCGGTCAGGCCGACCACGATGTCGTACACGTTCAGGAAGTTCTTGAACGTCAGAATGGTGTTGATGACCAGGAACCCGAACAGCAGCGGGAAGGTCATGTGCCGGAACTTGGTCCACGCCGACGCCCCGTCGATCGAGGCGGCTTCGTACACCTCGGTCGGGATGCCGGTCAGCCCGGCCAGGAAGATGATGATCGCGCCCGGGATCGCCACCCAGGACGCGACGAACACGACGCCGAGCCAGGCCAGGTTCTGGTTGGCCAGGATGTTGCTCTCCAGCGGGGCGAAATGGATCACCCCGGCGATGACCGGGACCGAGGTGGAGATGATGAACGTGAACACGTAGGACACGACTAGGCCGGACAGCACCATGGGCATGAAGAACACGGTGCGCAGTCCGGACCGCCATCTGATCCTGGCGTTCAGCGCGATCGCCAGGGCCAGCGCGACCACGTTGGTGAGGATGCACGCCACGACCGCGAACAGCAGCGTGAACCCGTAGGAGTCCCGGATCGTCGGGTCGCTGAACGCGGCCTTGTAATTGGCGAACCCGATGGAATGCCAGGCTCCGTACCCGACGTAGTTCGTGAAGCTGTAGAACATCCCGTCGATCGCGGGGTAGATGATGAAGAAGGTGAACAGGGCGATCGCCGGGATGACCATCAACAGGTACGCCGGGGCCACCGGGAAGAAGAGTTTCTTCAGCGTGCCGAGCGGGTTTCTGGGTGCGCCCGGGGAGGGGGCTGAGGTCGCGGTCATGGCTGCCTCCTGGATCCGCTGCTGGGGCGGTTCATGCCGAGGTCCGGATGGCCAGGCGCTTGAAAGCGCCGTCCATTGATGAGGTGAATCCGCTGACGTTGCCGGTCAGCATCATTTCCTGGATGAAGTTCCCGACCGGGATGGTGAGCGGGACGTAGGTGCCCGCGCCCTGGTAGAAGGCGCCTGAGCTGACGTACTTCTGCAGGCCCGAAACCAGCGGGCTGGTCTGCGGCGGAGCGTCCTTCAGCGGTGAGAACGCGAGGTTGGCCTGGTTGTAGGCATTCATGATGCTCGGCTGCATGAGGTAGTCCAGGAACTTGATGGCCGCCGCGCGCTGCGCGGGCGCCTGGGATCGCGGCAGCCAGATGGCCAGGTCCAGGTTGACCCGGCATTTGGTCTGGGACGCGTCGTCGGTGCCGGGCAGCGGGAACGTGCCCATCTTGAGCTTGGGATTGATCGCGAGGATCTCCCCGACCGCCCACGGGCCCTGCATGTACATCCCGGCCTGCCCGGCCGCGAAGGCGGTGTTGCCGTCGGCGTAGTGCTTGGAGATCGCGTTGTCGTTGAAATACGGGGCCAGGCTCAGCATCTTCTGGCAGGCCGCGGTGAAATCCTTCTCGAACGACACCGAGGAGTTCGGACCGAGATTGGTGCCCTCGGCATTGAGCTGCTGGTAGAACCCCGCCACGTCGATCATGGCGCCGGTGGTGTAATCGAACAGGCCCTGCTGCGTCGTCCAGGTGTCCCCGTAAGTCTGGTAGACCGGCGTGATGCCCGCGGACTTGAACTTCTCGCACACCGCCAGGAACTCGGTCCAGGTGGTCGGAACGTCCGAGACGCCCACCTTGTCGAAGAGCTCGGGGTTGTAGATGACGCCCTCGGCGGCCACCGAGTAAGGCAGGATGCTCGTCTCTCCGTGGTACGAGGCGTACTGGGTGACGAGAGCCTGGATGTTCGGGTCGATGGTCTTGGCCTGCGGCAACCCGGCCAGGTTGGCCAGCACACCTCGGGCCACAAAAATCGACGTGGTCAGGTTGTAGTTGTCGCAGTCGATGTCGGGCGGATCACCGCGGACGAACTCCGCGATCAGGCTTGAGGTGGGGTCGTGCGTCACCGAGATCGACTTCTGGCTCGCGTTGAACTTCGCGCACAGACTGGTGAAGTACGGGACGACCTCGGGTTTCGTTTCCTCCAGCACGATGGCGGTGCGGCCGCCTGAGGAGGAGGAGCACCCGGCGACGAGGCCGGGAACGGCGAGCGCGGCCGCGCCGAGCCCCACCGCCTTCATCATCGACCGACGGTTAAGTACCGGCCCGTCCCCGAGACCCCCGAGAGATCCGGAGGGCTCAGGAAGACCAGAACCTCCGGAGGCCTTGGGAGCGGCGGTCCGGTGGTTCCGGTCCGACCGCAGATCATTGTCTTGCCGCACGAGGGACTCTCCAATCCCTGAGCCGCCCCCACCGGGGAGCCAGCGAGCAGACGTTCGGCCCGGGGACGAAGGCACCAAACCGGTGCGCTTAGTGTGTGACCGACGTAACATTTGGAAACGTTTCCACGAAAATAGACTGGTCCGCTGGACGTGTCAATACCTCAGCCAGCCCGGTTCGCCGCCCCCGCCGCGGACGCGGCCGTCGCGCCAACGCGGCACAGGCCGGGCAGGCTCCCGCGGAGGCCCCGGCCGCGGCGGTTAGCATGCGGCGCGCTCTCCGGAAGTCCCCGGGTCCGCCTGAGCTGAAAAACACACCGCCGCAGCCACTGTTATCTAGCTGTTTGTCCTGGTAAGAGCCATCTTTATCGCTCAGCCACTTGCTGGGTATCCCGGACTTGACATGACCGCGACGCAGGCCGGTCGCGGCGAGCCGCCTTCGGCACCGACCCCAGCACGAGTGGGAACCCGGCCGGTGCCGCGACGCATGCCGCGACAACCGGCAGCCCAGAGAACTTGCCGGTGCCTTTGCCTGGCAGGCTCCTAAGTCGGCTGATTCGTAGAAAACGTTTCCAATCAGTGGCATGATTAGCATGTGGCCTCAGTGCCGGAGCAGGTCAACATGGTCGATATCGCCCGCAGGGCGGGCGTGTCGCTGGCGACGGTGTCGCGGGCGCTGAGCAATGCTCCCGGCGTCGCCGCCGCCACCCGGGAACGGGTGCTAGCCGTCGCCGAGGAACTGTCCTACGTGGTCTCGCCCGAAGCGTCCCGCCTGTCCGGCGGCTCGACTCGGCGGGTTGCGGTCGTGGTACCGCACATCTCCCGGTGGTTCTTCGCCGCCATGCTCGAGGCGCTCGAGTCGGTACTACGCGAGGCCGACCTCGATTTGCTCCTGTACCACGTCGGTGACGCTGCGGACCGGCAGGCTTTCTTCGAGCGGCTTCCGGCCCGGCGCAAGGTCGACGCGGTCGTAGTACTCGCGTTTCCGGTATCCGAGGCTGAGCAGCAGCGCCTGGAGCTGATGGGGGTCAGCATCCTGGCCGCCGGCGGCCAGAGCGCCGACTATCCTTACATCTGCATCGACGACGAGGCCGCCGGCCGGCAGGCCATGGACCACCTGATTTTCCTCGGCCACCGGCGCATCGCCATGATCGCCGCGTTCGACCCAGACCAGCTCGGCTGGCCCGACAGGCCCGGCCGCTCGGACGCCTACTACTCGGCTCTGCGCGAAGCGGGCATTGCCGCTGATCCCAGCCTCGTCACAACCGTGGACTGGGGCGGCTTGC
>PMST01000537.1 GCA_003168295.1 Actinomycetota bacterium
CCTGGAGCGAGTTCGTCCGCCGTAACAACGACGAGCTGGTCGCGACGTGGGGCAACCTGGTGAACCGCTCGGTCTCGTTCGCGGCCCGCAACATCGGCACGATCCCGGCGGCGGACGCGCTGACCGGCCTGGATCACGAGCTCCTGGACCGGTCCCGGCAGGCCTTCGGCACGGTCGGGACGCACCTGGCCTCGTCCCGGTTCAAGTTCGCGATCACCGAGACAATGCGGACGGTGTCCGAGGCCAACAAGTACTTCTCCGAGCAGGCGCCGTGGAAGCTGCGCGAGTCCGACCCGGACCGGATGCGGACCGTGCTGCACGTGGCCCTGCAGCTGGTCGACGACGCGAAGACCCTGCTGACCCCGTTCCTGCCCCGCTCGTGCCAGCTGGTCTACGAGATGCTGCACGCAGGGGACCCCGGCACCTGGTCGGACATGCCCCGGGTCGAGCAGGTGGACGAGCCAGGCGCCCCGTCCTACCCGGTGATCACCGGAACCTACGACGGCGCCGCGCGCTGGTCGTCCACGCCGCTGCGCGCGGGCACGCCGCTGGCCACGCCCACGCCGCTGTTCACCAAGCTCGACACCGCGGTGGTTGACGAGGAACTTGCCCGGCTGGAGTCCTGATGCCCTTTCATCCGAACGAGGCCTGGTGACACCCCCCGCCCAGCCCGCACCGCTGCCCCGGCCGGCCCTCGACAGCCACACGCACCTGGACATGATCGAGCTGCCGGTCCCGGAGGTACTCGCCGCGGCCCGCGCGGCCGGGATCGCGCGGGTGGTTACGGTCGGCACCACCCTGGAGTCCTCCCGCTGGTCGGCGACGTGCGCCGAGGAGTACGACGAGGTGTACGCGGCCGTCGCCATTCACCCCAACGAGGTGTTTGCCCGGGGGGACGAACCCGAAAGCCCCCCGGAGCCCCCTGCGCACGCGGGGGCTGCCCGCCCCCCCGTTCCCCCCGACGAGGTGCTGGCCGGCATCGAGGCGCTGGCCTCCCGCCCGCGGGTGCGCGCGGTCGGGGAGACGGGGCTCGACTATTACCGGGATCATGCCGCCCCCGATGTCCAGCGCTGGTGGTTCCGTGAGCACATCAAGATCGCCAAGCGGACCGGCAAGGCGCTGATGATCCACGACCGGGAGGCGCACGAGGACGTGCTGCGTATCCTGGAGGCCGAAGCGCCGCCGCCGCGGGTGGTGTTCCACTGTTTCTCCGGCGATGTGGCCATGGCCAAGCGCTGCGCCGAGGCGGGTTACGTCATGTCGTTCGCGGGCAACGTGACGTTCTCCAACGCCCAGCCGCTGCGCGACGCCGCGGCCGCCGCGCCGCCGGATCTCATCCTGATCGAGACCGACGCGCCCTTCCTGACGCCGGTACCCAACCGCGGCAAGCCCAACGAGCCCGCTCTGGCCGCGGACACCCTGCGCCGGGTGGCCGAGGTGAAGGGCATGGACGTGGCGGACCTGTGCGACGCGGTCACGGCGACCGCCGGCCGCATCTTCGGCCCGTGGTAACACCTCCGCTCGCCCCCCGGCGCCGCCCCCGTCATCCCTCCCTCCCGCGCGCCCCCCGTGCCTCGCGTGCACCCCATGCATCCTGTGCCCCGCGCTCGCCCGGGTTCCAGCCGGCCCGGTGGCACATTGTGCCGGCTGGAGCCGGCTTGGGCGCAACCGTCCATCGTGCCGGCCCGGAAGGCTGACCGGTTGGCTCGGGAGGAGCCGACCGTGCGGCTGCTGGGGCCAGGGGAGATTCGTGTGCTGGCGGATCGCCTGGGTGTCCGGCCTTCGAAGCGGCTCGGCCAGAACTTTGTGGTGGAACAGGGGACGGTACGCAAGATTGCCGTGCTGGCGGCGCTGCGGCCCGATGACGTGGTGCTTGAGGTGGGCCCGGGACTCGGCTCGCTCACGCTTGCCCTGCTGGAGGCCGGCGCCGGCCAGCTGGTGGCCGTCGAGATCGACCGGGCGCTGGCTGGTGAGCTGCCCCGGACGATCGCGGACCGCGCGCCGCATCTCGCGGGCCGGGCGGTCATCGTCACCGCGGACGCGCTGAAGATCGGCGAGCCCAGACCGGACGCGCTGAAAATCGGCGAGCCCGGCGGGTCCGGCCCGGCGGCGCTGGCGGGCGGGGGAACTCCGGACCTCGCGCTGCCTGCGGGCGCAGAAACCGGGAACCTGGCGTTGCCCGCGGCGCCGTCGGTGCTGGTCGCGAACTTGCCTTACAACGTGGCGGTGCCGGTGCTGCTGCACCTGCTGGCCGTGCTGCCCTCGCTCGCCCGCGGGCTGGTCATGGTGCAGGCTGAGGTGGCGGACCGGATGTGCGCCGGGCCCGGCTCCCGGGTGTACGGCACGCCCTCGGTCAAGCTGGCCTGGTACGCGGCGGCCCGCGCCGCGGGGACGGTGCCGCGCACCGTGTTCTGGCCGGTCCCCAACGTGGACTCGCGGCTGGTCGCGTTCACCCGGCACGACCCGCCTGTCACGGCGGCGAGCCGCGAGGAGGTGTTCGCGGTCGTCGACGCCGCGTTCAGGCAGCGGCGCAAGACGCTGCGCGCCGCGCTGTCCGGCTGGGCCGGATCGGCGGCCGAGGCGGAACGACGGCTCCGGGCGGCGGGCATCGATCCGGGTCTGCGGGGAGAAGCGCTCGGCGTGGCCGAGTTCGCGCGGCTGGCGGCGGTGCACCCGGAGCTACCGCATACGATTCGGTCATCGTGATCGGTGTGAAAGTGCGGGTACCCGCCAAACTCAACCTCCAGCTCGCAGTGGGTCCGCGGCGGGCCGATGGCTACCACGATCTGGTGACCGTTTTCCACGCCGTATCGCTGTTCGACGAGGTCACGGTCGCGCCGGCCAGGCAGGACGGGGTCGAGGTCAGCGGTGAGGGCGCGGACCGGATACCCGGAGGCCGGGACAACCTGGCGCTGCTGGCGGTGGCGGCTCTCCGCTCCGCGATGCCCGGGCAGGCAGCTGACCGGGGCGGGGTCCACGTCACGATCTTCAAGCGGATTCCGGTGGCGGCCGGGCTGGCGGGCGGCAGCGCCGACGCGGCGGCCGCCCTCGTCGCCTGCAATGAGCTGTGGGGTGGCGGCTTGAGCCAGACAGAGCTGGTCGAGGTCGCGGCCAAGGTGGGCAGCGACGTGGCCTTCGCGCTGCTCGGCGGGACCGCGGTGGGTCGCGGGCGGGGTGAACGGCTGACCCCGGCGCTGGCTCCAGCCACTGCGTACCACTGGGTGCTGGCCTTCGCTGACGGGTACCTGTCCACTCCTGAGGTCTACGCGGCGCTGGACCGGCTGCGGGCGGCCGAAGCCGGTGGGCCGAAGGGTGCGACGGGACCGAAGGGTGCGACGGGTACGGTCCGGCCCGGGGCCGCTGAGCCTGATCTGGATGCTGCGCTGATGTCGGCGCTGCGCTCAGGGGAGGCCAGGCGGGTCGGCCGAGCGCTCAGCAATGACCTGCAGCAGGCCGCGCTTTCGCTGTTCCCGCCGCTGCGTAAGACCTTGGCCGCCGGTCTTGAGCTAGGCGCGCTCGGCGCGCTGGTCTCGGGTTCCGGACCCACCTGCGTGTTCCTCGCGGCCAGCGCGGAGCGGGCCCTGGATCTCGCGGTGGCGCTGTCCGGCGCGGGCGTGTGCCGGTCGGTGGCCCGGGTCACCGGGCCGGTTCCAGGCGCCGCCGTCGTCCCTGCGGCGAAGTGAACTGGGCGCAGTGAACCTGATCAGCCTGGAGAAGGCGGCCAAGGCGTACGCGCACCGCACACTGCTCGACGGCGTCTCGCTCGGGGTGTCGGCCGGGGACCGGATCGGCGTAGTGGGGCGTAACGGGGCAGGCAAGTCCACGCTGCTGGCGCTGCTGGCCGGCCGGGTCCAGCCCGACACCGGCCGGGTCGCCATGACGACCGGGCTGCGGCTTGGCTATCTGCCGCAGAACGACCCGCTGGCCGGGACGGTCGGCGAGATCGTGTTCGGGAGCGCGAGCGGCCCGGTGCCCACGCCCTGGGAAGCGGATCCCAGGGCGCGGGCGATCATGACCGAGTTGCTGCCGGGGATCAGCCTCGACGCCGCGGCGCCGCAGCTGTCCGGCGGCGAACGACGCCGGGTCGCGCTCGCCTCGCTGCTCGTCGCCGAGCCCGACGTGCTGCTGCTCGATGAGCCCACCAACCACCTGGACATCGAGGCGATCGACTGGCTCGGCCGGCATCTGCGCGACCGGGGCAGCGCGGTGATCGTTGTCAGCCACGACCGCTGGTTGCTGGACACGGTGTGCGAGCGGACCTGGGAGGTCGACCGGGGCCAGGTACATTCCGCCGAGGGCGGGTACTCGGCTTACGTACTCGCGCAGGCCGAGCGGGAGCGCGGGGAAGAGGCCGCCGAACGCCGCCGCCGGAACCTGGCCCGCAAGGAGCTCGCCTGGCTGCAGCGCGGGGCCAAGGCCAGGACGACCAAGGCGAAATTCCGGGTCGAGGCAGCCACCGCGCTTATCGCCTCGGAGCCGCCGCCCCGCGACAGCGTGGAGCTGACCAGGCTGGCGACCGCCCGGCTGGGCAAGACGGTGGTGGAACTCGAGGACGTGTCGGTTTCGGTCGGCGCCGATGGTCGCGAGCGTTCGCTGCTTGACCACGTGACCTGGCGGCTCGGCCCCGGGGACCGGGTGGGGATCGTCGGCGTCAACGGCAGCGGTAAGACCTCGCTGCTCAACGTGCTGGCGGGGTCCGTTCCGGCCGACTCTGGGCTGCGCGCGGACGGGACGATCGTCCGGGGCAAGACCGTGCGGCTCGCCTACCTGTCCCAGGAGCTCGCCGAGCTCGACCCGGACCTGCGGGTCCGCGAAGCGGTCGAGGAGATCCGGCTGCGCATCCGGGTCGGCGACCGCGAGCTGTCCGCGGGGCAGCTGCTCGAGCGGCTCGGCTTCACCACGGAACGGCAGTGGACCAAGGTCGGCGACTTGTCCGGCGGCGAGAGGCGCCGGGTGCAGATGCTCAGGCTGCTCATGGGCGAGCCCAACGTGGTGCTGCTCGACGAGCCCACCAACGACCTGGACATCGAGACGCTCACCGAGTTCGAGGACCTGCTGGACGGCTGGCCGGGCACGCTGGTGGTGGTCAGCCACGACAGGTACTTCCTCGAGCGCGTCACGGAGCATGTGGTGGCGCTGCTCGGCGACGGCAAGCTCTCCTTCCTCGGCGGCGGCGTCGAAGAGTACCTGGCCCGGGTTCGTGCCGTCCGCGACACGCCCGCGGGCCGGGGGCTACCGGGTCCGGCCCCGGCCAGGCCAGAGACGCCGAGTACATCGGCCGGGCAGGAACGCGCGGCGCGCAAGGAACTGCAGCGCCTCGAGCGCCAGCTGGAACGGCTGTCAGTGCGTGAGGCTGAGCTGACCGAGCAGCTGGCCGCGAACGCCACCGACTATGAGAAGCTCACCGCGCTCGGCGCCGAACTGCGGTCTGCCCAGGCGGAGAAGTCGGACGTCGAAGAGCGCTGGCTGACCGTCGCGGCCGAGTTCGAAACCTAAGCGAGCCTAAGGGGGAGCGTCGAAGGGGGCGAGCAGGATCCGCATCAGGTCGGCCAGCCGCCGGCGGTCCACGACGTTCAGTCCGGCCAGCAGCACCCGCTCGCGGCGCAGCAGGTCGGCCAGCGCCGCGTCTACGCTCTCCTGACCCCGGCGGGTCAGGGTAACGAGCACGCCCCGTTTATCTCGCGGATCGGGCTCCCGGCGGACGAGGCCCGCGGCGGCCAGCCGGTCGATCCGGTTCGTCATGGTGCCGGAAGTAACCAAGGTCGCGCGGAGCAACGCGCCCGGCGTGAGCTGGAATGGAGGTCCCTGCCTGCGCAGCGCGGAGAGCACGTCGAATTCCCACGACTCGAGTCCGTGATCGGCGAAGGCCCCGCGCCGGGCGATGTCCAGATGCCGGGCCAGTCTGGAGATCCGGCTGAGGACCTGCATCGGCTCGACGTCCAGGTCCGGCCGCTGCGCTCGCCAGGCGACGACCAGGCCATCCACTTCATCGTGCAATAGTGGTCTAGTAAGGATCCCGGTATCAGGGTCCGCCTCGGCAGCGAAGCCGACCGCGGCAGCGGACTCGGCCTCGCCAGCGGAATCGGCTTGAACAGCAGAATCGGCTGCAGCAGCGGAGTCGGCCTCGGCGGCGAAGTCCGCTTCGGTGCGGGGACCGGCGGGCTGGCCCATTCCCAAAGGATATCTCTTGACGTCAAGAAGACCCATCCTGTACAAGGGAAATCAGGTCGGTATGTGTCTCTCGGGACCAGAAAAGGATTGACCAGAATGTGGGACGCGACCCTTTATCTGCGGTTTGGAGGCGAGCGCGCCAGGCCGTTTTTCGACCTGCTCGCCAGGGTCGGCACCGAGATGCCCCGATACGTCGTCGACATGGGCTGCGGTCCGGGCAACCTGACCGCCACGCTCGCGCAGCGCTGGCCGTCGGCCACGGTGTGCGGCGTGGACAATTCCCCGCAGATGATCGAAACGGCCCGGCAGCTTGCGCCCGCGGCGGTCCTGCGTTCCGCGGGATCCCCGGGTTCCGGGTCGGTCATGACGAGCCATGCGCCCGGATTGTCGTTCATGCTCGACGATATAAGGCACTGGGAGCCGCAGAGCCTGCCCGACGTCATTGTCTCCAACGCGGTGCTGCAGTGGGTGCCTGGCCATCGCGAGCTACTGGTCCGCTGGGCGGGCCAGCTGGCCGATGACGGGTGGCTGGCCTTCCAGGTGCCGGGAAACTTCGATCAGCCGTCTCACGTGATCCTGCGCGAGATGGCGGCATCGGCCCGGTGGCGCTCGCTGCTGCGGGACGTGGAGCTGAACCGGCAGTCGGCCGACCCCGCGGACTACGCGGAGCTGCTGGCCGGGGCCGGGTGCGAGGTCGACGCCTGGGAGACGACGTACGTGCACATCCTGCCGGGCGAGGATCCGGTGCTCGAGTGGTACAAGGGCACCGGCCTTCGTCCCGTCCTGGCTGTGCTCGATGCGGACCAGGCCGCGGATTTTCTCGCCGAGTACGGCGAGAAGATCCGCGTGGCCTATCCGCCAGGCCCGTTCGGTACTCTGTTCCCCTTCCGCCGGGTGTTCACCGTCGCCCACCGGGCTACCTAAAGTCTCTTTTTCCTATTGCTTTAATAGGAAAACTCTGGCAAGATCACAGCATGCGCCGTGGTCTGCCTCATCTGTCGACGCCTGTTCGTCAGCGCGTTCTCGTCGGCGCCTTCCCGCTGGCGCTCTGCGTCCAGCGATGTCTGGCTCCGCGCTGACCTAGCCGGCTCGTTTCACCCGCCAGTCCCGCCTGGCCTGTTTCGTATACCTAATTTCCGCTGGCCTGGCAGCCAGCGATGTCAACGTGAGGGAGAGACGTGAAGATGAGCACGATGACCCGGCCAACGTCACCCGCCAGCGTGCAGCCTGGGCTGCTCGGCGCGCGGCAGCTCGGCGATGTGGTGCGGCGCCTGGCGGCGAACCCGGCAGAATGGCTGAGCCGAGTCCGGCTGAACCCCGCAGGCCGCTGGTACGAACGGATCCACCTTGACGACAGCCACGAGGTCTGGGTGATCAGCTGGCTGCCAGGCCAGGCGACCGGCTTTCACGATCATGGCGGGTCGGCGGGCGCGTTCGCGGTCGTGTGGGGAACCCTGACGGAGCGCCGGGTCGCCGGCGGAGTGGTCACGGGACAGGTGCTGGCCAAGCCGGTCGAGGCCGGTGGCTCACGTGCGTTCGGTCCCCGCTATATCCATGACGTGCGCAACGCCGCGTCCTCGGCGGTGGCGGTGAGCGTGCACGCGTACTCGCCTCCGCTGCCGGAAATGACGCGCTATGACCTCACCTCCGGTGGCCTGGTGAAGCTGGAAACCGAAGGCGCCGCCGCGTGGTGACGGGCAGGCCGGCGGGCGCCCGCACGATCGAGGAATTGCTGGCGAGCGCGCGGGCCCGGCTGGTCCGGCTGACGCCGCAGGACGCCTTCCGCGAGCTGTCCGGCGAAGCGGTGCTTGTCGACATCCGGCCGGCCGCGCAGCGGGCGGACGAGGGCGAGGTACCGGGCTCGGCCATCATCGAGCGCAACCACCTGGAATGGCGCCTCGATCCGTCCTGTGCGGCCCGGCTGCCCTGGGTCACCGGGTACGACCACCGGGTCATCGTGATCTGCCAGGAGGGATACACCTCGAGCCTGGCCGCCGCNNGCCCTGCATGACCTGGGGCTGCACCGGGCCACGGATGTGGCCGGCGGGTTCCGGGCGTGGGAGGCCGCGGGCCTGCCGTGCGCGTCGGCCAGCGCGGGCACGGTCACGCTGGCCCCCGGCGCGGCCCCCGCCCTACCGCCGCTTAGCTGAGTCCTTGCCGTTCGCGTCCAAGTGGGAGAGGCCGTTCCAGATCAGGTCGATCAGGTTGGCGGCGACCTCTTCCAGCTTGGGCTTGCGGGCATCGAGCCACCACTGCCCGGTGAACGCGACCATGCCCACCACCATCTGGGCGTACATGGGCGCGAGCTTGGGGTCGTGGCCGCGCGAGGACAGGAAGTCGGCCAGGATGTACTCGACCTGGCCGGCGATGTCGCTGAGCAGGGTGCCGTAGGTGCCCGTGCCCGAACCAGGGTTGGAGTCCCGGACTAGGATGCGGAAGCCGTCGGCGTTGTCGTCGATGTACTGGAGCAGCGTCACCGCCGCGGCCTCGAACTTCTCCCTGGTGTTGCCGCCGTCCACCAGGAGCGTGGTGGCCATCGTCAGCAGGCGTTCCACTTCCCGGTCGACGACCACCGCGTACAGGCCCTCTTTGCCGCCGAAGTGCTCGTACACCACGGGTTTCGAGACGTCCGCCTGGGCGGCGATCTCCTCGATCGAGGTCCCCTCGAACCCGCGCTCTGCGAACAGCCTGCGGCCGATGTCGAGTAGCTGCTCCCGCCGTTCCTTGCCGGTCATTCTCTTGCGGCCTGATCTTTGCGGCTGGGAATTCACCGGTTCATCATTGCGGCTCCGCGGGCACGGCGCCACGTACTTGACCAGCGCGCTGCATCGTCATCGAGCCCAGTTTCCTGGTGGCCGTGGCCGGGCGCTTGGCCGCGAGCCGGTCCTCGTCGGGCCAGCGCACGTCATAAGCCCAGCCCAGCTTCTCCAGCGCCCAGATCACCCGCGCGCTCGGGTCGAGCTGGCCCTTCAGCGCTCCGTGCCGGGCGCAGGTGGGGTCCGCGTGGTGCAGGTTGTGCCAGGACTCGCCGAACGAGGCGATCGCGAGCCAGGAGACGTTCCGTGACCGGTCGCGTACCTCGAACTCCTCGCTGCCGAAGGTGTGGCAGATCGAGTTGATCGCCCACGTGACGTGGTGCAGCAGCGCGACCCGCACCAGGCTGGCCCAGAAGAAGGCGGTCACCGCGCCCCAGAAGGACATCGACCACAGGCCGCCGATGAGAGCCGGGGCCAGCAGCGTGAACGCGACGAACCCGGGGAACCACCGGTCGACACCCTTGACGCGGTGGTCGGCGAGCAGGTCCGGGGAGAACTTTTCCTGCGAGGTCTGGTTGGGGTCGAAGAGCCAGCCGATGTGCGCGTAGACCAGGCCCTTGGACAGCGCCTTCCAGTCGTCCCCGTACCGCCACGGCGAGTGCGGGTCGCCTTCCTTGTCGCTGTACTTGTGGTGCCGGCGGTGNNTACCGGTGGTAGCCGACCGTGATGCCAAGTCCGGACACCCAGTAGAAGACCAGCGCGATGATCACGTCGTGCCAGTTCAGGCCCCAGCCCCACAGCAGCGGTATGGCCGCGATCAGCGCCAGGAACGGGATGGCCACGAACACGCCCACCAGGACGCGCTGGAACGTCGAGGTCGTTTCCTCGCCCATGTCCGGCCGGATCGGACGCACCCGGGTTCTGGTGTCCGGTCCGACGGGTCCGCTGGTCGCGGGCGTGGTCAGCGAGGTGGCCTGGTCCGGGGTGGTGGCCGACGGCGCGGATGAGATCGTGGCTTCAGCCGCGTTGACGGTGTCGGGAGTTGCGGTCATCGTGCTCCTCTAGCTACAGAGATGACGGGCAGGAGCGTAATACGCTTACGTAACCGTAGCCTACTACACCGTAGGTTAGGCAAGACTTAATGCGTGAATTCCTGCAACTAGACCCATGAATTTCGTGTGGACGCCGCGAGAACCGTCTCACTATGCAAGACACTTAAGCCCTGCGTGCTGATGTCGTTACGCCTCGCTGAGATCCTCCCGGTCGACACGCCGACGTCCTGCCGCTCCTGCTGGCTGCGGGGCCGCAGATGCGGCATACCCGCTATCTGGAACTGGCCGACACGGTCTAGGACGGCTGGACCAGCGGCCGCTCGGGCTTCATTCTCTGGGCAGGTTCCGGGTAAAGTGTGCCGCGGGCTGATCCCGGGTCGTCTAGCCAGGCAGGACGAGGGTCTTTGGAATCCTTAACGAAGGTTCGAATCCTTCCCCGGGAGCGTAAGGTCGGTTCGAAGCTTGGACATCTCAGCGTTATCCGCCACTCATGATCGCTCCTGCCCAGCCGTCAATCTGGCGGTAAAGGCCACTGCTCCGATTGACGTCGATGCGGAGGCACCCGTGATAGTCCACGCCGGTGTTCTTCCGGACAGTCTTAGGGTTGTGGCGCTTCAGTGTCGGGGTGAGGAACTGATCGCGCCGCGCGCCGGTAATCTCCGACCAGAACCGCTGGGCCGATTCCGCGTCAGCGTTCTCGTGGATGCAGATGCGGAAGGACAGGTCTGTGGGCGGAGTCCCGGCCGCATCGAGGAATCGCAGGAAGAGCCGGATCAGTGATGGATCGCTGTTCGTGAAGATCACCCGGTCGCTGCGCCGATGAGGCTTGTTCTTCGTGCCCTCGCACCAGTAGGCGATGGCGCCGGCGATGAGGAGCTCGCGGTCGGTTAGGTCGCCGATCTGGGCCGCGGCGGCCGCGCGGTCGGCCGCCCGCCGGGCCTCGCGGACGGGCCGCTCGGCGGCCCAGTAGCGCTTGGTGCCCTCGGCCGAGCGCTTCCGGCATTCGGCGTAGCTGAGCCTGGCCGGCCGGGGCAGGTCCCTGACCCAGAGGGAAACCGAGCCCTTGGCGACGCCGAGAGCGGTCGCGATTTCCTCGTAGTCCATGCCCTCGGCGCGCAGGTTGCGAGCCTTGGCCCGCAGCTCGTCCTTGGCATTGGGACGGAGGGTCCAGTCGGGCGGCGGCACCCCGCGCAGGGCGTCGTGGAGAGTGACATTGCTCATAGGGCCCAGGATCTGCTTGATCTGGCGCAGGGATTTGCCCTGGCGACGCAGCGTCACCGCCTGCTCCCGGAGGAGCTCGAGCTCTTGCTTGGTCCTCATCTTCGAATTCTAGTACGAGGCGGTGACATTCTCGTTGACGGCAGGATATGTGGCTGGATATCGGGGGACACGGGCCGCCAGACCGCGCCGTCAGATGCTCGTGACCAGCGGCAAGCCCGCCGTGAACGGCGAGTCCGGCGGGCGGCGGCCAGGCTGACCCCCGGCCCCCGGCTGGCCGTACGCTAGGAAGCGGAGCTCAAGGATGAGGCATTGTCCTGGCCGTCGCGGAACGTGCCATCCGATCATGGCAACGGGGCGGTATCCTGCGGGTGAGGGGTGGGTAAACATATTCGCCGCCGCGTCCCGGAACCACCGGGACCGCAGGAACCAGATAGGTGTCCGGGGAGCCCCGCTCCGGCGGGCGATGCCCGAGGCCCCGGAAACCGCAGATATCGGCGCGCTACCCAAGGAGACTTGCCGCGTGAGCGAATCTCGCCCGGTCGCTGTCATTGTCCTCGCCGCGGGCGAGGGCACCAGGATGAAATCGCGGATCCCCAAGGTGCTGCACGCCTTGTGCGGTCGCAGCATGCTCGGGCACGCGCTCGCCGCGGCCAGCGAGCTTGATCCGCGGCATCTCGTCGTCGTGGTCGGGCACGGCCGGGACGAGGTCGGCGCGGAGGCGGTGAAGTATGCGCCCGGCGTGTCCGTGGTCGTGCAGGAGCGGCAGGGCGGCACCGGTCACGCGGTGCGCATGGTGACCGAGGCGCTCGGTGAGATGCCCGGCATTGTCGTGGTGACCTACGGCGATATGCCCATGCTCCAGGCCCAGACGCTGAGCGCGCTCGTCCGGAAGCACGCCGCCGCGGGAAATGCCGTGACCGTGCTCACCGCACGGGTCGATGACCCCGCCGGGTACGGGCGCATCATCAGGGACGAAGCCGGCGGGCTCGCGGAGATCGTCGAGGAAGCGGACGCGACGGTGGAGCAGCGGGCGGTCACGGAGATCAATTCCGGCTGCTACGCCTTCGACGGCGTGCTGCTCGGCGGTGCGATCAAGCGGGTCGTTACCAGCAACGCGCAGGGCCAGGAGTACCTCACCGACGTGGTCGCGATCCTGCGCGGCGACGGCTACCCGGCCGGCACGGTGCAGGCCGCTGATTCGGCCGAGATCCAGGGCGTGAACGACCGGGTCCAGCTGGCGCAGGTGCGGCGGGCGTACAACGACCGGCTGCTCGAGGCGTGGATGCGGGCCGGGGTCACGATCACCGATCCGGCGGCCACCTGGATTGATGTGGGCGTCACCCTGGCGCCGGACGTGGAGATCCTGCCCGGGACGCACCTGGAGGGGAGCACCGCGGTCGGGCCGGGAGCCCGGATCGGTCCCGGCTGCCTGCTCCGGGACACCTCGGTGGCGCAGGACGCGACGGTCATCTACGCGGTCTGTGATTCGGCCGAGATCGGCCGCGGGGCCAGCATCGGGCCGTTCGCCCGGTTGCGCCCGGGCACGCGGATCGGGCCGGACGCGCACATCGGCAGCTACGTCGAGCTCAAGCAGGCGACCGTCGGCGAGGGCTCCAAGGTGCCGCACCTGTCCTACGTGGGCGACGCGGACATTGGCGAGCAGTCGAACATCGGTGCGGCCACAATCTTCGTGAACTACGACGGGGTAGCCAAGCACCATTCCACCGTGGGCGATCACGTGCGGATCGGCTCCGACACCATGCTGGTGGCGCCGGTGACCATCGGGGACGGTGCCTTTACGGCCGCCGGGTCGGTGATCACCGAAGACGTGCCCGCGGGCGCGCTCGGCATCGCCCGCGGCAAGCAGCACAACTCAGCCGGGTGGGTAGAGCGACGGCACGCCGGGTCGGCTCCGGCCGCGGCGGCCGCCCGCGCCCGTGATCAGGACTCCGAGCGGGCCGAAGACAAGGGGGCGCAAGCTCAGTGAACGAGATGCTTCCGTATGGCTCCAAGAAGCTGATGCTGGTTTCCGGCCGGGCCTTCCCCGGACTGGCCGAGGAGGTGGCCGCGTGCCTGGGCATCGAGCCGACCGAGACCAAGCTCTTTGACTTCGCGAATGGTGAGATCTTCGTTCGCTACATGGACTCCGTCCGCGGCTGCGACGTGTTCGTGCTGCAGAGCCACACCTCGCCCATTAACGAGTGGATCATGGAGCAGCTGATCATGGTCGACGCCCTGAAGAGGGCTTCGGCGCGGCGCATCACGGTGGTGGCGCCGTTCTTCGGCTACGCNNATGGCCGACCTGTTCGCCACGGCGGGCGCCGACCGGCTGATGGCGGTGGACCTGCACACCGCCCAGATCCAGGGTTTCTTCGACGGGCCGGTGGACCACCTGTTCGCGCTGTCCATCCTGGCCACGTACATCGAGAAGAAGCTTGACGTCAGCCAGGTCACCGTGGTGGCCCCCGACGCCGGCCGGGTCCGGGTCTGCGAGCGGTGGACGGACCGGCTGGGCTGCCCGCTGGCCATCATCCACAAGCGGCGCGATCCCGACGTGGCGAACCAGGTCCGGATGTTCGAGGTGGTCGGGCAGGTGGCCGGGCGCACCTGCATCCTGGTGGATGACATGATCGACACCGGCACGACGATCGCCAAGGCCGCGGAGGCCTTGTTCGAGCAGGGCGCGGACCGGGTCATCGCCACCGCGACCCACGGGGTGCTGTCCGGCGCGGCGGTGGACACCCTGAAGAACTCCAGGATCAGCGAGATCATCATCACGAATACGCTGCCGGTGCCGCAGGAGAAGCAGTTCGACAAGCTCACCGTGCTGTCGATCGCGCCACTGCTGGCCCGGGCGATCAGCGAGGTATTCAGCGACGGCTCGGTCACCAGCCTGTTCGACGGCCAGAGCTGAAGCCGGCGCGGCCGTCGTCCCCACCCCCGCCGTAGGCACGGGGACGACGGCCAAGCTAGCGGTTGGGAGCGGTCCTGGCCACCAGGCTGGCCCCCTCCCTCCCCACCCAGGGCCAGGACCGCTTTCCCGCCACACCCACCCCGCTAGGTGAGCGGGCGTTCAGGGCACCAGCCGAACGGCGCCCCCGTAACCGTCCGGCCAGCTAGCTTGCGATGCGGCGCCATTGCCGCGGTGCTAGGCACATCATCGGCTCGGCGGTTTACGTCCCGGTTGAGCCATGGTTAAGTGGACTTCCTGACGGCCCATTTCGTGTAGCCGGAGGCGTGTGATCGCGGGATGAAGTTCCGGCTGCTCGGACCGCTAGAGGTCCGGGTCGGAGATGACTGGAAGGGCATCGGGGCACCTAAGTGGCGTTCCGTTCTGGCGGCCCTGCTCATCAACGCTGGGCAGATTGTCTCCGCCGAGACGCTCATCAACGAGGTTTGGGGGGATGCCCCGCCGGCCAAGGCGGTCAACCTCATCAGCATCTACGTGCTCAGGCTGCGTCGGCTGCTGGGCGACCCCGACAGCAGCCTGCTGGTCACCCGCGCTCCCGGCTATCAGCTTCGGGTGGCCGCGACGGATACCGACGCGCTGCTGTTCGAGGCCATGGTGCGCGACGGCAGGCAGGTGTTCGGCTCCGGTGATGCGCAGGGCGCGGCCCGCCAGCTCACCGAGGCGCTGGCTCTGTGGTACGGCCGGCCGCTGGCCGACGTCCGGGCGACGCCGCTGGTCGAAGCCGAGGCCGAACGGCTGGCCGAGCTCCGCCTCGGCGCCCTCGAGCTCCGGATTGCCGCCGAGCTCGCCTGCGGCGACCATGACCAGGCCGTACCGGAGATCCGCAGGCTGCTGGCCGACCACCCGCTGCGCGAGGGCTTGTGGCTGCAGCTGATGCGGGCCCTGGACGGGGCCGGGCGCCACGCCGAGGCGCTCGAGGTCTACGGCCAGGCGCGGAGCGTCATCTCCGCCCAGCTGGGCGTGGACCCGGGGGCTGAGCTGCGCCAGCTGCACGCCGAGCTGCTGGCCAAAGACCGGACCGGCCTGCGCGGCACCATCTCGGCCGGCACGGTGGCGGCGGGTCCCAGGAAGACGGCGGCCGGCCAGAGCCGGGCCGCTGCGGACGACGCCGCGGCGGCGCCGCGGCCGGCCCGGGGAGTCCGCCCGGCCGCGCCGGTCCCGGCGCAGCTTCCGGCCGACGTGACGGACTTCACCGGCCGCGACGAACAGGTGAAACGCCTGTGCGACCTGCTCGCAGGCCCGGGTGCGAGCAACGGTACCGGAGCGGTCCGCGTCGCCGTCGTGGCCGGAGCCGGCGGTCTCGGCAAGACCTCACTGGCGGTCCACGCCGCGCACCGCGTCCGCCGCAAGTTTCCCGGCGGCCAGCTGTACGTCGACCTGCTCGGCGCGACCTCCACGCCGCTCTCGCCGGGCGACGTGCTGGCCCGGTTCCTGCGCGACCTCGGCGTAGACGGCCGGCAGATCCCCGTCGATGATGACGAGCGGGCCGGCCGGTACCGGACCGAGCTGGCCAGCCGCCGGATGCTCGTCGTGCTGGACAACGCGCGCGACGCCGCTCAGGTCAGGCCGCTGCTGCCGGGTAGCTCGTCGTCCGCCGTGCTGGTGACGACCAGGAGCCAGATGCCGGACCTGGCCAGCACCAGGCTCGTCGACCTCAACGTGCTCGACGATGACGAGGCGCTGACGCTGTTCGCCAAGGCCGTGGGCGATGACCGGGCCTCGGCTGAGCCGCAGGCCACCGCCGAACTGCTCGAGGCCTGCGCGGGCCTGCCCCTGGCGATCAGGATCTGCGCGGCGCGGCTGGCCACCCGCAGCGGCTGGAGCATCCAGTCCATGGCCAGCCGGCTGCGCGACGAGCACCACCGGCTGGACGAGCTGAGGGCCGGAGACCTCGCCGTCCGGGCCAGCTTCCAGGTGAGCTTCGCCAGCCTGGCCACCACGGCCGAGCCGGACGGGATCGCGCCGGCCGACGCGTTCCGCCTGCTCGGCCTCTGGCCGGGACCGTCGATCTCGGCGGTGGCGGCCGCGGCTCTGTTCGGGACGCCGGAGTACGGGGCGGCGAACGCGCTCGAGACCCTGGTCGACACGCACCTGCTGGAATCGACCGGTCCGGACCGGTACAAGTTCCACGACCTGCTCCGTGTTTATGCTTCCGAACGAGCCGTGGCTGACCTGCCCGGACCCGAGCGTGCCACCGCGACGGGGCGCCTGCTCCGCTGGTACCTGCGCACCGTCGACGCCGCCGCCACGGCCGTCTCACCGCACCGCTACAACGTGCCGCTCGACGGCGCCGAGCAGGACCAGCCCGCGCTCGGTTTCTCCGGCGTGGACGAGGCCCTCGGGTGGTACGACAGCGAGCGCGTCAACGTGGTCGCCGCGACCCGCCAGGCATCGGCGTCCGGTCTGCACGAGGTCGCCTGGCGGCTGCCCGCGCCCCTGTTCAGCCTGGTCAACCGCCGCGGTAACTGGGCGGATTGCATCGCCACGCACCAGATCGCGCTGGAGAGCGCCCGCCAGGCCGGGAACCGTCAGGGCGAGGCATGGGTGCTGAACAACCTCGGCGAGGTCCTCGTGCTCACCCGCAGCACCGAGGGCATCGGTTATCTCGAACGGGCGCTCGCCGTCCGCCGCGAGATCGGGGACCGGCTGGGCGAGGCGCAGGCCGCGAACAACCTGGCGGACGCCTACCAGCGGCTGGGGCGGACGGCTGAGGCTCCCGATCTGCTGCGGCGGGCGCTGGACCTGAACCGGGAGACGGGAAACAGCTACGGCGAGGGCGTTACGCTGGGAAACCTGGGGGCGGTGCTGCTGGACCTTGACCGAGCGCAGGAGGCCATTGACTACCTGCAGCAGGCCCGCCGCGTCTTCGCCGAGATCGAATATGTGGACGGCCTTGGCTATGTCCTGCATATCCTCGGGCGCTGCTACTCGTCTTTGTGTCGTGAAGCCGATGCCATGACCTGCCTGCAGCAGGCACTGGCCAGCCACCGGGCTACCGGTAACCGGCATAGGCAGGCCGCCACGCTGAAGTCCCTTGGCGCCGCGCAGAGCCGGGCGGGCCTGGTCGTCGAGGCGCGTGAGTCGTGGGATCGTGCGGCTGTGATCTTTGATGACCTAGGTGCCAGTGAGCAAGCGGCGGAAGTTCATGCCGAGCGGGTCGCATCCGGCATTTCCTGATATCGGCTCGAGCCAGGGCCACGGCCGATACGATGCTGCGCGTCTCCCCCCGGTATTAATAATCTCCGGGGGCCGGAAATGAGAGGACCATCATGGGGAATGCAGCCGTCATCGGGGAACTGGCGGGTATAAACGATCTTGAAGACCTCTACGAGCTGGATGCGAGCGAGAACTCGCCCGAAGACGACGACCAAGACGACGACGAGAACGACGAGGAAGACGAGGACGAGGGCTTCAAGCCCGACGAAATCCCGCACGAGTAGCGTAACGGCGGCCGCATTGAGTCCCGTATCGATACCGCGGTTATATGAAGGCTGTATCGATATGCGGGCAGCTTGACCAGGATTAAATTGCTGGCAGTGCAGACCCTGCGCGCTGATCTCGGCTCTCGCGACATCAGCGCGCAGGGTACTGAGAGAAACTAATAGGCCGCTACTCCGACGGCATACCGAACGAGCACATAACGGCCTCCTTCCCGTTTCCTCACGGTGGAATTGGATCAACGCTTGTAGGTCAACCGTAGCACCCTTGTGGCCAAATGCAAGGAATCTGCCCGATTTGCCATCGCTGATTTCCTGCGTGCTTCGTGTCAGTTTGCGCTATTCGGTACGCGTGTTTAGCTAAGTTGGGCTTTATATCGGCCCGGGCCGGAACGTGCCTTATCCGATCCGTTGACCGATTGCTCGCCAGGAACCGGAAACGTCCTGACTTGATTGATATTCAAGGTCCTCGGGGCGGTCTGGAGTTATGCTGCTCGCCAACGTTCGGGAGTTGGCCAGAGCAGGGCGCCAACGTCCGGATGGCCAGCACGACATCACGTCAGCCTTTGCCCGGAAGACAAGGATGCGGCCGATGGTTACCTCAGCCTTTGCTCGGAAGACAAGAATGCGGCCGGTGGTTCACGGCGTGGCGGAGGCGCAGGTCCAGCCGCGCATGTCGCTGTGGCGGCATCGCGACTTCATGTTCTTGTGGGGCGGTCAGGCCGTCAGCCAGTCAGGCTCCGCCATTACCACGCTCGCTCTCCCGCTCACCGCGGTCGTGCTGCTCAGGGCGTCCACATTCACGGTCGGCCTGCTCTCGGCCGCGACTTATGCCGCGTTCATCTTCATCGCGCTGCCCGCCGGGGTCATAGTTAACCGTGTGGCCAAGCGTCGCCTTATGATCTGGTGCGATGTTGCGCGCCTGCTGATCATAGCGTCGATTCCGCTCGCTGCCCTGCTCGGCGTGCTTTCTATCGGGCAATTGTTCGCGGCGGCGCTGACCGCGGGGGTATTTAGCGTGTTCTTCGACGTGGCGAACCAGAGTTACGTTCCCGCGCTGGTCGGCCCCTCGCAGCTGACCGATGCGAACGGAAAGCTCGGTGCCTCGCGTTCGTTCGCTCAGGTAGCCGGGCCGGGACTGGGCGGAGGTCTTGTCGCCGCCGTTGGCGTCATCGGGGCGGTGGCGGTCGACGGGCTTTCCTATGCGGTATCCGTCGCATCCCTGCTGGCGATCCGGCAGCCATCCGAAAAGCCCGAACGGGTGACGGTCAGCGTGCGGCGCTTCCGTGCGGAGATCGCCGCGGGACTGGTATTCGTAGGGCGGCATCCGATCCTTCGCCGGACCACTGCCTGCACCGCTACGGGCAATCTTTTCATCGCTATGGAGATGGCCCTGGACATAGTCTTCCTGGTTCGCGTGCTGCATGTCAGGCCTGGGCTTACCGGAGTGCTGATTGCCATCGGCAGCCTCGGCGGTGTCGCGGGAGGCGCGCTGTCCGGACCGCTGGGCCGCCGGCTCGGCTCGGCGCGCATCATGTGGATGGCACCGCTGGTCATCGGCGCTCCATCGGTGCTGGTGCCGCTAGCCGAACCGGGCTGGGGAGTAGTGCTATTCCCGATCGGTTACGGCATATCGGCATTCTCGTGTGTGCTCCTTAGCGTGGCGCAGCTTACCTACCGGCAACTGGTGTGCCCGCCGGAGTTGCGCTCCAGCATGAACGCCGCGACGCGCTGGATCATCTGGGGCGTCATGCCGCTCGGCGGCCTGCTCGGTGGCGCTCTCGGCGATCTCATCGGCGTCCGGCCTTCGATGTGGCTGGCCATCATCGGCACCTGGGCGGCTGGCTTCTGGATCTTCTTTTCGCCGTTGCGGTCGGTGCGGGACCTGGCCGTCACGACGGCGCGTTGCTGATCAGCGGCCGCTAAGCTGGCCGGCCCGTCCCCGCCCGGGATGGCGGAACGATCGGATCCGCAACCGCCGGCGTTGTCGGCTACACTTCGTACGCGCATTGCAGGTTGAGATGAGGAGAGCACCGTGCCCGAGGTAAAGATCGCCGCCGAGACTCGTGACGAGTTCGGCAAGGGCGCTGCCCGCCGTACCCGCCGGGAGGGCCGGGTGCCCGCCGTGCTGTACGGACACGGCACGGAGACCCGCCACCTGAGCCTGCCCGGGCATGACCTGATGCGGGCCCTGAGGACGCCGAACGTGCTGCTGCGCCTCGAAGGCCTGAAGAACGGCAGCGAGATCGCCCTGCCCAAGGCGGTGCAGCGGGATCCGATCAAGAACATCATCGAGCACGTCGACCTGATCCTGGTCCGCAGCGGTGAGAAGGTCACCATCGACGTGCCGATCCGGGTCGTCGGTGAGATCTTCCCCGGCGGCGTGCTCAACCAGCAGATCATCCAGATCCCGGTGGAGGCCGAGGCCACGCACATCCCGCAGGGCATCGACGTCGACGTGGAAGGCATGGAGATGGGCCAGGCGGTTTACGCCAGCGACCTGAAGCTGCCCGCGGGCGTCACCTTGCAGATCGAGCCGGACACGCTCGTCTTGCACGTGATGGCGCAGCAGACGGCAGAAGAGGCCGGCGAGGAGACCGCGGAGGCGGCGTCCGAGGTGCCCGAGTCCCTGGATGACGCGGCGGCCAGCGAAGGCGAGCAGGCCGGCTGACCGGAGAGCGCTGGATTGTCGTCGGCCTCGGCAATCCGGGCCCGGAATACGCTGGCAACAGGCACAACGCGGGGCACATGGTGACCGCCAGGCTCGCCGAGACCGCTTGCGGGCCCGGCGTGCGCTTCAAAGCGCACCGGACGGGCAACGACATCGCCGAGGGCCGGCTCGCGGACGTTCCGGTCACGATCGCCTGGCCACGCTCGTACATGAACCTGTCCGGCCGACCGGTCGCGGCCCTGGTGGCCTTCTACAAGATCCCGCCGGAACGGCTGGTGGTGATCCATGACGAGCTGGATATCCCGTTCGGTGCGGTGCGCCTCAAGCTCGGTGGCGGCGACAATGGTCACAACGGGCTCCGCTCTATCACGCAAGCGCTCGGGACCCGCGACTACTATCGGGTCAGGTTCGGCATCGGCCGGCCGCCTGGCCGGATGGATGCCGCCGTCTACGTGCTGCGCGACTTCACCGCGGCCGAACGCAAGGACCTGCCGTTGTTCATCGAGCGCGGCGCCGATGCCACCGAAACCCTGATCGCCAAGGGGCTGGCCGCCGCCCAGAACACCTACCACACCGACTAGCCCCCACCGACTAGGCCCTTACCGAATAGGCCGACCGACTAGGCCCACCGAATAGGCCGAGGAGAGATCCAGCTCAATGACACACGACGATCATGGCCTCGCCCGTGAGCTAGCTGAAGAGGCGGGCCGGGGCCTGCTCGAGCTGCGCGCCCGCGGCGGTTTTGGGGACGAGCCCGACGTGCTGCGTAAGGCGGGCGACCGGCTGTCGCACGAGTTCCTGGTCGCGGAGCTGGCCCGCCGCCGCCCGGGCGACGTGGTCCTGTCCGAGGAGGGCGCCGACGACCCCGCCCGGCTCACCGCGGAACGGGTCTGGATCGTCGACCCGCTCGACGGAACCAGGGAATTCGGTGAACCGGGCCGCACCGACTGGGCGGTTCACGTGGCCCTGTGGGAACGGCGCGAGGCCGAGGGGGCCGGCGACCTCACCGCGGGCGCGGTCGCCCTCCCGGCCCAGGGCCACGTGCTGTCCACGCTCGATCCGCCGCTCCCGGCGGATGAGCCGGCTGGCGAGTCGTCCAGGCGCTTGCGGGTCGTGGTTAGCCGGACGCGGGCACCACGGTTCGTTCAGGATATTTCTGAGCTGATTAGTGTGGAACTAGTACCATGGGGCTCAGCTGGGGCAAAGGTGGCGGCCGTCGTCCGCGGCGAGGCTGATGCCTATATCCACGGGGGCGGATTTTATGAATGGGATACGGCGGCGCCGGTGGCGGTCGCACGGGCGGCCGGTCTGCATGCGTCCCGCATCGACGGATCGGCGCTTGCCTACAATCAGGTGGACCTCTTGATGCCAGATATTCTGGTGTGCCGACCCGCGCTTGCGGGTCCGCTACTGGAAGCGATCCGGGAAGTCACGCATGCGTCCTGACTATCAGATGTCTCAGCTCGACGTCCTCGAGTCCGAGGCCATCCACATCATGCGCGAGGTCGGTGCCGAGTTCGAGCGGCCGGTGCTGCTGTTCTCCGGTGGCAAGGACTCGATCGTGATGCTGGCCCTCGCGGAAAAGGCGTTCTGGCCGGCCCGGATTCCGTTCCCCGTCATGCACGTGGACACCGGGCATAACTTCCCCGAGGTGATCGAGTTCCGCGATCGCCGGGTGGCCGAGCTCAGCGTCCGGCTGATCGTGGCGTCGGTGCAGGAATCCATCGACACGGGCCGGGTTGCCGAGGAGACCGGCAGGCACGCGAGCAGGAACCGGCTGCAGACGGTGACCCTGCTCGACGCCATCGAGGAGCACCGGTTCGACGCGCTGTTCGGCGGCGCGCGCCGGGACGAGGAGAAGGCCAGGGCGAAGGAACGGGTGTTCTCCTTCCGGGACGAGTTCGGCCAGTGGGACCCCAAGAACCAGCGGCCCGAACTGTGGAACCTGTACAACACCCGGCTGCACCGGGGTGAGCACATCCGGGTGTTCCCGCTGTCCAACTGGACCGAGCTTGACGTCTGGTCCTACATCGAGCGGGAGAAGCTGGACATCCCGTCCATCTACTACGCGCACCAGCGGCAGGTGTTCGAGCGGGACGGCCTGCTGCTGGCCGACAACCCGCACGTGCCGCGGGGCGAGGACGAGCCGCTGTTCACCGCCACGGTGCGGTACCGGACGGTGGGCGACATGACCGGCACCGGGGCGGTCTCCTCCACGGCCGCCACGGTGGCCGAGGTCATCGCGGAGGTGGCGGCGACCCGGATCACCGAGCGCGGCCAGACCCGCGGCGACGACCGGGTCAGTGAGGCGGCGATGGAAGATCGCAAGCGCGAGGGGTACTTCTGATGGACGCTGTTAGCCCGGGGCGGATGAACCCTCAAGCCCCCGCAACCCCCCGCATGGACATCATGCGGTTCGCCACCGCCGGTTCGGTCGATGACGGCAAGTCGACGTTGATCGGGCGACTGCTATACGACTCCAAGTCGATCTTCTCCGACCAGCTGGAAGCGGTCGAGCGGACCAGCCGGGACCGGGGCGAGGACTACACGAACCTGGCCCTGCTGACCGACGGGCTGCGGGCCGAGCGGGAGCAGGGCATCACGATCGACGTCGCCTACCGGTACTTCGCGACGCCCCGGCGCAAGTTCATCATCGCCGACACCCCGGGCCACATCCAGTACACGCGCAACATGGTCACCGGCGCGTCCACGGCCGACCTCGCCGTGGTGCTGGTCGACGCCCGCAACGGGCTCACCGAGCAGTCGCGGCGGCACGCGTTCCTCGCCACCTTGCTGCGGGTGCCGCACATGGTGCTCGCGGTGAACAAGATGGACCTCGTCGACTACAAGGCCGAGGTGTTTGACCAGATCTGCGAGGAGTTCTCCGCCTTCGCCGCCCGGCTGGATATCGGCGACCTGACCTTCATCCCGATGTCCGCGCTGCACGGCGACAACGTGGTGGACCGGTCGGCCAACATGACCTGGTACGACGGGCCCTCGCTGCTGCACCACCTGGAGCACGTGCACATCGCGTCGGACCGCAACCTGATCGACGTCCGCTTCCCGGTGCAGTACGTCATCCGGCCGCACGCCGCCACCGACGCCGAGCTGCACGACTACCGCGGTTACGCGGGCCAGGTGGCAGGCGGCGTGCTCAAGCCGGGCGATGAGGTAATGCACCTGCCGTCCGGCTTCGCCACCCACGTGCGGCGAATAGAGCAGAGTGGCCTTGAGGTGCCCGAGGCGTTCGCGCCCATGTCGGTGACGCTGCTGCTCGACGACGACGTGGACATCTCCCGGGGCGACATGATCTGCCGCCCGAACAACCGCCCGGCCGCCGCCCAGGACATCGAGGCGATGGTGTGCTGGATGTCGTCGGACCAAGTGCTGGCGCGGCGCAGCCGGATCATCGTGAAGCACACCTCGCGGACGGTCAAGGCGATCGTCACCGACCTGCACTACCGGATCGACGTGAACACGCTGCACCGCGACGAGGCGGCGACGCAGCTGAGCCTGAACGAGATCGGCCGGGTCCGGCTCCGGCTCACCCAGCCCATCTTCTGCGATCCCTACACCAGGAACCGCACCACCGGCGGCCTCATCTTCATGGACGAGGCCACGAACGCCACCGTGGGCGCGGCCATGATCACCGAGGCCAGCTGACCAGAGATTGTGTGCAGGCACCCCCCGGCCGCAGGGGTAGCTGCACACGATCATGTCCTTTCCGGCTAGGGATCGCGGAGCAGGGCTGGGGTAGGGTCCGAATCGCGGCTTATCGACCTAACCGGGAGCGATTGTGAGCGCTGATACTCCTGCCGAGGGCGGCAGGGCCACGGACCCGCCGACCCCGTTCGCCGACCTCGGTGCGTTCGTGGCGATACCGCGGGTCGGGGCGCTGCGGCTGTCCCCGGACGGCGACTGGCTGGCCGCGACCGTGCAGACGCTGAGCCCGGACGCCAAGAAGTACCTGACCAGCATCTGGCGGATCGACCCGCAGGGCGGCCCGGCCCGGCGGCTGACCAGGTCGGCGGAGGGGGAGGGCAGCCCGCGTTTCCTGCCCGACTCCTCGCTGCTGTTCACCTCCAAGCGGCCGGACCCCGGCGCGGGCAAGGCCCGGCCGGAGCCCGGCGGGGACATGAGCTCACTCTGGCTGCTCCCGTCCGCCGGAGGCGAGGCCAGGGTGGTCGCGGGCCCGCCTGGCGGCGTCGCAGGCGCAGAGGTAGCCAGGGACACCGGAACCATCGTCGTCGCCTCGCCGGTGCTGCCGGGGGCCGAGGGAAACAGCGCCGCGGACGACGCCCGGCGGCGCCAGGAGCGTAACGACGCTGGGATCAGCGCCATCTTGCACGAGTCAGCTCCGGTCAGGTTCTGGGACCACGACCTCGGACCGGACCAGGTCAGGCTCTTCGCCGCCGACCCGGATCTCCTCCCGCAGGCCGGCCTCGACTGGGCCGGCCGGGATGAACAGGGCGGGGGCGCCGCGGAGTCCGGGGAGGCGACGGAGTTCGCCGGGCTGCGCGACCTGACACCGGAGCCGGGCCGGGCGCTGGACGGGCAGGCCTTCGAGCTGACGCCCGACGGCACGTCGCTCATCACCGGATGGTGGCAGTGGGACCCCGCCGGGGAGTCGCACAGCGAGCTGGTGATGATCGACGTGGCCAGCGGCAAGCGGCGGGTGCTGCTCAGCGTGCCCGAGTTCGACTTCTCCAGCCCGCGGGTCTCACCGGACGGGCGGTCCATCGTGTGCGCCCGTGAAACCCACGCCACCCCCGACCGGCCCACCGATGAAACCCTGGTCGTGCTCGGCGTCGACGGTTCGGGTGAGTCGGGTGAGTCGGGCCGTGATCTGGTACCCGGGATGGACCGGTGGCCGCAAGAGCCGGCCTGGTCGCCCGATTCGCGCTCGCTGTACTTCGCCGCCGATGACGGCGGCCGGCGGCCGGTGTTCCGGGTTGACGTCGAGACGGGCGGCCTCACCCGGGTGACCGGTGATGACGGCGCGTACACCGAGCTGAACGTCGCACCGGACGGCCGGTACCTGTACGCGCTGCGGGCCACGGTGGCCAGCCCGCCGACCCCGGTCCGCATCGACCTGAAGACCGGGGGCGAGCCGGCCCCCTTGGAATGCCCCGGCGTCCCGCTTGCGCTGCCCGGGCGGCTTGAGGAGGTCGAGGCCAGCGCCGAGGACGGTCAGCGGATCAGGTCGTGGCTGGTCCTGCCGGAAACCGCATCCGCGAGCAGCCCGGCACCGCTGCTGCTCTGGGTGCACGGCGGCCCGATGAGCAGCTGGAATTCCTGGTCATGGCGGTGGAACCCGTGGCTGATGGCCGCCCGCGGCTACGCCGTGCTGCTGCCCGATCCGGCGCTGTCCACCGGCTACGGCCAGGAGTTCATCGCCCGCGCCCACCATCAATGGGGAGCCAGGCCCTTCGCCGACATCATGGCCGCGACCGACTCCGTGGCGGCCCGCCCGGACATCGACGCGGACCGGGTCGCCATGATGGGGGGCTCCTACGGCGGCTACATGGCGAACTGGATGGCCGGCCATACGGACCGGTTCAAGGCGATCGTGAGCCACGCCGGGTTGTGGATGCTTGACCAGATGTTCGGCACCACCGACCACCCGATGTTCTGGCGGCCGCAATTCGGGGATCCGCTGACCAACCCGGAGATGTACCAGGAGAACTCGCCGCACCTGCACATCACCGAGATCCGCACGCCGATTCTGGTCATTCACGGCAACAAGGACTACCGGGTGCCGATCTCCGAGGCGCTGCGGCTCTGGTGGGACCTGTCCAGTCACCAGGTGGAGGCCAAGTTCTTGTACTTCCCCGACGAGAACCACTGGATCCTCACCCCGGGCAACGCGCGGATCTGGTACGAGACGGTGTTCGCCTTCCTGGCCGGGCACGTGCTAGGCCAGCCCTGGCAGCGCCCGGCATTGCTCTAGCCCCGTAGGGTGACTCCATGGCCCGTGCCCACCTGGACAAGCGCCCTGGCGACGTCGCGGCGATGTTCGACGCGATCGCGGGTCGCTATGACCTGCTGAACGACATCCTGTCCGCGGGTCAGGTCAGGCTGTGGCGGCGCGCCGTGGCCCGGATCACCGCGGCCGGCCTTTCCGAGCGCGTGCTTGATCTGGCGGCGGGTACCGGCACCTCCTCGCTGACCTTCACCGCCACCGGTGCCGACTGCGTGGCCTGCGATTTCTCGCTGGGCATGCTCCGGGCCGGCCGGTCCCGGCTGGCCCGGTCCGGCCAGCAAGACGGCCAGTTGCGCGATGGCCGGGGACGTGTTGGCTTCGTGGCCGGCGACGCGCTCCGGCTGCCGTTCGCCGACGGGGCGTTCGACGCGGTGACGATCTCATTCGGGCTGCGGAACGTGGCCAGCCCCGGCGCTGCCCTGGCCGAGATGCGCCGGGTGACCCGCCCGGGCGGGCGGCTGGTGGTATGTGAGTTCAGCACGATCACGATTGCCCCGGTCGATAAGCTTTACCGGCGGTACCTGCTCAATATCCTGCCCGCGATCGCCCGGCGGACCGCCCGCAGCCCGGAAGCCTACGAATACCTGGCCGAGTCGATCACGGACTGGCCGGCTCAGCGTGAGCTGGCCGGCCTGATCGAGGCGGCCGGCTGGTCCGCGGTACGGTGGCGCGACCTGAGCCTGGGCGTGGTCGCCGTGCACGTGGCCCGGCGGAGCTGACCCGAAGGAAAGCCGGGGCCGGCTGGGTCTAAACTGATGGCAAAACATTTGTGAAGCGGTTCACAAGACATTATGGATCTGACCAAGTGACCGAACACGCTCCCCAGGAAAACCGAGCCAGCGACGGCCACCGCGCTGTCCCGGGCCAGCCGGCCGCTGATGAGGCGGATGTCATCGTCGTGGGCGCCGGGCCGGCTGGTTCGGCGACCGCCTTTTACCTGGCGCAGGCGGGACTCGACGTGCTCGTGCTCGAGAAGTCCCGGTTTCCCAGGGAGAAGGTCTGCGGCGACGGCCTGACCCCGCGCGCGGTCAAGGCCCTGGTCGCCATGGGCATCGACGTCAGCGAGCAGGCCGGCTGGGTGCGGAACAAGGGCCTGCGCGTGATCGGGGCGGGCAAGCGGCTCGAGCTTCCCTGGCCCGAGCTGACCAGCTATCCCGGTTACGGCCTGGTCCGGACCCGCCACGACCTGGACCAGACGCTGGCCCGCCGGGCCCAGCAGGCCGGCGCCAANNGGCGTCACCGTGACCGGCCCGGTCATCGACGACCGCACCGGCCGGATCACCGGGGTGATAGCCAAGGCCGAGGGCGAACACGGCCAAGAGCCGTCCCCCCGGGTCTACACCTCGCGCGTCGTCGTGGCGGCGGACGGCAACTCGTCGCGGCTCTCGGTGGGGATGGGCCTGCGCAAGCGCGACGACCGCCCGCTGGGCGTCGCGGTCAGGACCTACTACCGGACACCGCGGCACGATGACGACTACCTGGAGTCCTGGCTCGACCTGTGGGACGGCGACCGGCTGCTGCCCGGGTACGGCTGGATCTTCGGCATGGGCGACGGGACGTCTAACGTCGGCCTGGGCCTGCTGAACACCAGCGCCGCGTTCGGCAACACCGACTACCACGCCCTGCTGCGCCGGTGGCTTAAATCGATGCCGGCCGAGTGGGGCTACACCGAGGAGAACCGCACCCAGCCGATCCGGGGCGCGGCGCTGCCGATGGGCTTCAACCGGACCCCGCACTACCACCGGGGGCTGCTGCTGGCAGGCGACGCCGGCGGCATGGTGAACCCCTTCAACGGCGAGGGCATAGCGTACGCGATGGAGTCGGGCGAGATCTTGGCCCGCACCGTCACCCAGGCGCTCGCGCGGGCGCGCCGGGCGGAGACCGAGCAGGTGCTGGCCGAGTACCCGCGTGCGCTCAGCCAGGCGTACGGCGGTTACTACACGCTCGGCCGCGCCTTCGTGAAGGCCATCGGCCGGCCGCACCTGATGCACTTCGCGACCAAGCACGGCATGTCCAGGCCCGCGCTGATGCGGTTCGCGATCAAACTGCTCGCCAACCTGACCGATCCGCGTGGAGACGCGGCAGACCGGCTGGTTAACGGCCTGTCCAAACTCGCACCTAACCCTGAGTGAGTAGCGATGCAGGTAGTCCCTAGGATAAGACGACGTTGGCATCCGGCCCGTGGAGGGAGTGAACGTCGATGAGGCTTTACGTTCCGATCTTTGTGCTGGCCGTGCTCGCCCTCGGCTTCGCCAGCTTTTCCGTCTTCATGGGCACGCAAGCCGGGCCGAAGCGGTGGAACCGGGCCAAGCTGGAAAGCTACGAGTGCGGCATCGAGCCGACGCCGGTGCCGCCCGACGGGGGCCGGGTTCCGGTCAAGTACTACCTGACCGCGATGTTGTTCATCGTGTTCGACATCGAGATCATTTTCCTGTATCCCTGGGCGGTCACCTTCAACAAGCTCGGCGCCTTCGGCCTGGTCGAGATGGTCACCTTCGTCATCACTGTGCTTGTCGCGTACGCGTACATCTGGCGGCGCGGCGGCCTGGAATGGGATTAGAGCCATGGGTATCGAAGAGAAGCTGCCGAGCGGCGTGCTGCTGACCTCGGTGGAAAAGGCGGCGGGCTGGGCCCGGGCACGCTCGGTGTGGCCGGCCACCTTCGGCCTGGCCTGCTGCGCCATCGAGCTGATGATGACCGGCGGCCCCAGGTACGACCTGGCCAGGTTCGGCATGGAACGGGCCTCCGGCACCCCGCGGCAGGCGGACCTGATGATCGTGGCGGGCCGGCTCAGCCAGAAGATGGCCCCGGTGACGAGGCAGATCTACGACCAGATGTCCGACCCCAAGTGGGTCATCTCGATGGGCGTGTGCGCCTCAAGCGGCGGCATGTTCAACAATTACGCGATCGTGCAGGGCGTGGATCACATCATCCCGGTGGACATCTACCTGCCCGGGTGCCCGCCGCGCCCGGAGATGCTGCTCGACGCGATCCTCAAGCTGCACGACAAGATCATGAACGCCAAGCTCGGCAAGAACCGCGACCGGCAGATCACCGAGCTCGAGGAAGCGCGGCTGCACCTCACGCCGCTGCACCTGGCCTCACCCGAGGAATCCCAGCTGTGAGCGGGCCTGGCAAGCCGGGATCCGAGGAGACCCACGGATCTCAGGCGCCGCAGGGCCCGGTGCCACCCGCTGGCGAGGCCCAATCTGGCGAGGGGAGTGCCGGCGCCGGCGATGCCAACCTCCCGGCCCGGCTCGGCCAGGAGCGACTGGCCGAGCCGGTCATCCGCACCGGCATGTTCGGCGTGCAGGACACGCCGGACACCTCGGGTTTCGGCCTGCTCCGGGTGCACCAGGTGCCTGGAATCGACAGCCCGCGTCCGTACGGTTCCTACTTCGACGCAATCGCCGACGCGCTGAGCGCGGCGCTGGAGGAAGCCGGGGTCAGCTTCTCCGACGCGATCGAGCGCGTGGTGGCGGACCGGGGCGAGCTGACCTTTCACGTCCGCCGGGAGCGGCTGCCCGAGGTAGCGGCGCAGTTCCGGGACGACCCGGCGCTCCGCTTCGAGCTGTGCGGCGGGGTATCCGGCGTGCACTACCTGGACGACACCGGCCGTGAGCTGCATGCGGTATACCACATGCTGTCCATTACTCACAACCGCCGGGTTCGGCTCGAGGTGAGCGCGCCTGACGCGGACCCGCACATCCCGTCGCTGGTCGGCGTGTACCCGGCCTGTAACTGGCACGAGCGGGAGACCTGGGACTTCTTCGGGATCATCTTCGACGGCCATCCGGCGCTCACCAGGATCGAGATGCCAGATGACTGGAAGGGGCACCCGCAACGCAAGGACTACCCGCTCGGCGGGATCCCGGTCGAGTACCGCGGCGCGAAGATCCCGGCTCCCGACGAGCGGAGGCACTACTCATGACGCACGGGCAGACGCCCCACGCGCCGGCCGGCGCGAGCGACGCTGACTCCGACGCCGCGGAGGGCCGGGTCTATACGGCCTCCGGCGAGGACTGGGACGAGATCGTCGCCGCCGCCAACGAGGCCAGGGACTTCGAGAGCGGCGAACGGATCGTCATCAACATGGGCCCGCAGCACCCGTCCACCCACGGGGTACTCCGGCTGATCCTGACGCTTGAGGGCGAGACCGTTTCCGAGGTGCGGGCCGCCGTCGGGTACCTGCACACCGGCATCGAGAAGAACATGGAGTTCCGCACCTGGACCCAGGGCGTCACGTTCTGCACCAGGATGGACTACCTCATGCCGTTCTTCAACGAGGCCGCGTACTGCCTCGCGGTGGAACGACTGCTCGGCATCGAAGACCGCATCCCCGAGCGAGCCCAGATCATCAGGGTCATGATGATGGAGCTCAACCGGATCTCGTCGCACCTGGGCGGGATCGGCCCTATGGGCCTGGAACTCGGCGCGACCACGATTTTCATGCAGGGCGTGCGCATGCGCGAACGCGTCCTTGACCTGTTTGAGCTGATCACCGGACTGCGGATGAACCACGCCTACATCCGGCCGGGCGGCGTGGCGGAGGACCTGCCTCCCGGCGCTATCGAGGCGGTCCGCGCGTTCCTTGAAAAAGCCCCGAAACTCGTCCATGACCTGCGCGCGCTGATCGACGCTAACTCGATCTTCATCGGCCGGATGAAGGGCATCGCCTACCTGGACCTGGCGAGCTGCATGGCCCTCAGCGTGACCGGCCCCATGCTGAGGTCAACCGGGCTGCCCTGGGACCTGCGCAAGTCCCAGCCGTACTGCGGCTATGAGACCTACGACTTCGACGTGCCTGTCACCGACACGTGCGACGCGTACGGCCGGTACGTGATCAAGATGGACGAGATGGAGCAGTCACTGAAGATCGTCAGGCAGTGTGTCGACCGGCTGGCGTCGCGCGGTCCGGCCGACCCGGATAAAGATCCGGTGATGATCCGCGACGCCAAGATCGGCTGGCCGGCCAGGCTGTCGCTCGGCCCGGACGGACTGGGGCCGTCGCCCGAGCACATCGCGCACATCATGGGCCAGTCCATGGAGGCGCTCATTCATCACTTCAAGCTGATTACGGAGGGATTCCGGGTGCCCGCGGGCCAGGCGTACGCGGCGATCGAGTCCGCCCGCGGTGAACTCGGCGCGCACGTTGTCAGCGACGGCGGCACCCGGCCCTACCGGGTGCACTTCCGTGACCCGTCGTTCAACCACATGCAGTCGGTCGCCGCGCTGTGCGAGGGCGGCATGCTGGCCGACGTGATCCCGGCGATCGCGAGCATCGATCCGGTGTTGGGAGGCGTGGACAGGTAATGCCGTTCAGCGACGATGTGCGCTCCCGCCTAGACGCCGACGCGGCGCAGATCATCGGCAAGTACCCAGGGCCGAGATCGGCGCTGCTGCCGCTGCTCCATCTCGTCCAGGCGGAGGAAGGCTACGTTTCCGCCGACGGCATCGCGTACTGCGCGGGCCAGCTCGGGTTGACCGAGACCGACGTCACCGGGGTGGTCAGCTTCTACACCATGTACAAGCGGCGCCCGGTCGGCCAGTACCACGTGGGCGTGTGCACGAACACGGTGTGCGGGGTCCTGGGCGGCTACCAGATCCTCGCCGAACTCCGCGAGCACCTCGGCGTGGGCGACGACGAGACCACGCCGGACGGCCAGGTCAGCCTCGAGCACCTCGAGTGCAACGCCGCCTGCGAGTACGCGCCGGTGATGATGGTGAACTGGGAGTTCTTCGACAACATGACACCGCAGTCGGCCCGCCAGCTCGCCGACGACCTACGCGCAGGGAACCAGGTGACGCCGACCCGGGGCCCGGGGCGACTGGTCACCTGGCGCGAGGCGGGCCGGATCCTGGCCGGCTTCAACGACGACCTGGCCACCGAGGGCCCGGCCGCGGGACCGGCCGACCTGGTCGGCCTCAAGATCGCTCACGAGCACGGCTGGACCGCGCCCGAGCCTGGGCGGGCGGGCGGCCAAACTGGCGACCAAACGAAAACGAAGGAGCCGCGGTGACCGACACCCTGACCCCGGTGCTGACCGCGCACTGGGACCAGCCGGACGCCTTCACCCTGGACGGCTACGTTCGCACCGGCGGCTGGCGGGCGCTGCGGAAGGCGCTCGGCATGTCGCGCGGCGAGGTTATCGAGATCGTGAAGAACTCCGGGCTGCGCGGTCGCGGCGGGGCCGGCTTCCCGACCGGCGTGAAGTGGGGCTTCCTGCCGCAGGGCGACAGCAAGCCGCATTACCTGGTGGTCAACGCGGACGAATCCGAACCTGGCGCCTGCAAGGACATCCCGCTGATGATGGCCACCCCGCACACCCTCATCGAGGGCGCGGCCATCGCCGCCTACGCGATCGGGGCCAGCCACGCGTTCATCTATGTCCGGGGTGAGGTCCTGCACGTGATCCGGCGGCTACGGCACGCGGTGCAGGAGGCGTACGAGGCCGGCTACCTCGGCCTCGACATCCTCGGCTCCGGGTACGACCTGGACGTCATCATCCACGCCGGAGCCGGCGCCTACATCTGCGGCGAGGAGACGGGGCTGCTGGACTCGCTCGAGGGCAAGCGCGGCAACCCGCGCCTGAAGCCCCCCTTTCCCGCGCTCGAGGGCC